>NZ_WPCF01000076.1 GCF_009741975.1 Halobacterium sp. CBA1126 | reverse complement strand
CCCCGTCTTCGCCGCCATCACGTCGTGGGTGCTGTTCGGCACGGGCGTCACGCCCGCCACCGCCCTCGGCTTCCTCGTCGTCGTCACGGGCGTTGCCGTCCTCGAACGACAGGTCGTAAGAGAGGAGCTCGGCCGCGCCTACCGGCGACTCAGTCACGCAGCGTAGCGCAGAGCCGGGGCAACGCGGTCGCTGTAACAGGTCGATTATACGCGCGGCGGAGCCGCGCGTTTTCACCGCTCGCCGCTGGCGAGCGGGCTTTTTTAGCGTAGATTTTTTGCGCGATAGGTTCCCGCAGGCCGCGCCGTCAGGCGCGGCCGAGGAAACCCGAGCGCAAAAAAGGTACTATTGGAACCCGATGTGGCCGCCCTGTTCGCGGCGGGTCTCGGGGTTCTGGCTGCCCTTGAACTGCTCTTCGACGCGGTCGTAGTAGTCCATGAGGTCTTCCGTGACGGTGGGGCGGACGTCCTCCATGCCGCGGCGGAAGTGCCGCATCTCGACTTCTTCGGCGTCTTCGTCCTCGCGGAGCGCTTCGATGGCGGCTTCGCGGGTGATGTTCGCGAGGTCGCTGCCGACGTAGCCGTCCGTGACCTCGGCGAGTTCGCGGAGGCTGACGTCGGGCGCGAGCGGGATGTCCTGGGTGTGAATCCTCAGAATCTGCTCGCGGCCTTCGATGTCGGGCTGGCCGACCTGGACGAGGCGGTCGAAGCGCCCGGAGCGGATGAGCGCGGGGTCGATGATGTCGGGGCGGTTGGTCGCGGCGATGACCATCACTTCCTCCATCTCCTCGAGGCCGTCGAGCTCCGTGAGCAGCTGGTTGACGACGCGCTCGGAGACGTTGTTCCCGACTTCCTGGCCGCGGCCGGGCGCGAGGCTGTCGAGCTCGTCGAAGAAGATGACCGTCGGGGAGACCTGCCGGGCCTTCCGGAACGTCTGCCGGATGGCCTTCTCGGACTCGCCGACCCACTTGCTGAGCAGCTGGGGGCCGCGGACGCTGATGAAGTTGGCGTTGGTCTCGTTGGCGACGGCCTTCGCCATGAGGGTCTTCCCGGTCCCGGGCGGGCCGTAGAGGAGCACGCCGGCGGGCGGGTCGATGCCCATGCGGGTGAACTTCTCGGGCTGGTTGAGCGGCCACTCGACGGCCTCCTTGATGTCGGTCTTCGCGTCGTCGAGGCCGCCGACGTCGTCCCACGAGAGCTTCGGGAGCTCGACGAGGACCTCCCGCATCGCGGAGGGCTCGACCTCGTTGAGCGCGCCCTTGAAGTCGTCGCGCTTGACGATCATCCGGTCGATGAGGCTCGGCGGGATGTCCTCCTCGTCGAGGTCGATCTCGGGGAGGTAGCGCCGGAGCGCGCGCATCGCGGCCTCCTTCGTGAGGCTCTCGATGTCGGCGCCGACGAAGCCGTGGGTGTCGTCGGCGAGCGACGAGAGGTTCACGTCGTCGCTGAGCGGCATGCCGCGGGTGTGAATCTTCAGAATCTCCTCGCGGCCGACCTCGTCGGGGACGCCGATCTCGATCTCGCGGTCGAAGCGGCCGGGGCGGCGGAGCGCGGGGTCGACGGCGTCGACGCGGTTCGTCGCCGCGATGACGATGACCTGCCCGCGGCCTTCGAGGCCGTCCATCATCGTCAGCAGCTGGGCGACGACGCGGCGCTCGACCTCGCCGGTGACGTCCTCGCGCTTCGGCGCGATGGAGTCCAGTTCGTCGATGAAGATGATGGACGGCGAGTCCTCCTTCGCGTCCTCGAAGATCTCCCGGAGCTGCTGCTCGGACTCGCCGTAGTACTTGGAGATGATCTCGGGGCCGGCGATGGAGAAGAAGCTCGCCGACGTCTCGTTGGCGACGGCCTTCGCCAGCAGCGTCTTCCCCGTGCCGGGCGGGCCGTGCAGGAGCACGCCCTGCGGCGGTTCGATGCCGAGCTTCTGGAAGATCTGGGGGTGTTTCATCGGGAGTTCGACCATCTCCCGGACGCGCTGGATCTCGTTCTCGAGGCCGCCGATGTCCTCGTAGGTGATGCCGCCGCCCGTGCGCTCGAAGCCGCTGATGGGCTCCTCGCGGAGCTCGACGTCCGTGTCCTCCGTGATGAGGCAGACGCCCTCCGGCTCGGTCTCGACGGCGATGAGCGGGATGGCCTGCCCCGGGGAGCGCATGAACGGGTGGTTCGTGCTCGACATCACGGGGACGATGTCCCGCGAGACGACCGGGCGCTTCAGAATCTGGCGCTTCACCATGCCGGCGGCGTCGCTGCCGAACTGGACGCTGGCGTCCTCCGGCGGCGCGAGCACGAGCCGGTCGGCCTTCTCGGCGTCGGCCTTCCGGATCTTCACGCGCTCGCCGATGCCGACGTCCGCGTTCTGGCGGGTGAACCCGTCGATGCGGATGGTGTCGGTGTTCCAGTCCTGCCGGTCGGCGCGCCAGACCTTCGCGGCGGTCGTCTCGGCACCCTCGATCTCGATGATGTCTCCCGGACTGAGCTTCAGGTGGAGGAGCGTGTCGGGGTCGAGGCGAGCGATGCCCCTGCCCGAGTCGTTCGGGTAGGCTTTCGCGACCTCGAGTTGGACTTCGTTCATGATTGGAGGCTACGGCGGATGTGTGCGAATCCGACGTCGTAACGGAAGTACTTTCCGCCACACCTCACCGTGGCTGTCAACAACTACCACACGAAGCGTGAAAGGCGTGCTGTCTCCCGCTCGTTCTGCCGGAACCCGAGTCACTCCTCGCGGTGCCGCTCCAGCGCCTCCTCGAGCGTGAGCTCGCCGCGGGCCACCCGCCGCGCGAGCGCCTCCGTGATGGTGCGGTTCTGCTCGCTCTCCTCGCGCGAGCGGCTCTTGATGACCTGAATTTCGCCCTCCGTCGGCTCGATGGACCGCCCCTCGATTTCCTCGCCGGCCATCAGCGCGATGTTCGCCGCCGCGAGCACGTCGCCCATCCCGCGGGCGCCCGGCCCGAGGAACGGCGTCGTCCCCGTCTCGTCGACGAGCTCCACGCGCACGTCGTCGAGGCCGTCGATGATGCGCGCGCCCTCCAGCCGCGCGCCGTCACCAACGCGAACCACGGCGTCGTCCTCGTCGGCGACCTCCTCGCGGACGACCTCCGCGGCCCGGTCGATCGGGACCTGGAACGCCGCGACCACCATGCCGCCGCGCAGTACTGCGATGCCGGGCCGCGTCCCCGGGTCGACGCCGACCACTGTCCGCCCCTCGCCGCCGCGCAGGTAGACCAGCGCCTCTTCGACGGTCTGGCGTGCGCGCTCGGGGTCCGCGACCACGACCGGCACGTCCGCCTCGACGTCCTCGCCGGCCGTGACGACCACCGCTGCGCGCTCGGGAACCGGGTCGCTGGGCTCGACCGTCGTGAACTCGACATCGCGGTCCCGCAGCTCCTCGACGACCTCGTGGTACACTTCGAAGTCCGCCGTCGCGACGACTATCACGGCCTGTGGTGGGCGCCCCCGCGCCAAAAACACACCGGGGGTCTTTTGCCCGGGAGCGACCAACCGAGGGGTAGTGAGCGACGACACCCACATCTCGACGGGCTGCGACGTCCTCGACGACCTCCTCGGCGGGGGCGTCGAGCGCGGCACCGTCACGCAGGTCTACGGGCCGCCCGGCGCCGGCAAGACGAACGTCGCGCTCTCGACCGCCGTGGAGGTCGCCGCCGAGGGCGGGACGGCGGTCTACGTCGACACCGAGGGGCTCTCCGTCGAGCGCTTCGACCAGATTCTGCAGGCGCGCGCCGACGACCCCGAGGCCGCCTCCGGTAACATCGTCGTCTCGGACGCCCACGACTTCGAGGAGCAGGCCGAGGCCGTCCGCGACGCCGCGGACTTCGCCGAGCGCGCGGACCTCGTCGTCCTCGACTCCGCGACGGGGTTCTACCGCCTCGAGCGCGACGCCGACGACGGCGGCGACGCGCTCCGCCGGGTCGCCGACCAGATTACGCATCTGCTGTCGCTGGCGCGCAAACACGACCTCGCGGTCGTCGTCACGAACCAGGTGTTCACGGACGTCGACAGCGACAGCGACCGCGTCCGCCCGCTCGGGGGCCACACGCTCAACCACTGGACGGGCGTCGTGCTGCGCGTCGACCGCTTCCGCGGCGGCAACCGCCGCGCCACCCTCGAGAAACACCGCTCGAAGCCCGAGGGCGAGCACGCCCGCTTCGAAATCACGGACGCGGGCATCGAAGGAGCCGAGAACGCCCAGTACTGACTACCGGCTCGCGCGGTACTCGCCGTGCTTCATCCCGAGGAAGAACGAGACGACGGCGAACGCTATCATCGACGGCAGCACCATCGTGAAGACGGTGTCGGTACCCATCACGTTCGCGGACGCGAGTCCGACGACGCCCACCGCGACGATTGCCACGAGGATGCCGACCGCTCGCGTGAAGTCGTACTCCATGTCCGCGCCTTCGGACGAGCCCGCAAAATAGGTTCGCGAACCCGCGGCAGTCGCCACGAACAACATCCGCGAAGGGGGAGCGAAGCGACCCGTGAGCGGTTCACCGGACGAACGATCAGAGCGAGTGAGTCCGGGCCGACGAGCGACCACCGCGCCCGGAGGGCGCGACGGGAGCTAGGAGGCTTTTTCCGCAAGTTTTTGCCGAGCAAGCGGCGCACAGCGCCGCGAGCGCAGCGCAAAAAGTGCTTCTTACAGCTCGTTCAGCTTGCGGAGGAGCTGGCCTTCGTACTCCTCGTCGTGTTCGATGCCCTTGTGTTCGAGGACGTTGCGTTCGAGGGTGTCCAGCGCCATGTAGAAGGCGTTGTCCGCGCCGTAGCCTTCGCCGGTGCCGGCCATCTGGCCCTTGTTGGTGCGGAGGCGGATCTGGGCCTGAATCAGGGGAGTGCCGCGGAGCTTCTCCTTGTGCTTGTGGAGGCGGACGTGGGCGTGGTGGACGTTCATGTCGCTGTACTTGTTCGCGACCTGTTCGATGCGCTCCTGGACCTCTTCGCGGGCGAGCGCGTCGAGCAGGTCGATGTTCGTGATCTGGACGTCCATGCGCTCCTCTTCGGTGTACGAGAGCGCGCGCAGGACGTCCGTCTTCGTCAGCACACCGCCGACCACGCGGTCGTCGTCGGCTGGCGTGACGACGAGCCCGGAGTAGTCGTTGTCGAGCATGGTCTCGACGGCGTCCTGGACGTTGTCCTCGACGGAGACCGTCTCGACGGGGCTGGACATCACGTCGTAGACGGGGAGGTCGAGCATGCGTTCGACTTCGCCGCGGCGGTCGCCGCGGGTGGTCTTGGAGACGTCGCGGACGACGAAGTCCACGACGTCGTGGACGGTGACGACGCCCGTGAGGAAGCCGTCCTCGTCGACGACCGGGAGCCGCGAGATGCCGTTCTCGCGGAGGCGGTTGATGACGGTGCCCATGTCGTCGTCCTCCGTGACGGTGACGACGTTCTCGCTGAAGATCTGGCCGACGGTGAGCGCGTCTAGGTTGTCGAGGACGGCCTCGAGGATGCCGTCCTCGGTGACGACCCCCCAGAGCTCGCCGGCCTCGAAGACGGGCGCGATCTTGGTGCCGCCCTCGACGAGCATTCGCGCGGTGTCGCGGACGTCCTCCGTCCGGTCGACTTTCGGCGCGGGCACGGTGAGCGCGGCGACGCGCGTGTCGTCCTCGATGTGCGACCCGAGCAGCTGGCGTTGCGTGATGACCCCCTCGTACTGGCCGGCTTCGGTGACGATGATGCCCTTCGGGTTCTCCTCCTCGAAGATAGAGCGCACCTTCCCCAACCGTTGTTCGGCTTCGACCTCGATGTAGTCGTTCGTCGCGATGTCAGAGATATCCATGGGCGTTCATTCGGAACGTCACGGACCAGCGCCTTCAACCTTGTTGCGACCCTCAACGTTCCGGACTCCCTCCCACGGTTTTGGTGGTGGAACACGTACTGTGGCTCGTGCCCCCACCGTTCGTCCCCGACGTCGGCGCCGTCTTCGGCCCGTACACGTACCTCGCGTCGGAGGTCGCGTTCGGCGCGCTCGCCGTCGGACTGCTCTACCGGGCGGGCGCGCTCCGGCGCGCCGCGGTCACCGTCGCGGCGCTGTACCCGATCGCGTACGTCTGGGACTGGTACACCCTCACCATCGGCGTGTTCGCCATCCGACTCCGCACCGGCGTTGACTTCCTCGGCATCCCCGTCGAGGAGCACGTCTTCATGGTGGTCGTGCCCGCGCTCGTCGTCGCGTTCCACGAGACCATCCACGGGCAGGATTGAAGACCGTCGGCGTGGTAGCGAGACACATGGGCGACCGCGCGTGCTGGCTGTCGTTCTGTTCGAACTGCGACGCGCAGGTCACCGTCGTCGACGACGAGTGCCCGGACTGCGGGGCCGAGCTCGACGAGTAGGCCGCGCGCTCGAGTGACTACGCGACGGCGAGCACGCGCACGTCGAAAATCAGGGTCTTCCCCGCGAGCTCGTGGTTGAAGTCCACCACGACGTGGTCGTCGGTGACCGCGGTGACGTCGCCGTGGAGGCCGTTCTCGGCTTCCACGTGGAGCCCGACCTCGGGCGGTTCGCCGACCATCGCCTCGAACGCCTCGGGGTCGTACTCGCGGACGCGCTCCGGGTCGTGCTCGCCGTACGCCGCTTCGGGCGGCACCGTCACCTCGGCTTCCTCGTCGACGCGCATCCCGACCACCGCGTCCTCGAGGCCCTCGATGACGTCGCCGCGGCCGACGGTGAACGACAGCGGCTCGTACTCGTCGCGGTCCTTGCCCTGCGCCTCCAGGAGGCCGTGTTCGGCGGCGACCTCGGGGTCGGAGGTGGCGAAGACGCTCCCGTTCTCGAAGCGGCCGACGTACGCGAGACGGACCCGGTCGCCGGGTTCGATTGGTCCCGTCACGGCTCCCCCCGCAGGTCGTACAGCCGGCGGAACGCGGTCGGCGGGAATCGTAGCTCCACGCGGCTCGGCGGCCGGCCCTTCCCCGCGCGCTGTTCGGCCTGCACGCGTTCGACGACGCCGCTCTCCGCGAGCTCGTAGAGGTAGCGCTTGACGGTCCCCGCCGAGAGGTCGACGGCCGCGCTGACCGCCTCGGTGGTCGCCGTCACGGACGCCCGGTGATCGGCGTCGAGGTCGACGAGCTCGCGGAGCACGCGCTGCTTGTTCGCCGGGAGCGCGAGCACGCGCCCCAGCGACACCGAGGGGTCGGGCACCTCCGCAATCGCCGCGTCGACGTCCTCGGGCGCGAGCCGGTCGCGGTCCGCGCGGCTCGCGCGGTCGGTCGCGACGAACAGCGCCGCGAGCGCGTCGTGGGCGTTCCCGTCGGCCCACTCAGCGATACGGCGCGCGAGCTCGTGGGTGAGCGCCTGCTGAGCGAGCCCCTCCGAGGCGCGGGCCATCAGCACGTCCACGAGCACCTGCCGGCGGTACGGGGCCACGCGAATCGTCGTCGCGGTGTACTCCGCGAGCGCGGTCTCCGCCGGGGGCTGGCGGCCGACGGCGAGCCAGCTCGCGTTACTCGGCAGGCCCGCGAACAACTCGACGAGGCGGTCGCGTCGGTGCTGTCCGGCGCGCCGACGTGGTCGACGCCGACGACGACGCCCGCCCGCGACCGGCCGACGCGCTCGCGGAGGCGCTCGCGGATCTCCTCGGTGCCGATGCCGTGCTCGGGCACGCGGTCGTCGACGAGCGCGTCCAGCACGCGGTGGTAGAACGCGAACTCGCTGGTCGTCTCGCGGGCGTCGACGTAGACGAACCCGGGCGCGGTCGGCGACCCCGCGCGCGTGCTCGTGTAGATGACGGACTGGGTCTGCGTCGAGAGCCGTTCGAGGTGGCCGAACAGCGCGGTGACGACGGCGGTCTTCCCCGCGCCGCAGGGGCCGTGGACGTACGCGTTCGGCGGCAGCCGCCCGTCGAACACCGGGTCGAGGTGGTCGAGCAGGCGCTCGAGGACGGGGCCGCGGTCCGACGGCTCGTCGAGGTGCGTGACCGGCGCCAGCGCCTCGTAGTCCTGCACGAGCCGCGGGCCGGCGTCCCGGCGCTGTCGTCGCTTTATCCGCGCGTCGATGTCCATGAGAGGGTGAGTCGTTCGTTATCCACGCTACCAACCACGGAGTAAAAAGGACCGGGGTTGGGGCGGTTCAGATCCCGAGGTACGCCGCGTTCGGGAGCACGCCGAGCAGGTGGAGGACGCCGACGGCCAACATCAGCACCGCGATGGCGATGGCGGGCGGGTCGACGTGCGTCCCCGAGTGCGAGTAGAACACGCGCTGGCCGAGTTCGCCGACGAGGCCGCTGACCGCGCCGAGCGCGCCGGCGGCGAGCAACGCGACGGCCTCGCTGCCGGCCATCGGGAGCGCGACGACCGCGCCGACCGCGCCCAGCAGCGTGATGTGGTGGGTGACGGGAATCTTCTCCACGCCGAGCTCGAGGAACAGGAGGCTCATCGCGGAGATGCCGTAGCCCATGAAGATGCTCCCGGTCTGCAGCCAGATGTAGCCCGCGAGCACGCCGCCGACGAGCCCGATTGCGGTGACCCCGGACCAGCGGTACTGGTGGGGGAGCCACGGCTCGGTCGCCAGCCGCGCCGTCTCGGTGCCGCCGTCCGTGGCGGCGCGTTTCTCCTCGCGCTCGAACGGCGTCATGTCGAGGAACCCGGAGCCGGCGGGCCGCCCGAGCAGCGGGTAGCCGAAGGCGACGCGCGCGACGAGCGCGGTCAGCACGACGGAGACCGCGATGCCGTCCGTGGGCGCGCCGAGGCCGCCGAGGACGCGCGCGACGAGCATCCCGAGCGCCCCGAACACCGCGCCCACTGCGAGGATGTCCGGCTTCGTGCCGAACGCGTACGCGATGTTCTTCCCGAAGTGGTAGTCCCAGCCGTCGGGCGACATCTCGGGGTACTTCTTGCCCGCGTACGCGGAGGCCGCGACGCCGCCCGCGAACGCGATGTGCGGGCCGGTGACGGCGCCGAAGCCGATCACGCCGGTGATGCCGGTCGCGATTTCGCCCCGCGGGACCGCCTCGATGGTGCCGATCTGGCGCTCGAGGATGGCGATGCCCTCCCCGAGGAAGACGACGAACCCCGTGAAGATGAACGACGGCAGCGCGCCGAGCGCGGCGCCGAACGCGCCGCCCGCCAGCGCCGTGAGCAGGAGCACGACGAACGGCTCGACTTCCATGCCGACGACCGGTAGCTGGAGGACGCCGTACATCGGTCAGTCCTCCTGCGCCCAGTCGAGCGAGCGCTCGACGGCGTCGCCCCACCGGTCGTACATCCCGTCGGCCTTCGCGGCGTCCATCTCGGGTTCGAACTCCCGGTCGACCTGCCAGTTCGAGCGGAGCTCGTCGACGTCGTCCCAGTAGCCGACGGCGAGGCCGGCGGCGTACGCGGACCCGAGCGCGGTGGTCTCGTCGACCTCGGGGCGAACGATGTTCGTCTGGATGATGTCCGACTGGAGCTGGCAGAGGAAGTTGTTCTTCACCGCGCCGCCGTCCACGCGCAGCGACGTGGTCTCGACGCCGGAGTCGGCCTCCATCGCCTCCGCGATGTCCCGGGTCTGGTAGGCGATGGACTCGAGGGTCGCGCGGACGATGTGTTTCTTCTCCGTGCCGCGGGTCATCCCGACGATGGTGCCGCGGGCGCGGCCGTCCCAGTGGGGCGCGCCGAGGCCCGTGAACGCCGGGACCATGTAGACGCCCTCCGTCGACTCGGCGGAGCGCGCGAGCTCCGCGGTCTGGGCGGCGTTGTTGATGAGGTCGACGTCCTCGAGCCACTCGATGGCGGCGCCCGTGACGAAGATAGAGCCCTCGAGCGCGTACTGGACGGGCTCGCCGGAGCGCTGGAAGCCGATGGTGGTGAGGAGGCCGTGGTCGGACTCGACGGCCTCGTTGCCCGTGTTCATGAGGTAGAACGACCCCGTGCCGTAGGTGTTCTTGGCGTCGCCCTCGTCGAAGCACGTCTGGCCGAACAGCGCGGCCTGCTGGTCGCCGAGCGCGCCCGCGACGGGGACCTCGGCGCCGAGGAAGCCGTCCGGGTCGGTGTGGCCGTAGAGGTCCTCGTCGGAGGACGGCCGCACCTCGGGCAGCATCTCGCGGGGGACGTCGAACTCGGCGAGGAGGTCGTCGTCCCACTCGAGGTCCCGGATGTTGTACAGCATCGTCCGGGAGGCGTTCGAGACGTCCGTGATGTGGTTCCCGGTCAGGTTGTAGACGAGCCACGCGTCGATGGTGCCCATGAGGAGTTCGCCCTCGCGGGCGCGGTCGCGGAGGTCCTGCGTGCGGGAGGTCTGGAGCTTCAGCGGTTCGGCGTTGTCCAGAATCCACTCGGTCTTCGTCGCGGAGAAGTACGCGTCGGCCTCGAGGCCGGTCTTCTCGCGGATCTCCTCGACGCGGCCGTCGGCCTCGAGCTCCTCCACGCGGTCGGTGGTGCGGCGGTCCTGCCAGACGAGCGCGTTGTGGACGGGTTTGCCGCTGGCGGCGTCCCAGACGACGGTGGTCTCGCGCTGGTTCGTGATGCCGAGCGCCTCCAGCTGCGAGGCTTCGAGGCCCGCGCTCTCGAGGCCCTCGGTGACGACCGTCTTCGTGTTCTCCCAGATTTCGACGGGGTCGTGTTCGACCCAGCCGGGTTCGGGGTAGTGCTGTTCGTGTCGTTCGTAGGCGTTCGCGACGACCTGCCCGCTGTGGTCGAAGACCATGAAGCGGGTCCCGGTCGTCCCCTGGTCTATCGAGCCGACGTAGGTGGCTGGCATGAGTTGGTGGCTCCGTGTGGCGGCCGATTAGTTTACCGACTTCGCCGCTCTGGGAGTAAATTAGAACGAACTATAATAAACGTTACTGTGGGTCGGGCGGTGCGGGTAAAGACGTGTCTCGCCGCTGCGGACCGCAACTCTCCACGCAAACGGCCGCTCCACGCCTTCCGCGTCTGCCGCGTAACGACGGAGTGTAGCGCCTGGCGTGGCTCGCTATCGCCCCGGTTCCCGGCCAATTTTACTGTGGAGTCGGATTCTACGATAAAATAAAGTGCGTGGCCGCCGAACCCGAGCACAGATGGCATCGGCACCACACATCGCCGTCGTCGGCGGCGGTTCGACGGGCACGGGGGTGGCCCGCGACCTCGCGATGCGGGGGTTCGACGTGACGCTCGTCGAACAGGGGAACCTCACGCACGGGACGACCGGCCGGATGCACGGCCTCCTGCACAGCGGCGGCCGGTACGCCGTCGCCGACCAGGCGAGCGCCGAGGAGTGCATCGCGGAGAACCGCGTGCTCCGGGACATCGCCGCCCACTGCGTCGAGGAGACGGGCGGTCTCTTCGTGAAGCGCCCCGAGGACGCCGAGGAGTACTTCCAGGAGAAGCTCCGCGGCTGCGAGGCCTGCGGCATCCCCGCGGACGTGCTCTCCGGCGCGGAGGCCCGCGAGCTGGAGCCCCACCTCGCCAAGGACGTCGAGAAGGCGATCGCCGTGCCGGACGGCGCCGTCGACCCGTTCCGACTCGTCGTCGCGAACGCGGCGAGCGCGCAGGAACACGGCGCCCGCATCGAGACCCACTCCACCGTCACGGACGTGCTCGTGGAGGCCGGCGAAGTGGTCGGCCTCGAAGTCGCCCACGACTCCGGCCCCGGCAAGCACGTCCACGGCACCGAAGGCGGCACGGAGGAGCTCCGGGTCGACCACGTGGTCAACGCGGCTGGCGCGTGGGCGGGCCGCGTCGGCGACATGGCGGGCGTGGACGTCGCGGTCCGCCCGTCGAAGGGCGTGATGACGGTGACGAACGTCCGGCAGGTCGACACGGTCATCAACCGCTGTCGGCCGAAGGGCGACGCCGACATCGTGGTGCCACACGAGACGACCGCCATCCTCGGGACGACCGACGTGGAGGTCGACGACCCCGAGGACTACCCCGAGGAGCAGTGGGAGGTCGACGAGCTGATCGACACGCTCTCGGAGCTCGTGCCGATGCTCGCGGAGGCGCGGACGGTTCGCTCGTTCTGGGGCGTCCGCCCGCTGTACGAGCCGCCGGACGTCGGCAGCGACGACCCCACGGACATCACGCGGGACTTCTTCCTGCTGGACCACGCCGACCGCGACGCGCTCCCCGGGATGACGACCGTCGTCGGCGGGAAGTTCACGACCTACCGGATGATGGCCGAGTCGGTCGCCGACCACGTCTGCGACCGGTTCGCGTCGACGCCGACTGCCGGACGGCGGACGTGCCGCTGCCCGGCAGCGAGGAGTTCTCGGTGCTCCGGGACTACATGGACGAGTTCGGCCTGCGCTCGCCGATCGGCCGGCGGAGCGTCGAACGCCTCGGGTCGCGGGCGGACGACGTGCTCGACGTCGACGGCCCGAACCCCGTGGTCTGCGAGTGCGAGGGCGTCACGCGCGCGGAACTGCAGGACGCCATCGGGCAGTCGGGGTCGGACCTCAACGCCGTCCGCATCCGCACCCGCGCCTCCATGGGGAACTGTCAGGGCGGCATCTGCGCGCACCGGATGGCCAGCGAACTCCACGGCGAGTACGACGAGGAGACCGCGAGGCGCGCGTGGGACGACCTCCTGCAGGAGCGCTGGAAGGGCCAGCGGCACGCGCTCTGGGGCGAACAGCTCTCGCAGGCGATGCTGAACTACGCGCTGCACGCCACCACGCAGAACCGCGACCGCGACCCCGCGGACGGCGAGGCCGTCGACTTCGCGGCGTTCGACGCCGGTCCGCCGGAGCCCCGCGCGGACGGAGGCAACCGTGGCGATTGACTCGGAGGTCCTCGTCGTCGGCGGCGGGCTCGCGGGCCTGACGAGCGCGCTCGCCGCGGCCCGCGCGGGCGCCGACACCCGCCTCGTCTCGTACAAGCAGAGCACGCTCCGGCACGCCTCCGGGCTCGTGGACGTGCTCGGCTACGCGCCCGACGGCGAGGGG
>NZ_WPCF01000015.1 GCF_009741975.1 Halobacterium sp. CBA1126 | reverse complement strand
GGCCGAGCTTTTACCGAGCGCTGGCGGAGCCAGCGCGCAGCGTAAAAGGTCGAAATGTACGCCCGCGACACTACCGGGCGACAATCTACTAGTAGGCTCGGTGAAAGTGGAGTGGATCGTTCTCCCCCGAACGCAATTGGGTCGATGAACGTCGTGAAGGTGTCATAGAACAGGCTGTCGTCGGTTTCGTTATCGAGAGGGGCGGGCGAGGCGACTCATCGACCACTGAACAGTCGCGCCCAGAGTGACCGCGCAGACGGCCGTTCGGTCAGCAGCACGGGCGTATCCAGTGCTTCAATCGTTTCGAAGGCCAGCGAGCCACGGACGACGCGGGACAGCAGACCGCGTTCCGTCGCGCCGACGACGACAAGGCTGTAGTCAGCGCCCACGTCACCAATCGTCGTACCCACGTCACCCGTCTCGATGCGAAGATCCGCGTCCGCCAGCCCGTGGCCGTCCGCCCAATCACGGAGGAATTCGCGGCCGGTATCCTCCTCGCCTGGTTCGACGACGTGCAGCAAGGAAACGTCCACGCCGACGGTGTCTCGTAGCGCACGCGCGACCTCCGCGGATAAATCCGAGGACGGGCCGCCCGCTGTCGGCACGAGCACGTCCGAGAGCGAGAGCTCCTGCCCGTCCAGGACGAGGAAGTCACACGGCAGGTCGTGAGTGAGTTCGTCAAGTGTGCCCTCGGCACGGCCGCCCGCAAACTGCGCCCCGCCGTACCCCATCACGACCGTATCCGCGTCGTAGGTGCGCGCGGCGTCGAACACCTCCTCGATACCCCGGTGGGAGAGAATCGTCTGCGTCTCGATGGGAACATCGAACGCCTCCGCGTCCGCCTTCGCCGCCGTCAGCAGTTCTTCGGAGGATGCGTCGATTCGTGTGCGGTCCTCGGCGGCGGTTTCCAGAGCCGTCTGGTCGGGGACTGTGACGATGTGAGTGGCGAGTACGCGTCCGTCCCCGTGTTCCGCGAGCGCGCCGGCGAGCGTGATGAGTGCACTCTCCGTCCGCGGATTCGCCAGAGCCACCATGACAGTCGGGCCGTCGCTACCAGTAGGCGCAACCGTGTCAGCGGCTTCGACAACCTGGTCTGATAGTTCGTCCTCCCGGCTCCGAACGTGCTTCGAGAGGACGCCCTGTTTCGGCGTCTTGTCGCGGGCGTACAGGAAGTACCAGACCACGGCGACGACGACGAAGGCGGCCGACAGCGCAATCTCGGTGGCGTCCATGAACGCGACGAGGCCCAGCGAGAGTACCGCGCCCAGAATCGGTGTGATTGGATACAGCGGCACCTCAAAGTCGGGGTCGTACTCGGGGACATCGGCCTCGCGGAAGACAACGAGTGCGACGTTCATCAACGCGTACACGATGAGGTGAAGGACGCTGGCGGCCTTCGCCAGCACCTCGATGTCCTGCCCCAACGCCGCGATGAACACGACGATTAGCCCACCAGTCACGAGAATCGACCGATACGGGGTGGCGTAGTTCGGGTGGATCTCGTTCAGCCAGTTTGTGACAATCTTGTCCCGCCCCATGGCGAAGTTGATCCGTGCGGACGCCAGAATCGAGGCGTTCGCCGAAGACGCCGTCGCCAGCAGCGCGCCGACGGTCATCACCGTCGCCGCCGCCGCTGCGACGCCACCGATTGGACCGAGAGATGCCGGGAACGCGACTTCGGCTGCCTGCGCGACGGGCGCGTCTTGGCTGAGCTCCGGCCACGGGACGACGCCGAGCATCGTCGAGACCAGCACCGCGTAGACGACGGTGACGATACCGACGCTGCCGAGGATGGCAATCGGGAGGTTCCGGCCTGGATTCTTGAGTTCCTCGGCGACGGTAGCGATTTTCGCGTAGCCGAGGAAGGAGACGAACACGAGCGCCGTCGCCGGCAGAATCGCGCCAGTGCCGTACGGTGCGAGCCCGCCGTTGCCGGCGAGCGTGCCGTAGTCGAAGGACGCGAAGCCGGCAACCGCGAACACACCGAGAATCGCAAGCAAGACCGTGACGATGACCGTCTGGACACCGCCTGTCTCCTTCGCGCCGACGTAGTTCACGCCGACGAAGATGACGCCCGCGAGCAGCGCCCCGACCTGAATCGGGTTGAGAAACGCGATGCCGGGGAGGCCGACGAAGACGACGAGGTACTGGCCGAACCCGATGCAGTAGAACGCGGACGCGAACGCCAGCCCCATCCAGTCACCCATGCCGGCGATGGAGCCGAACATCGGGCCGAGCGCCTTGTTGATGTAGTAGTAGCCGCCGCCGGCCTTCGGCATCGCGGTGCCGAGCTCGGAGACAGACAGCGCGTTCACCATGGCGATGACGCCGCCAACGACGAACGACACCACGACGATGGGGCCGGCAGCGTTCGCGGCGACGCCGGGCAGCACGAAAATCCCAGCACCGATCATCGTGCCGATGCCGATGGTCATCGCCGAGACGAGCCCGAGGTCCTTGGCGAGTTCGTCGTCGCTCATTCCTCGGATTCGACGCGTGGCAGCGCGATTACGGGACGGTCAGCCTGCGTGACGAGTTTCAGCGAGAGGTCGCCCGACAGGAACTGCATGATTCGGTTACCGCCGCGAGAGCGGTACGCGATGGCAGTTGCTCCGACGTCGTCGGCGGCGTCGAAGATAGCTCCCGCGACGTCTCGGGCGTAGGCCGTGTGTTCGTCGGCGTCCGGAAAGACGGTGCGGACCGCAGCGAACGAGTCCTCGGCAAGCTGTTCGGACTGTTCGACCGGGGTCTTGTCGGGGACGCCACCGCCCTTCTCGACCACGTGGAGCGCCGTGACGTGGCCGGGGTGGTACGGTTCGAGTTCCCGTGCGGTCGCTCGCGCGTCCGCTTCGTTGGCGACCGGGAGGAGAACGTGTTCGAGGAGGTCCGGGTCGTCGTCTGCGGTCCGATTCATGCCCGTCACTAACTGTCCACCCATATATAAAACCCCACTTGCCAAATCCATATTTATAAGTGGGCGTGCGGAAAAGGAATTTCACCATGGTATTTCGCCGTCTTCGACAACTCATCTCGGGGGAGGCGGAGACGGTGCACGAGTGCCGAAACTGTGGGACTACTCTGGACGAACCAGCAGCAGAGTGCCCCACCTGTGGTTCCACGGAAATCGCGTCCTACGAACTGTAGCGTCGCAGAACCCAGCCACTCCCGTTGAACGATAGAAAAGTCAATTGGGGTAGCGAACGAACGACCACCAACGATGGATTATCGCCTCGACGAAATCGACCGCCTAGCCCTCTACTATCTCGGGTCGGACGCCCGGAACACGACGGCGACCGAGATTGCAGAGCAAGTGAACGTGTCGGCCGGGACCGTTCGGAACCGCATCAACCAACTCGAACAACACGGCATCATCCGCGGGTACCCCGCACACATCGACTACGAGCGCGCGGACGGCCTCCTCACCGGCCTCTACATCTGCAGTGTCAGCGTCTCCGAACGCGACCACTTGGCGAGAGAAATCCTCGACATCTCGGGCGTCGTCAACGTCCGTGACGTCATGTCCGGGGACGACGGCCTCCACGTCAAAGTCGTCGGCGAAGACACCACGTCGCTGCAACGCATCGCCAGCGAAATCGAGAACCTCGGCGTCGCCATCGAAGACGAGAGCCTCGTGAAAGAGGAGTATCACCAGCCCTACCACGCGTACGGCCCGGCGGACGCCACGCACACACAGCCGGCGACGAACGTGTTGAGCCTCGTCGGCGACGCACAGGTCGTCGATCTGACCGTCACTGAAGACGCACCGGTCGCTGGCAGAACACTGGCGGAAGCCAAAGAGCAGGGCCTGCTCGGTGAGGACGTGCTGGTGGTCGCTATCGAACGCGGGGACGACGTCGTGTCGGCGAACGGTCGAACCGAGATTCGACCCGGCGACCTCGTCTCCGTGTTCTCTCCGGACGGTATTCGAGACGACACCTTAGACGGGTTCGGCGGCGCTGCAGCGAAACGGACGTAGCCGCCGCTAGTAGTCCGAACGTAGTCCGCCGAGGAGAACGGTAGCCTTTCGGTGATCGCTTTTGAAAACCGCCGGTAATGTACATCGTCATCGTCGGCGCTGGAGACATCGGTGACCCACTCATCGAGATTGCCACCGCCGGTGGCAACGAAGTCGTGGTCATCGAGCGCGACGACGAGCGTGCCGAACGTGCGTCCCGCAACTACGACTGCTTGGTCATCAACGATGACGCAACGTCGAAAGAGACGCTAGAGGAAGCGGGAGCCGACCGCGCGGACGCACTCGTCTCGACGACCGACCAGGACGCCACGAACGTCATGGTCTGTCTGCTCGCGCAGGAACTGGAAGTTCCGGACGTCGTCTCGGTCGTCCACAACCCCGAGCACATGAACCTGTTCCGCCAGATCGGCGTGAACACGATGCAGAACCCACAGCGCCTCATCGCCGAGTACCTGTATCGCGCAGTCAAACGGCCGTCCATCGTCGATTTCATGCGCATCGGCGAGGAAGCGGAAGTGTTCGAGATTACGGTCGAACCAGACGCTCCGATCACCGGGAAGACGCTGCGCGAGGCCGACGAAGAAGAGCTCCTCGGCGAAGAGATGCTCGTCGTCGCCATCGAGCGCAACGGAGAAGGACCGCCGGTTACCCCGCGTGGAGACACGACCATCGAGGCGGGGGACCTACTCACGGTGTACTCCAGTGAGGGCGCGACGCCGGACGTGACAGACATCTTCGGCCACGCGGAAGACCACTCGTAGGATGTCCCGAGTGAACGACGGCGTCCTCCCGGCGGACTTGCGAACCATCGCGCGAGACGTCGGGTCACTAGTGTTGATGGAGGCCGGGCTGATGGCGGTCACGACGGTCGTCGCGCTCGGCTTCCGAGAGTTCCACGCCGCGCTCGCGTGCTTCCTCGCAGCGGGCGTGACAGCCGCTGTCGGCGGCGCAGCGAATCGCGCGTTCGCGGACGCCCCCGACCCACGGATTAAACACGGAATGGTCATCGCTGCCAGCGGCTGGCTGATGGTCGCGGCGTTCGGCGCGCTCCCGTTCTTCCTGACCGCGTGGTTGACGCCACCAGCCGCGATGGAGGCGTTCGTCCCGGCCGGGATGGACACAAGCGCGTGGGACCCAATCGCCGTCGGCGGCACCACGACACTATCCAGTATCGCTTACTTTCGGGACCCGCTACACGCGTTTTTCGAAAGCATGAGTGGGTGGACGGGCAGCGGCCTCACGATGGCGATTCACGAACCGTCGTTGCCCCGAACGATTCAGTGGTGGCGGTCGTTCATCCAGTGGGTCGGGGGCGTCGGCGTCATCGTTCTCACCGTTTCGATTCTCGCACGGCCCGGTAGCGGGAGTTACGCGCTCTACCAGAGCGAAGCGCGCGAGGAGAAGATCCATCCGAGTGTCGTCTCCACCGTCCGCACCGTCTGGAAGCTCGTCGTCGGCTACACAGCCCTGTCGTTCGTGCTGCTGTTCGCGGCCATCTACTACAGCACCAGCGAGTACGCACAGTCACTTAGCATCGGTGACGTCGCTTGGCAGGCGCTCAATCACGCGATGACTGGCCTCACCACCGGCGGGTTCTCGGTGACGGACAACTCGATTGCCACGTACAACTCACCACTCGTCGAAACTGCCCTCCTCCCGATTATGATCATCGGGGCTATCGCGTTCCCCGTCCACTACGTGGTGCTCCGAGACCGGTCGGTCCGCGAGCTGGTCGGCGACCTCCAGACACGGTGGTTGTTCGTCCTACTCGCGGTCGGCGTCGCGGCACTCTCGGTCCAGAACGTCCTAACCGTTCCGTCCACATCGGGCGCGTTCGCCACGCAGTCGTTCCTCCCGGTCTCCGTGCCGTCGCTGAACGCCGCACAACTGGACGCGATTCGGGATTCGACGTTCCAGTGGGTGAGCGCGCTGAGCTGTACGGGGTTCCAGTCCGCGCCGATCGGCCGCTGGCTCGCCGGCGCGAAAGTGATGGTTGTCGGTGCGATGGTCGTCGGCGGCGCTGCCGGGTCTACCGTCGGTGGCATCAAAATCATCCGAGCGTACACCGTCGCGCGCGGCATCGGCTGGCAGTTCTCCCGCGTGTTCCTCCCGAAGAACGCGGTCATCACCGCGCACATCGGCGACCGGACGCTCGACCGCGCGTCGATGGAACGGGAGTTCAGCGAGGCAGCCATCGTTTCGCTGCTGTGGCTCGGCATCCTCGCCGCAACCAGTATCGTGCTCGTGAACCTCACCGGACCGGATTTCGGCTACGCCGACGCGCTGTTCGAGGTGGCGAGCGCGCAGGGCAACGTCGGACTCTCCTCGGGCATCACAGGGCCGACGATGTCGCCGCTCGCGGAAGCGATGTTCACGCTCAACATGTGGGTCGGCCGCCTCGAAATCATCCCCGTACTCGTGTTCGCGCGCGCCGCCATCTCGGGACTGAACCCCTGACCGCCGACTCACGACAAGGGGCCAGTCGTACTGCGAGTCACTCCTCGTCGATTTCGACCCGCCCGAGGAACGACCAGTGCGTGTGTGTGCCGCCCTCGGGACGAGGTTCTTCCGTGACGTGGTAGAGATACGGGCCGTGGGGGCAGTTACTGCACCCGTCGGCACACCGGACCCGCTTGACGACTTCCGTGTAGCCGTCGTGTTCGGTGACCCGGATGATGTCCTCTCCCGGCCTCGGCTCGATCGGCGAGTCGGCTTCGTCGCTGGCCTGCAGGAGTTCCCGAGCGTGGATAATCGTCTTCCTGAGTTGCTCTGGCGTGAGTTGGTCGAGGTCGGCGACGATGGACTCCGGTAATCCTTCCGGCGGTGTCGGATCTCCAGAAGACCCGGTCATACGAGTGTATCCTCACCGCCCCACAATATGCGTTCCCCCTAAAATGGGAATTAGGTGAGCCTTGATGCGAACAGGTGGTCGCCGACTGCCGCGAACATCAGCAGGACGCATCTCGAAGTATCGAGCGGCGATAGGGCAACAGGAAGACCCAATTGGCGGGAACGTCGCCCAGCGTCCGAGCGTGCCATCACCACCCTCGATGAAACCGAATACGCCTCGGATGATTGATCCTAAACTCCCAAACCAGGTAATATAGGCCATATACGTATATCTACGAGATCGAAAGGTGTACGCCCGCGACACTAACGACCGACCTCATCCGTGGGCGGCGTGCCCCGTCGGCCGGGAAACCCTCGTGGCGGGCGGGAGTGCTCTGTGAGCACTCCGATTGCCGAGCCGGTGTGAACCGGCGAGGCGGGTGCTTCCGGCGGAAGCACCGAATGCCGAAGCGGCGATAGCCGCTGCGGCGGATGGTGTGTGACGCCACCAACCGGGCAGCCGTCTGGCTGCCGGTCTGTCGCACGCCGGGGTTCTCCGAGCGGTCATCGCGTCCGAATGGACTGACTCGGCCGGGGACAAACGGCGCGCACGGAGTCGTAGGCGGCCGCGTAGAAAGAGGGTTACGCCTCTGCGGGCTCCGTGAGCGCGTACACCTGCTCTTTGGTCTCGCAGAGGCCGCAGACGCACTCGGCGAGGCCGGCGGACTCGAGCTCCGCGAGCGCGTCCGCGGCGTCGGCCTCCGAGAGGCGCGCCTCCTCGGCGACCTCGGCCGGGGAGAGCGGGCCGCAGTTGTCGAGCACGACGCGCGCGAGTTTCGCCGCGCACGACAGCGCCTCGGACTCACTCATCGCTTCCGCGTAGTTGACACGAGTCAAAAACCCTTCGTAAAGCGGCGAGTAGGGCGCCCGTCGCACAACGCTTAGGGTGGTCGGCGCCGACGAGCGAGGCGATGCCAGACATCACAGTGCTGCGCACGGGCGCCCACGGCTCTCCGATGTCGGAGTACGCCGCGGCGCTGCGCGAGCGCCTCCCCGAGCAGGACGTGGCGCTCGCGCGGACGCCGGCCGACGAGCGCGAACTCGTCGCGGACGCCCGCGTCGTGACGGGCGGGGACATCGACGAGGCGCTCCTCGAGGAGGCCGAGGAGCTGGAGCTGTTCGCGGGCGCGTTCGCCGGCTACGAGCACCTGCCGCTCGCGGCGTTCGAGTCACGCGGCGTCGCGGTGACGAACGCGGCGGGCGTCCACGCGCCGAGCGCCGCCGAGCAAGTGCTCGGGTACGTCCTGACGTTCGCGCGCCGCCTCCACGAGGGGTGGCGACGTCAACAGAACCGCGAGTTCCGCCACTACCAGGCGTACGAACTGAACGATTCGACGGTGACCGTCGTCGGCCTCGGCGCCATCGGACAGGGAATCGTCGAGCGCCTCGAGGGGTTCGGCGTGGACACAATCGGCGTGCGGTACACGCCCGAGAAGGGCGGCCCGACGGACGAAGTCGTCGGGTTCGACGAGGACGCGCTCCACGACGCCTTCGCGCGCACCGACTACCTCGTGCTGGCGTGCCCGCTGACGGACACCACCCGGAACCTCGTCGACGAGGCCGTCTTCGAGACGCTGCCGCCGGAGAGCGTGCTCGTGAACGTCGCGCGCGGCGGCGTCGTCGACACGGCGGACCTCGTCTCGGCGCTCCGCACGGAGCACATCCGCGGCGCCGCGCTGGACGTCACCGACCCCGAGCCGCTGCCGGAGGACCACCCGCTGTGGACGCTTGAGAACGTCGTCGTCACGCCGCACACGGCCGGTCAGACGCCCGAGTACTGGAACCGGCTCGCTGACATCGTGGCGACGAACGTCCCGCGGCTCGACACCGACGAGGAGCTGCGGAACCGCGTCGCCTAGCCCTCGACGTAGCCGAGCCAGCAGAACAGCGCGCCGAAGACCGCGGCGAACACCGCGACGTAGCTACCGACGAGCGCCGCGTCGCCGGACTCCGCGGCCGCGAAGTACGCGAACGCGGCGGCGAGCGCGAACGACCCGACGCCGAACGCGTACAGCGCTCTCGTTATCGCGGGGTTCCGGTCGCTCTCGGATGGGGTCGCGTCGCTCGACTCGAGCGCGTCCCGGACGCGAGCGGCCCGTTCCCGCGGGACGGCGACGATTCGCGGAGCGGACGCGCCGCCGGCGCCGTCGTGGTAGCGCACGCGCAACACCGCGAGCGGGCCGAGGTCGTAGCGGTCGACGCGGTCGACTGCCGCGAGCGAGACCTCGCTGTCGTTCGCTTCGAAGACGCCCGCTTCGGTGTCCGCGTACCCCTCGCTGCGGAGCGCTGCGGCGACCGGGAGACAGCCGAACACCGCGAGGAGGACGCACGCGAAGACCGCCCACACGGGAGCGTCGAGCGCGAGCAGCGCGGCGAGCGCGGCGGCCCACGCGACGCTCGCAGTGACGAGTTCGCGTGCGGAGAGGAACGCCGGCAGGCCGCCGTTCTCGCTGCGCGCGAGGGCGGCGTGGGTCGCCAGCCGGCGCGCGCCGAGCAGGGCGAACGCGAGGACGACGGCGAGGACCGCGAACTCGCCGGCGAGCAGGGAAGTCGCGACGACGAACGCCGCGAGCGCGGCGACGAGGACGAGGAGTCCGCCGACGGCGCCGAACGCGGCGAGCGCGAGTGCTCGCAGGAACGAGCTGGTCTCGGCGGTGTGTCGCCACTCGACGCGAGTCACGGGCGACGGTTCGCGGGAACGGGGCTTAAAACGAGCGGGGCCTCAGATCCAGCCCTCGCTGGCGAGCAGCTCGCCGTTGAGGAGCTGGCGCCGGCCGCACCGCGGATGGTGTTGTGCGCGAGGCAGTTGTACTGGATGCCCGTGTCGGTCTCCTGAATGCCGCCGGCGGCGACCGCCATCCCGTCGCCGAGCATGCGGTCGAGGCGGGGCTGCGGGCGGTCGGGCTCCTCGAAGACGTGGACGAGCTGGTCGGGCGCGCTCGGCAGGTCCAGCGTCGGCGCGTCCTCGAACGCCTCGGTGACCTCGGCGGGCGACGGCTCCTCGGCGGTCTCCACGAAGACGTTCTCGAGGTGGCCGTCCAGCGTCGGGATGCGGTTGCACGAGGCGGAGACGCTGGCGTCGTGCCACGAGACGTCCGCGCCCGTGAACTCGCCGAGGAGCTTCCGGGACTCGGTCTCCATCTTCGCTTCCTCGCCGCCGATGTGCGGGACCGCGTTGTCGATGATCTCCATCGACGTGACGCCCGAGTAGCCAGCGCCCGAGACCGCCTGCAGCGTCGAGACGTGGACGCGCTCGAGGCCGAACTCGTCGAGGGCGGCGAGCGTCGGCACCATCGTGATGGTCGAACAGTTCGGGTTCTTCACGAGCGCGCCGTCCCAGCCGCGCTCGTCGCGCTGGACGTCGATGAGGTCGAGGTGGTCGGCGTTCACCTCCGGAACCACGAGCGGGACGTCGTCGGCCGCCCGCGCGTTACTCGAGTTCGAGGAGACGACGAACCCCGCCTCGCAGAGCTCGGGTTCGACGCGCTCGCCGACGCTCGACGGCAGCGCGGAGAACAGGAGGTCCGTGTCGTCGGGAATCTCGCTCGGTTCGGTCGCGCGGACTTCCACGTCCGCGACGTCCTCGGGAATCGGCGTGTCGAGTCGCCACTTCGCCGCCTCTCGGTACCGCTTCCCCGCGCTCTCCGGGCTCGCCGTCAGTACTGAGAGTTCGAACTCCGGGTGGCCGTCCAGCAGCTGGATGAACCGCTGGCCGACCGCGCCAGTCGCACCGAGTACGCCGACAGATGTCATACTCACCTCTCAGAACCGGGTAGTGAAACCCCTTCGGGTGGTGGAAAAATCGGCACGTTCTCCGGCGCCCAGCCGGACGACTACTCGCGCTTGTGCGTGATGTAGCCCGCGATGCGGTTGCGGACTTCCTTCGACTCAACGTTCGTGAGCTCCGTGACGGCTTCCTTGTTGTGGTCGAAGTCCTCGCGGCTGAACGCGTCGGGGTATCGCTCCATGAGGATGTTCCCCGTCTTCTTGACGTAGTCGGGCTTGATGGCCATACCGACTCGTTCATTCGCCGCGCGTTAAAACCATTCGTTTCGCGAGCAGCAGTTGCGCCTCAGACGGCAGTGTGTGCGCAGGGCGCGTTCGGTTTCGAGGCGTCAGAAACGAACCCGTACGTGCAGTCGCGCTACTCCGAATCCCGTTCGAACGCGCCGGCGACGAGCAGCGGGAAGACGAGCGTGGCTTCGGCCTCGATCTGCGTGTAGTTGGTCTCGGTCTCGTCCTTGATCTTCCCCCACGAGACGGCTTCCTCGGGCGGCGCGCCGGACAGCGAGCCGTCGCCCTCCATCCCCGTGGAGATGTAGACGGCGTACTCGGCGCCGCCGCGGAAGAGGTTCGTCATGATGGCGTGGTGCTTGGGGACGCCGTCGCCGACCGCGATGAGGCCGGTGGTGTCCGCGAGCAGGCCCTCCTCGATGAGGGTGTCGTAGTCGTCGACGATCTCGATGCCGACCTCGGAGTCGTAGCCCTGCCGGTAGTAGTAGAGGAAGTTCCCGATCTCGGCGTCCGTGAGCGCCGGACAGAACACGGGGACGTCCTGGTCGGCGGCGTTCTTCAGGATGGAGTCCTCGTCGTCGAGGGTCTCGCCGAGTTCCTTCGCGAACGCCGTGGGCGTCCGGGTCTTCTCCTCGGCGAAGAAGTCCTCGAAGAAGTCGTAGAGGTACTCCTCGAGCCAGACGTAGCGGTCCGAGGGGACGAAGATGTTGCCGAGGCGGTTGATGCCCTCCTCGCGGAGCGCGGCCTCGTCGGCGTCCCACTCGCCCATCTTGAACGGCTTCGCGGTCTTGATGACGTCCTCCGTGAGGGAGCCGGAGGTGGTGATGATGACGTCGACGTGGCCCTCGCGGACGAGGTGCGCGAGTACCTCGCGCAGCCCCGAGGAGACGATGTTCGACGTGAACGTCAGGTAGACGGTGGCGTCGTCGTTCTGCATGTCCCGCACGATGTCGACGCCCTCCGCGAGGTGGGTGGCCTGGAAGCCCGTCGTCGCGTACGCGTCCAGCATCTCGAAGAAGTCGAAGTCGCCGCGGAAGTCGTACCCGCGGACGTCCGCGGTGTCCAGCTCGCCGTCGGACCCCGGGAGGACGTTCTCGCGTGTCTCGTCGGTCATGCCACCGGGTAGTGGCCGCGCGGATTTGAACGTCCCGACATCCGACGCGTACGTCGGCGCCTACCACTCGCCGTCGACGTGCTCCCGAACGCGCTGGATTGCCTCGCGTTCGCGGACGCCGCCGCACTTGCGCGCGACGCCCTCGAAGAACCGCAGGCGCTCGCGCAGCGTCTCGGTGTCGTAGGCGGGCACGTCCAGCCGGGAGGCGGCGACGGTCGCTTCCACGACGGCGTTGAACCCGCGGTTCACCGTCGCCGGGGACTCGCGGACCACGCGGCTCTCGACGGGGTGGAGGGCCCAGTGCTCGCGGCGCGTGCCGCCGTCCTCGTCCGCGTTGACGTGCTCGGCGTCCACCTCCGCCCACGCGTCCGCGGCGTCCAGCACGGGCTCGGCCTCCTCGCGAATCGAGAGCGCGGCGTCCGCGAACACCACGGGGTCGGCGACGAACTGGACGTAGCCGCCGCCCTCGCGGTGGAAGTTCCGACGCGTGCGCGTGTCCCCCCACGTCGTCGCCGTCGCCGGTTCGTTCACCTCGGGCGCTGCTCGCGACTCGCGGGCTTCGCCGCTCGCTCGTTCGGCACCTGCGGGCGCCTGCACCCCGAGCGCGGCGACGTTCCACCGGTCGTTCGGCCCACGCGTCGTCACGACCGTCTCCGTGGTTCCCCGGAGGGCGACCGGCCACTCAGCCATCCACGGACACCCCGCGTTCGAGCGCGACGAACACCGCGGCCGCCGTGAGGTCCGCGGTCGTCCCGGGGTTGACGCCGCGCTCCACGAGGTCCTCGGCGAACTCCCGGACCTCCGCGGCGTCCGCGCGCTGGAGCGAGAGCGCGCGCTCCTGGACCTCGCGGGCGACGGCCTCGCCGTGTTCGGTGACGACGAGGGTGTCGAGTTCCTCCCCGAGCAGCGTGAGGAACGCCGAGGCGGCGCGGTCGGTGAGCGGCCCGCTGTCGGCCTCGATGCGGGCGGCCGCGCGGAACACTCGCGGGAACCCGCGCAGCCACTCGCGGGCGTTCGCGTCGCGGTCGCTGGCGAGTTCCATCACGCCCTCGAGCGTGAGGTCGCGCTCGCGGAGCGCGGGAATCGCGGCCGCGCCGCGGCGGGCGTCCAGCGCGTCGACGCCCTTGGGCGGGTCGGGGACCGCGACGTCGGCGTGCTCGAACGCGCGGTAGAACGCCTCGGCGTCCGCGACGGTGGTCGCCTCGACGACCTCGGTGACGCCCTCCGGAGTGAGGTCGCCGCGAGCCGCGGCGCGCACGAGCGGCACCAGCAACAGCAGGCAGCCGAACTGCGTGTTCGTCCCGCTGCCGTCGGCCATCCCCGCGACCGCGGTCTCGAACGCGTCGCCGACGGGGCCGTCCTCGGCGGCTTCGAGGCCGTCCCGGGCGCCGACCGCGCCCGCGAGGAACTGCTCGAAGCGGAGGTCCGCGAGGTCGCGCTCGCGGTCGACGTTCCCGGGCTTGGGCGCGCCCGCCACCTCCACGAGCAGCGCGAGCTCGGCGTGCTCGGCGGGCGTCACAGGAACCACTCCTTGACGGCGGCGTACACCGACTGCACGGCCTCGGGGTCGCGGCTCGGCCGACCGACGCTGACCGCGTCCGCGCCGTACGCGAGGTACTCGAAGACGTCCTCGCGGTCCCGGACGCCGTTGTTCGCGACGACGAACAGGTCCGCGGCCTCGGCGACGTCGCGGACGACGCGCCGGGAGTCCATCGCGTCCACGTGTACCGCGTCGGCGCCCGCTCGTTCGAGCGCCTTCGCGAGCGTCGGCAGGTGGACGCCCTCGACCTCCGCGCGCACCTTCACGGAGACCGGCGCGCCGGCGTCGCCGGCGGCCTCGACCTGCTCGCAGAGCCGCTCGGTGTCCCGGAGCAGCGACTCGCCGGCGCCCGCGGCGCACATCTCGTCCTGCCGGCAGTGCGCGTTCACCTCGAGAATCGCGTCGTGGGCCGCGCAGACCTCGGCCACCGCGCGGAGCGCGTCCAGTTCGACCGCGCGGACGTTCACGCCGGCGCGGAGGAATGCGTCGTCCAGTGCGGCGAGCTGGTCGTCGACGAACGCGACGGGGTCCGCGGGCAGGAACTCCTCGCGGTCGCGGTCGACCATCTCCCGGGCGGCTTCCCGCGTCGGCCCGTCGACGGCGATGCCGCCCAAGAAGGCCGCGCCGGCGGGCCGCGCGCAGGCTTCCGCCCACTCGGCGTCGGACTCGCCGCTGAGGCTCGCGAGCGCGACGCGCGGCGCGAACATCAGACCACCTCCGCGCTCGCGCGCTCGATTGCGTCCCGGCAGGCGCGAGCGACGCGCGCCGCGTCGGCGTCGTCGCTCATCTCCGTGTCCGTGCGAACGACCGGCCGGTCGAGGCTCGTATCGTCGGCGTCGTCGAGGACGAACGCGTCCGCGAACGGGTACGCGTCGGCGACGCCCGCCGTCGACGGCTCGTAGCCCACCGCGGCCATCAGTTTCGCCGCCGGGCCGGAGAACACCTCGTCCTCGACGAACGGCGAGACGGCGACCACCGTGGATTCCCGGAGCGCGTCCCGAACGCCGTCGAGCGCGAGCATCGGGCCGATGCTCGTCACGGGGTTCGACGGCCCGATGACCACCGGGCCGTCCCGGAGCGCGGCGAGCGCGGCGTCGCTCGGTGCGGCGTCGTCGGCGCCCCGGAACTCCACGTCCTCCACGGGAGGTTCGCCGTTCTCCGCGACCCAGAACGCCTGGAAGTGCAGTTCGCCGGCGGGCGTGTGGACGATAGAGGCCACCGGGTCGTCGCTCATCGGCACCACGTCCTCGGTGACGTCGAAGGCGTCAGCGAGCGCGCGCGTGACGTCGGTGAGCGAGCGACCCTCGTCGAGCAGGCTCGTGCGGAGCACGTGGACCGCGCGGTCGCGGTCGCCGATGAACATGAACTCCGAGGCCGCCGAGAAGCGCCGCCAGCGCGCGAGGTCCCGGCTCTCGGTCTGTCGCTCGTCGGCGAGGTAGCGCGGCCCCTCCTCGATGCCGGCGGCCGCCGAGAGGTCCCGGAGGTAGTCGTGGGTCGTCGCGGTGTCGTCGTCGATGCCCCACCACGTCTCGCGGTCCAGCACGCCGCCGGCCTCGAAGAGCACGGTGTCGACGTCGGGACAGACGAGCAGGCCGCCGAGCTCCACGTCGTCGCCCGTGTTGGCGACGACCGTGGCGTCGGCGGGGTCGAAGACCTCGCGGCCGCCCGCGAGCAGCTTGGGGGTGCCAGTCCCCCCGGCGAGAAACGTCGTCATAGCTGGTGGTGCGTTCGCGGCGCGGTAAACGCTTGCGTCCCCGGCGTCAGGCCGACGTGTTCTCGCGGGCGTCGTCGAGCCACGCCGGCTCGGAGACCGACGTGGAGCCGACGTCGACGTACCGCTGGTCGGTGGAGACGCTGGCCTCGCTGCTACCCGTGGACAGCGTCAGCGAGTAGCCGAACTGCTTCACGAGGCCCTCGTCGGTGATGCGGACGTGGGCGTCGATGCTCGAGACGTTCTCCACGTCGAGGCCCGCGAAGCCGGGCGCGGACTCGTTGAGGTCCTCGACGCCGCTGGCCTCGTAGACGTCCGTCTCGGTGCCGTCGACGGACTCAGTGCCCGCGTGGGAGAAATTGAATAGGCCAACGAACAACGACAACTGGGCGCTCGTGAGCTGAGACACGTTTGGGCTCTGCTGGAGGACCATATACTGGGTCTGACCGCCAGCGGTGACGCGTTGGAACGCCGTGCCGTTGCCATAGCCGAACTGCTGGACATTTCGAGTACCGACCGTTCGGTTGGAGAAGTATGCACCTGAGTCTACGTTGAGGGCAGTCGAACTTTCACGGGTAGACGACCGGTCGCCCTGTGACTGCGTCAAGGTGGTGGTGAGCGTGAACGTGCCCGCGTCGCGGACGACCGACTCGTGGTTCTCGGCGACCGTCGCGGCGTCCAGCGGCGAGTCGTACACCGGCTCGCCGTCGGCCGTCGCGCCGTTCGTCTCGGGTGCGGTCGTCGCGCCGCCGTCCCCGCCCGCGCTACAGCCGGCGAACACGAGGAGGGCGGCGACGGCGACGGCCGCAATCTGTTTGCGCATGGCACGGGGTTCGACGCGAGCGCGGAAAACCCCTCCGAACGCGGGGACGCGCCGTCGGCGACCGAGCGCCCGTACAGCCGGGCCGCGGGTTTTTACCGCAGAACGCCGAACGCTCGCCTAATGACGACCATCAAGGACAGCGTCCACGACCACATCGAGGTCTCGGGCGTCGCCGCCGACCTCCTCGACACGCCGCCCGTCCAGCGGCTCCGCCGCATCAAACAGCTGGGCACCGTCGCGCTCGTCTACCCCTCCGCGAACCACACGCGCTTCGAGCACTCGCTGGGCGTCTACCACCTCGCCGACCGCGCGCTCGCCCACCTCGACATCGCCGGCCAGCGCGCCGACCGCGTGCGCGCCGCCGCCATCCTCCACGACGTCGGCCACAGCCCGTTCAGCCACAACGTCGAGGACGTCGTCGCGCGCCGCACCGGGAAGGAACACGACGACGTCGACGAACTCGTCACCGAGGGCGAGGTCGCCGCCGTCCTCGACGACCACGGCGTCGACCCGGACGCGGTCGCGGCGCTGATTCGCGGCGACGGCGAACTCGCGCAGCTCGTCGCCGGGGAGCTGGACGTCGACCGAATGGACTACCTCGTGCGGGACGCCCACCACACCGGCGTCCCCTACGGCACCATCGACCACGGCCGGCTCGTCCGCGAGCTGACGTTCATCGACGGCGACCTCGTGCTCGACGAGGGGAACGTCCAGACCGCGGAGAGCCTGCTGCTGGCGCGCGCGCTGATGAACCCGACCGTCTACAGCCACCACGTCGCCCGCATCAGCAAGTCGATGCTCCGCCGCGGCGCCGAGGCCCTCCTCGAGACCACCGAAATCGACGCCGAACAGCTCCGCCGCATGGACGACCACCAGCTGTCGGTGGCGCTGCGCACCCACGACGCGAGCCGCGCGTTCGGCCGCCGGCTCGCCGACCGCGACCTCTACAAGCGCGCCGTCTGGGCGGAGATGGGCGACGTCGGCGACGACCTCCTCGACGCCAGCCACGACGAGATTCGGGCGTTCGAAGCCGAAGTCGCCGCGGACGCCGACGTCGGCGAGGACGCCGTCATCCTCGACGTCCCCGGCCGGCCGTCGATGCGGGAGTCCACGACCGGCGTGCTCGTCGGCGGCGAGGTGCGCCGGCTGGACGAGCAGTCGACGCTCGTCCGCGCGCTCCAGGTCGCCCAGCGCGAGCAGTGGCGCCTCGGCGTCTACGCACCCGAAGCCACGTGGAAGCCGTCGGGCAGGCCGCCGAGCGCGTGCTCGGCCTCGAGACCGACGGCGCGCTCGTCAGCGACGTGAACACGCCCGGGCGGTACGCGTCGCTGACAGAGTTCGAGTAGCGTGCTCGACTGAACGGAGAGCACGTTAATGCGAGCGGTGAACGCAGTGAGCCGCGAGCAGCGTGGTCGACCGCAGTGAGCCACGTCGAGTAACCTTCACGGTGTCGCGGGCGCACGTCTCGGGTATGGAACTCTCCGGAACCGTCCTCTGGGGCGAGGGCTACGAGCCCGTGGAGGGCACGCTCGTCGTGGAGGACGGCGAAGTCGTCCGATTGGACGAGGAGTTGACCGACTCCGAGGACGTCGTGCTGCCGGCGTTCGTGAACGCGCACACGCACCTCGGGGACTCCATCGCGAAGGAGGCGGGCGGCGGCCTCACGCTCGAGGAGCTGGTGGCGCCGCCGGACGGCCTGAAACACCGGCTCCTGCGGGAGGCGAGCCGCGAGGAGCTCGTCGAGGGGATGCGCCGCAGCCTCCGGTTCATGCGCCAGACGGGGACGACGCGCACGCTCGAATTCCGCGAGGGCGGCGTGGAGGGCGTGCACGCGCTCCGGGAGGCCGCCGAGGGGACGGGCGTCGACCCGTTCGTCTTCGGCCGGGAGACCGCGGACGTGCTCGACGTCGCGGACGGGTTCGGCGCGAGCGGCGCGGCGGACGGCGAGTTCGGCAGCGAGCGCAACGCCGCGCGGGACGCGGGGAAGCCGTTCGCCATCCACGCCGGCGAGGTCGACTCCCGGGACATCAACCCCGCCATCGACCTCGACCCCGACCTGCTCGTGCACATGGTCCACGCCGAGAGCCTCCACCTCGACCGCGTGGAGGACAACGGGATTCCGGTCGCGGTCTGCCCGCGGTCGAACCTCGTGACCGACGTCGGGCTGCCGCCCGTCCGGGAGCTCCTCGACCGCACGACGGTCGCGCTCGGCACGGACAACGTGATGACGAACAGCCCGTCGATGTTCCGCGAGATGGCGTTCGCCGCCAAGCTCTTCGACGTCTCCGCGGCCGAGGTGCTGCGGATGGCGACCCGCGCGGGGGCCGAGGCAATCGGCGAGGACCACGGCGTCCTCGAAGCCGGCCGCGAGGCGCGCCTGCTCGTGCTGGACGGCGACTCGGACAACCTCTCGGGCGCCCGCGACCCGGTGCGGGCGGTGGTGCGCCGCGCCGGCGCGAGCGACGTGAAACGCGTCGTCTCGCCCGACGACGTCGGCGAGTAGCCGCGGAGCGGGAACCCGCCCCGAACGTTAAGCCGCTCCCCGACAATCGGTCACACATGGGCCGCTACGAGCGCATCCTCGTCCCGACCGACGGCAGCGAGGAGACACGGGAGGCGGTCGAACACGCCATCGACCTCGCCGCCGAACACGGGGCGACGATTCACGCGTTGTACGTCGTCAACTCCGCGAGCTTCTCCGGGCTCCCGATGGAGTCCTCGTGGGAGAGCGTCGCCGCGATGATGAACGAGGAGGGCGACGCCGCGCTCGACGAGGTCGAGGACGTCGCCGCGGAGCGCGGCGTGCCCGTCGAGCGCGCGCTCGTCGACGGCAACCCCAGCCGGGAGATCGTCCGGTACGCCGAGGACGAGGACTGCGACCTCGTGGTGATGGGGACGCACGGCCGCGGCGGCATCGACCGGCTGCTGCTCGGCAGCGTCGCGGAGAAGGTCGTGCGGTCGTCGACGGTGCCGGTGTTGACGGTGCGCGTCGACGGCGAGCCCTAGTCGTCGACCGGGCGGAGGTGCTGGCAGTCCCCGGCGTGGACGACCTGCCGGCCGTCCGCCGTTTCGACGACGAGCGCGCCGTGCTCGGTCACGTCCACGGCGTCCCCGACGACGTCGCCGTCGGCGGTCTCGACGCGCACCCGCTCGCCGAGCGTCGCCGCGCGGTCCCGCCACGCCGCGAGGACGGCCTCGGGGTCGTCGCGGAGCCCGTCGAACCGCTCGAGGAACCGCTGGACGAACGCGCGCCGGTCGACCGCGCCGGCTTCCGCGCGCACGCTCGTCGCGTCTCCCGCTAGCTCGTCGGGGTCGACGTCGGCGTTCACGCCGACGCCGACGACCACCCACGAGACGCGGCTCGCTTCTCCTTCCATCTCCGTGAGCACGCCCGCGAGCTTGTCGCCGCCGCGGTCGACGCCCTCGCGGGGGACGATGCAGTCGTTCGGCCACTTGATAGCCGCGTCCACGCCCGCCTCGCGGGCGGCGTCCGTGACCGCCACCGCCGCGGCGAGCGTCACCAGCGGCACGCGCGCTGGCGGCACGTCCGGGCGCAGTGCGAGGCTCAGCCAGACGCCGCCGGAGGGCGACGACCACTCGCGGCCGCGCCGTCCCCGGCCGCCGGTCTGCCGGTCCGCGACCACCGCGGCGTCGCTGGCGCCGTCGGCCGCGAGCTCTCGCGCGCGGTCGTTCGTGCTCGGGACGGCGTCGTGGTACTCCACGTCGAACGGCGCGTCCAGCCCGAACTCGACGGCTTCCGCGCCGTACTCGGGGACGCCGGCGAGCGCGTACCCCGCCGACGTGCTGTCGACGTCGAAGCCGGCGTCCCGGAGCGCTTCGACGTGCTTCCAGACGGCCGTCCGCGAGATGCCGAGGTCGTCGGCGAGCGCGGGGCCGGCGACGGGGCCGGCCGCGAGCGCGTCGAGGACCGCGCGGCGCGTCTCGTTCATCGGCGTCGACTACCCGCTACGCCAGCAAAAGTCCCGGCATTCGGGGCGCGGGCGGTCCGGCGGCGCCGGCCCCGACGCGTTCCCGGAGTTTCAGCCGAGCCGGCGTTTTCATCGGGTAATTTCTGGATTTTTCATCTCCGTTATTTTCAAATAGATTGAATATAGCGGCGCGGATCGTTGAGGATAGACGATGACAGACAGCAAGTTCACGCAGTTCCTCGAAGAGAACCCGCGGATGATCGGCGTGCTGTTCAGCCTGATGGTGTTCCTGTCGAGCACGGGCGCCGCCGCGGCGTCCCACGCGACCACCGTCAACGGCCCCTAGGCGAGTTCGTCCCGGAGCAGTTCGTCGCTCCAGACGAGCTCGCCGTCGAACAGCACCGGCAGCACACCCCGGCCGAGATACTCCCGGAACTCCGCCTCGGTCACCTCGAACGTGTCGATGGCCCCGGAGTTCAGGTAGTAGCTCGTCTGGTCCTCGAAGTGCGGCGCGATGATCGACCCGACCGCCGACTGCGGCGTGGGGTAGCCGCGAATCGTGACCGCGTAGCCGTCGCCGCGTTCGGTCACGTCCAGCACGAGCGGCGTCCCGTTCTTGCTCTGGACCAGCTGGAGCGTCCCGTCCCCGATGGTGATGTACTTGTTCCCGAACAGCGTGACGTGGCGCGCGACCGACAGCCCGGCCTGCAGCGTGAACCCGTTGTTCAGCAGGCGGGCGAGCGCGCGCCCGATGCGCACCGCGGGGTCGTTGCTGACGTTCGCGAGCGTGACGATGCCGCCGTAGCTCCCCTTCCTGACGAGGACGTCGCCCTGCTCGTAGGACTTGCAGGCGTTCAACAGGAACGCGTCGACGTTCACCTCGTCGAGCGTCCGCGCGTCGAACGTGCCGTCCGCGCACTGGAACCCGTCCTCGTCGACGTGGCCGACGTAGTGGAGGAAGTCGATGTCCCGCTCGAAGACGGCCGCGAGCTCCGCCGCGGTCAGGTCGTAGTGGACGGTGATGTCGAACTCGAAGACGTCCCGGGTGCCGTAGAACTGCTCGACGATGTCCTCCTCGCTCATCTCGTCCTCGTTGCAGACGATGTCGATGCTGATCGAGCCCTCCTCGCGGGCGGGGCGGTCGAGCCGGCTGAGGTACGACGCCACGCGGGTCTTGCTCGCGCCGAGCGGGAACCCCTCGGCGATCCACGCGTGCTCGATGGCGTCGGTCTCGTCGGGTTCGACGACGTTCGACCAGTCGGCGGCCGACGCCTCCCCGGAGGCGGTGCGGACTGACGCGCCGCTCGCGCGGTAGAACTCCGCCAGCTCCTCGGGCTCGTCGTGGACCTCCGGCTCGTCGCCGTCGGACGGGATGCGGACCGTCGCGAGTTCGTTCGCGACGAACGGCAGCGCTTCGACGTGGTCCGGGTCCGGCTCGATGTCCGCGGTGAGCTTCCACTTCGGGAGGTGGGGCGCGGTGACGTCGTAGGGGACGTCGAGGTACGCGCGGAGCCGCTCGGCGAACGACGCGTCGTAGACCGCCGCCGGGTCGAACGGCAGGTCGTCCTCGACGGCGTCGCGCGCCCGGAGGTCCACGGGGTACAGCCCCTCCGTGCGCGTGACGCAGTCGAGGAAGAAGACGTGCTTGAGTAGCCGGGAGACCTCCGCCTCGAAGCCCCGGTCCGTGTCGAGGTCGTACGGCTCGCCGCCGACGTGGAGTACGCGCTCCGAGCCCGGCCGGACGTCCGCGCCGAGGTAGTACACCAGCGAGCTGACCCGGAAGAGGTCGCCGTACTCCCGGGGAATCTCCACGGCGACGTCGGTCTCGGGGCGCTCGAAGGCGTCCGGCGCGTCGAAGGCGTCGCCTCGCTCGACGAGCGGCGGGTGGCCGCGCAGCGTCGGAAACGACCGCTCGGGGGACGTGGTCTTCAGCGCGGAGCCGCTGAGCGCGACGGCGCGCATCGCGTCGTCGACGCCGTCCCCGATGGTTATCGTCCCGGCGGGGGAGTCGTGGTGCGAGCGCGCGCCGACGGCGACCGTCGTCGCTTCGTCGAACTCGACGTACGTGGAGTTCCCCGAGCGGCGAATCGAGAACCCCGCGTCGACGACGACCTGCACTCGCACCGGCCCGAGCGGGAGGTCCACGCAGTACCAGTCCGGCGCGTGGTCCGTCTGCTGCTGGTTCACCGACTCGCCGACCATCGACCCCGTCTCGTCCCAGAGGAAGACGTTCACCAGCCGGGGAACCTCGAGTTCCCCCACCGCGACGGTGACCGCGCTGTCCACCGGGAGGACGAACTGGTCGGTGTCCGCCGCGACGGGGTCGACGACGCGGTCCGTGTACAGTTCGAACTGGGCGTTCTCGATCGGGTCGCGGACGCGGAGCCCGTCGGGGTCGACGAGCCGCTCGAACGCCGGCCTCATCGCTGCACCCGCGTGCGGCGCGGTCGGCGGACCGGCTCCCCGCGGGTCCCCCGTTCGGTTCGGACCGACCGCCCCACTCCCCGACTGCGCCGACGACCTGCCGGTGGTGCGTCGGCGAGCGTTCGGAGGCCGTCGCCCGACGGCGCCACGCTCGACATCATCTCAGAGAGGGTCGGTGGACGTAATAAGAATTCGGTCGGTCAGTCGATGACGACGAGCACGTCGCCCATGTCGACGCTGTCGCCCTCCGCGACGGCGACCTGCGAGACGGTGCCGCCGTGGGACGCGACGACGTCGTTCTCCATCTTCATCGCTTCGAGCACCACGAGCACGTCACCGGGTTCGACCTCGTCGCCCTCCTCGACCTCGACGGAGAGGATCGTCCCCTGCATCTCGGACTCGACGGTCTCGCCGCTGCCCTCGACGACCGACTCGGAGTCGTCGCCGCCGGCGGGTTCGGGCGGTCCCCCGCCGCCGCTCTCGGCGTCGCCGACCGCGAGCTGGGCGGCGCCGCGCTCCTCGAGTTCGACCTCGAAGCGCTTGCCGTTGACCTCGACCGTGAAGTCCCGCTCGACGACGTCCTCGTCGCTCTCGCTGGCGGCGGACTCCGTGCCCCACTTCGCCTGGGCCTCGTCGATGCGCCCGGGGTCGAGGTGCTCGTCGAGGTACTTCGTCGTGTGCGTGCCGCCGACGAACGCGTCGTCGGTGAGCATCAGCCGGTGGAACGGCACGATGGTCGGGATGCCCTCGACGTCGTACTCGGCGAGCGCACGCTTCGAGCGCGCGATGCACTCCTCGCGGTCGCCGGCGTGGACGACGAGCTTCGCGACCATCGAGTCGTAGTCGGTGACGAGGTCGTCGCCCTGCCGGAGCGCGTCGTCGACGCGCACGCCGATGCCGCCCGGCGGGTCGTACGTCTCCAGCTGGCCGCCCGTGGCGGGCGCGAAGTCGTCCGCGGCGTTCTCCGCGTTGATGCGGTACTCGACGGCGTGCCCGTCGAGCTCGACGTCGTCCTGCGCGAAGTCCAGCTCCTCGCCGGCGGCGACCCGGAGCTGGTACTTCACGATGTCGATGCCCGTCAGCTCCTCCGTGACGGTGTGTTCGACCTGAATCCGGGTGTTGACCTCGAGGAAGTAGAAGTCCGCGTCCGCGTCGAGCAGCTCGCCCGCCTCCCGGTCGGGGTCGTCCTCGACGAGGAACTCGAAGGTGCCCGCGTTCGTGTAGCCGGCGGCGTCCGCGCCGCGGCGCGCGGCCTCCCCGATTTCCTCGCGCAGGTCGTCCGTGAGCGCGGGGCTGGGCCCCTCCTCGATGACCTTTTGGTGGCGGCGCTGCAGCGAGCAGTCCCGCTCGCCGAGGTGGCGGACGTTGCCGTGCTCGTCGCCGACGATCTGGACCTCGATGTGGCGGGGGTTTTCGAGGTAGCGCTCGAGGTAGACGTTGTCGTTGTCGAAGTACGCCTCCCCCTCGCGCTTCGCGGACTCGAACTGCTCGTCGGCCTCCTCGGCGCCGTGGACGATTTTCATGCCGCGGCCGCCGCCGCCGCCCTCCGCCTTGATGGCGACGGGGAAGCCGTGCTCCTCGCCGAACTCCTTGACTTCCTCGGCGGAGTCGGCGGGCTCGGTCGTGCCGGGGACGATGGGGACGTCGGCGGCGCGCATCGTCTGGCGGGCCTTCGTCTTCTCGCCGAGCTGCTCCATCGAGTCGGCGGAGGGGCCGACCCACGTCACGCCCTCGACGTCCTCGACCTTCCCGGCGAACTCGGCGTTCTCCGCGAGGAAGCCGTACCCCGGGTGGATGGCGTCGGCGTCGGCCTGCCGGGCCGCGTCGATGATGGCCTCGTGGTCGAGGTAGGAGTCGGCCGCCCGCGCGGGGCCGACGTTGTAGGCTTCGTCGGCGTACCGGACGTGGCCCGCGTGCTTGTCGGCGTCGCTGTAGACCGCGACCGTCTCGATGCCGAGCTCCTCGCACGCCCGCATCACGCGGACGGCGATTTCGCCGCGGTTCGCGACGAGAACCTTGTCGAACATTCTTGAGAGTCCGTTCTCAGGACGCCCTACTGATAGCTTCGATTCTGAACTGTCCACCAGATGCCGCTAGTCGGTTGACAAATGGTCGGCCTCGGGGAACCGGGGCCGTCGCTCAGAACCGGTCGGTGCGTCCCGCTGCCGTCCACGCGTCCGTCGGCGCGCCGTCGGGGACGCGGCCGCTCTGCGCGCCGAGGGCGTCGAGCCGGCCGGCGAACGTCCACTTCTCGTCGTCCCACGACGCCGCCTCGCCGTCGGCGGCCGCGGCGGCTTCGAGGCGCGCGAGGTGCGCGCTCACCGCGGCGGCGATGGCGGCGGCCTCCGCTTCGGTGGCGTCGTCCGGGACGGAGATGTCGTAGTCGGCGGTCATCACAGCGGGATGTTGCCGTGTTTCTTGTCCGGCGACTCCTCGCGCTTGGATTGCAGCATCTCGAGGTCCTGAATCAGGCGCGGCCGGGTCTCCGTCGGCTCGATGACGGCGTCGAGGTAGCCGCGGTCCGCGGCCGTGTACGGGTTCGCGAACTCCTCGCGGTACTCCTCGATGAGCTGCTCGCGGAGCTCGTCGGGGTCGTCCGCTTCCTCGAGCTCCTCGCGGTAGAGGACGTTCACCGCACCCTTCGGCCCCATCACCGCGATCTCGGCGGTCGGCCACGCGTAGTTGACGTCAGCGCCGAGGTGCTTGGAGGCCATCACGTCGTAGGCGCCGCCGTAGGCCTTCCGCGTGATGACCGTCAGGAGGGGGACGCTGGCCTCCGAGTACGCGTACAGGAGCTTCGCGCCGTGGCGGATGATGCCGCCGTGCTCCTGGTCGGTGCCGGGCATGAACCCGGGGACGTCGACGAACGTGACGATGGGGACGTTGAAGGAGTCGCAGAACCGCACGAACCGGCTGGCCTTCTCCGAGGCCTGGATGTCGAGGGTGCCGGCGCTCACGCGGGGCTGGTTCGCCACCACGCCCACGGAGCGGCCGTCGAGGCGCGCGAACCCGACGACGATGTTCTTCGCGTAGTTCTCCTGGACCTCGAAGAAGGAGTTCTCGTCGACGACGCTGCCCACCACGTCGGTCATGTCGTAGGGCTTCCGGGGCTCGTCGGGGACGATGGTCTCGAGGGCGTCGTCGCGGCGCTCGGGGTCGTCGTACGGCTCGACCCGGGGCGGGTCCTCGACGTTGTTCTGCGGGAGGTAGGAGAGGAGGCGCTTGATGTTGTCGAGGGCTTCCTCCTCGGTGTCGCAGGCGAAGTGCGCGACGCCGGACTCCGAGGAGTGGGTCGTGGCGCCGCCGAGCTCCTCGAAGCCGACTTCCTCGCCGGTGACCGTCTCGATGACGTCCGGCCCGGTGATGAACATGTGGCTGGTGTCTTTCACCATGAAGATGAAGTCCGTAATCGCGGGCGAGTACACCGCGCCGCCCGCACACGGCCCCATGATGGCCGAAATCTGGGGGACGACACCGCTGGCCTTCTCGTTGCGCGTGAAGATCTCCGCGAACCCGCCGAGCGCGTCGACGCCCTCCTGGATGCGGGCGCCCGCGGAGTCGTTCAGCCCGACGACGGGCGCGCCGACCTCGACGGCCTTGTCCATGACCTTCGTCACCTTCTCGGCGAACACCTCGCCGAGGCTGCCGCCGAAGACGGTGAAGTCGTGGGCGAACACGAAGACGGTGCGGCCGTTCACCTCGCCGTAGCCCGTGACGACGCCGTCGCCGGGGAGCTGCTGTTCCTCCATCCCGAAGTTGTGGCTGCGGTGGGTGCGCAGCTGGTCGAACTCGTTGAACGTGCCGTCGTCGAGGAAGTAGTCGATGCGCTCCCGGGCGGTCATCTTCCCCTTCTCGTGCTGGGACTCGATGCGGTCCTCGCCGCCGCCGAGGAGTGCGCGCTCGGTCTTCTCGCGCAGTTCCTCGATGCGCTCTTCCATCGTCATCTGATTGTGCCAACGTTTCCCCACCGGCGGCAAAAGGATTCCGAGACGCCCGCAGCCGCGGACCCCGGCTTACAGCACCGACCGGGAGTGGCGCAGCCCGAGGAACGACGCGGCGGCGACCGCCGCGGTGACGACGAGGAGGAGCCGCGTCTGGTCGAAGGTCACGCCGAGCAGCGAGAGCGGGCCGACCGCGACGCCGAGCGCGCCCGCGAGCCCGGAGACGAACGTGAAGATGAGGAACACGGGGATGACGACGCCGACCGCGAACAGCCACGGCGACGCCAGCGACCGCGACAGCGAGCCGGCGCCGCGGCGGAGTTCGTCGACGGCGTCCGCGCCGAGCACCCAGCCCGCGAACAGCAGGAAGCCGACCAGCCCGCCCGTCAGCAGGAGGTCGACGACGGGGCCGGCGACGACGCCGAAGACGCCGGCGTCGAGCGCGCAGACGCTGCCCGTGACCGCGAACACTCCGACGAGTCCGGCGACCGCGTTCCGCCGGGAGACGCCGTGTTCGTCGACGAGGAACGAGACCGGAATCTCGAGCATCGAGATGGAAGAGGACAGCGCCGCGAGCAGCACGACGCCGAAGAAGACGACGCCGACGACCTGTCCGTAGGGGAGGGCGGCGAACGCGCCGGCGAGGCTGACGAACAGCGCGCCCGGGCCGCCGCTGCCCGCGCCGACGCCGAGCGCGAACAGGACGGGGAAGACGACGACGCCCGCGAGTACGCCGACGAGCGTGTTGAGCACCGCGATGGCGGAGCCGTCGGCGACCAGCGAGCGGTCCTCGCCGAGGTAGGAGGCGTAGGTCAGCATCGTGCCGGCGCCCAGCGAGAGCGTGAACAGCGCCTGCCCGGCGGCCGCGGGAGGATGTCGAAGAAGTTCGCGCGCAGGAAGCCGACGTTCGGCGAGAGGAAGAACGCGACGCCCTCGCCGGCGCCGTCGAGGGTGAGCCCCCACGCGGTGAGCGCGACGAGCAGGACGACGATGGCGGGCATCATCACCTTCGTCGCGGTCTCGATGCCGCGGCGCACGCCCCGCAGCACGACGAACGCGGTCGCGCCGAGGAAGATGAGGTGGAAGGCGACGGCGTCGAACCCGTAGCTGATGGCGCCGAAGTGCGCGCCGGGGCTCGCGAAGTACGCGCCCGTGAAGCTCTCCGCGAAGTACCGGAGGATCCACCCGCCGACGACGCTGTAGAACGACAGCAGGACGACGGCCGTGACGACGAAGACGTGGCCGAACGCCGACCAGTACTTCGAGTTCGACAGCTCGGAGAGCGCGCCAACGGGGTTGCGTCGGGAGCGCCGCCCGATGACGAACTCCGCGAGCAGCCCGGGGACGCCGACGAGGAAGACGACGCGAGGTAGACGACGAGGAACGCCGCCCCGCCGTTCTCGCTGGTCATCCACGGGAACCGCCAGAGGTTCCCCAGCCCCACCGCCGACCCGACGGCCGCGAGGATGAATCCGAGTCGCGTCTGCCAAGACTCGCGTGTCATTAGGGAGAGCGTAACAACCCCCCGCATTTGAGCGTTCCGTCTGAGGAACCGTCAAGTAGCGGAAAACACCGCCGAAAACGCCTGAAGGACCGTTACAGAGTCGCGGGGCGCGCAGTAATTGCCGCCCCCGCCGAGGATTCCTAGGCGAGGAAGACGGCGGCGTCGAGGACGCCCGCCTTCACGAGGAGGTCCTGGACGCCCAGGACGAGCGTGAGGCCGATACCGACCGGGATGACGATGCGCACCCACCAGAGCCACAGCGTGGTGAAGCCGTCGCCGAACGAGCTCCCGAGGTCGAGCTCCTCGGTGGCGGGGCCGTACGCGACCCAGCCGACGAACAGCGAGAACAGCAGCACGACCAGCGGCAGCAGCAGGCTGAACACGATGTCGTTGTACCAGCCGAGCGTCCCCGTGTCGAGTGCCGTCGGGACGCCGAGCAGGAAGATGAACCCGCCGAGGGCGATCGCGACGGTCTTCCGCTCGTAGTCGTAGTTGTCGACGACGTACGACGTCGGCGTCTCCAGCAGGCTGATGGCGCTGGACAGCGCGGCGAGCAGCAGCACGACGAAGAACACGGCGCCGAGTAGCGCGCCGGCGGGAATCTGGCCGAACGCGCCCGCAAGGCTGACGAACGTCGCGCCGATGCCGCCGGATCCGGGTTCGACGCCGATGGCGAACAGCACCGGGAAGACGACGAACCCGGCGAGCAGCGCGACGAGCGTGTTGATGACGACGATAGCGCCGCCGTCCGCGGGGAGGCTGTCGTCGCGCCCGAGGTAGGACGCGTACGCGATCATCACGCTGAACCCGAGCGAAAGCGTGAAGAACGCCTGGCCGACGGCTGCCGGGACGATGGACGCGAAGTTGTCCGCGATGTAGCCGAAGTCCGGCGACAGATAGTAGGTGTACGCCGCGCTGGCGCCGTCGAGCGTCGACCCCCAGACGCCGAGGCCGACGAGCAGGACGACGATGGCGGGAATCATGAACTTGGTCGCGCGCTCGATGCCCTTCTCGACGCCGAACGCGACGATACCGATGGTGATGGCCATGAAGATGGCGTGCGTGCCGACGGCCAGCGGGCTGGCGGAGACGGAACCGAAGAACCCACTGGCGTTACCGAAGTACGCCCCGGTGAGGCTGCCGGCGATGTAGCTGAGCACCCAGCCGCCGATGACGCTGTAGAACGCCAGCGTCACCATCGAGGAGATGACGCCCAGCGTCCCCGCGAACGACCAGTTCTCGAAGCCGAGTTCGCGGAACGCCGAGATGGGGTTCTTGTTGCTGCCGCGGCCGATGACGAACTCCATGAGCATCGCCGGGAAGCCGAACAGGAAGACGATGGCGAGGTAGACGACGAGGAACGCGGCCCCGCCGTTCGACCCCGTCTGGAACGGGAACGACCAGATGTTCCCGAGCCCCACCGCCGACCCGACGGCGGCGAATATGAAGCCGATTCTCGTGGTCCAGGTCTCTCGTTCTGCCATAGTGTACCACGGCGTAGCCACGCCGTTGATAAAAAAGCGTACGGTTTGTGGGCAGTGTACACGTCGTCTGGTGGCCAGCGACACCAGAGCGGAGGGCCGCTCGTGCTCGGCCCGCAGACTCGTCGTCCCTTCGACGGGGGCGTACTCCCGTCGCGCCGCGGCCGAGCGGTCGACGATTCGAGGGACGGCAGCGCCGTCTCGGGCGGTGCGGCGGTCGACCGCGGGACGGCGGCGAGGGTGACCGAGAAGGGTTGGCTTTATGCGAACCCGCGACAGCCATTCGAGTGCAAAATGAAGCTCCACGAGTATCAGGCGAAGCAGGTCTTCGCCGAGGCGGGCATCCCGACCCCCGGGTCGACGCTCGCCACGTCCGTCGACGAGGTCGTCGAGGCCGCGAGTGACCTCGGCTACCCCGTCGCGGTGAAGGCCCAGGTACACGTCGGCGGCCGCGGGAAGGCCGGCGGCATCAAACTCGCCGAGAACGAAGCCGAAGCCCGCGAGGCCGCCGAGTCCATCCTCGGCATGGACCTCAAGGGGTACACGGTCGAGGAGGTTCTCGTCGAGGAAGCGGTCGACTTCACGAACGAGCTGTACGTCGGCGTCACGATGGACCGCGGCGAGGGCAAGCCCGTCGTGATGGTCTCCGAGAAGGGCGGCGTCAACATCGAGGAGGTCGCGGAGGAAGACCCCGAGGCCATCGCCCGGGAGCACGTCGACCCCGCGTTCGGCCTCCACCCCTTCCAGGCGCGGAAGGTCGTCTACGACGCCGGCATCCCACGCGAGGTCGCCGGCGACGTCGCGTCCATCCTCACGACGCTGTACGACCTGTTCGAGGACCGCGACGGCAGCGACGTCGAAATCAACCCCCTCATGGTCACGGCCGACGACGAGGTCATCGCCGCGGACGCCGTGATGAACATCGACGAGGACGCGCTGTTCCGCCAGCCCGAGCTCGCCGAGATGGAGGACGAGGCCGCCGAGGACGACCTCGAAGCCAAGGCCAACGAGTACGGCTTCGACTACGTGCGCCTCGACGGCAACGTCGGCATCATCGGCAACGGCGCCGGGCTCGTGATGACGACGCTGGACCTCGTGGACTACTACGGCGGGGAGCCCGCGAACTTCCTCGACATCGGCGGCGGCGCGAAGGCCGAACGCGTCGCGAACGCCCTCGACATGGTGTTCAGCGACGAGAACGTCGACAGCGTGGTGTTCAACATCTTCGGCGGCATCACCCGCGGCGACGAGGTCGCGAAGGGCATCAACGCCGCGCTCGAACAGTTCGACGAGATTCCCAAGCCCGTCGTCGTGCGCCTCGCCGGCACGAACGCCGAGGAGGGCCGCGAGATTCTCAACGACGAGCTGGTGACCGTCGAGGAGACCCTCGAGGGCGCCGTGCAGCGCGCCGTCCAGTACGCTGACGAGAAAGCCACGGAGGTGGACCAATGAGCATTCTAGTCGACGACGACACCCGCGTCGTGGTGCAGGGCATCACCGGCGGGGAAGGGAAGTTCCACGCCGAACAGATGATCGACTACGGCACGAACGTCGTCGCCGGCGCGGTGCCGGGCAAGGGCGGCCAGGAGGTCGCCGGCGTCCCGGTGTACGACACCGTCCACGACGCCGTCGACGAGGAGGACGCCGACGCCTCGGTCATCTTCGTGCCGCCGGCGTTCGCGTCCGACGCCATCTTCGAGGCGCTGGACACGGACCTCGACCTCGCCGTCGCCATCACCGAGGGCATCCCCACGCAGGACATGGCGAAGGTGAACAAGCGCCTGCAGGAGACCGACACCCGCCTGCAGGGGCCGAACTGCCCGGGCATCATCACGCCCGGCGAGGCGAAACTCGGCATCCTCCCGGGGAACATCTTCTCCGAGGGGAAGGTCGGGCTCGTCTCCCGCTCCGGCACGCTCACCTACCAGGTCGTGGACTCGCTCACCCAGCGCGGCATCGGCCAGACGACCGCCATCGGCATCGGCGGCGACCCCATCATCGGGACGGACTTCATCGACGCCCTCGAGCTGTTCGAGGCCGACGAGGAGACCGAGGCCGTCGTGATGTGCGGCGAGATCGGCGGCGAGGACGAGGAGGAGGCCGCCGAGTACATCGCGCAGAACATGGACACGCCGGTCGCCGGCTTCATCGCCGGGCGCACCGCGCCGCCGGGCAAGCGCATGGGCCACGCGGGCGCCATCGTCTCCGGCAGCGGCACCGGTACCGCGGAGTCCAAGATCAACGCGCTCAACGAGGCGGGCGTCCCCGTCGCGACACCCCCGAGGAAGTCGCCGACGACATCGAAGACCTGCTGTAGTCGAGACCGCCGCTCTTCTTTCGGAGCGCGCGCCGACTGGTCGCGGAGAAACGTGAGGACGGAGCGGGTCGCTGCGCGCTCGGACACCCCTGACCGAGCCACGCGACCAGCGTGTGAACGAACACCACGCGAGAAGTTAGGTCCAACGGCCGCGGCCAGCAGTTCTGGTTCCGCGGCGCCGCCAGCACCCGCGTAAACCGTCCTAACTCGGGTTAACCGGCGTGAAACGGAACTGACTGAATCCCCGGTTTATGTGCCCGGCGGCCGACCACTCGGACACGATGACCACCGCCGCCCCCGACCCGAACCGACTGGAGTTCTGTCCGGACTGCGAGCGCGAGACGCGCCACGCGGTCCGCATCGAACTCCGCACCGAGAACCCCGCGGTCGACAACCCCGGCTGCTCGCGGGAGCCGTACCGCGTGAGCCGGTGCCTGGTCTGCGACGCCACCGACGCCCGCCGCATGAGCGACGCCTGACGCCAGCGAAACGACTACGTGGCGGCGCGCGGACCACCGAGTGAATGGAGACCACCCACCGGGTCCACGTCGGCGACGCCCGCGACCTCCCGCTCGCCGACGACGCCGTTGACCTCGTGGTCACGTCGCCGCCGTACCCCATGATAGAGATGTGGGACGACGTCTTCGCCGCCCTCGACCCCGAAGTCGGCGAGGCGCTCGCCGCCGGCGACGGCGACCGCGCCCACGACCTCATGCTCTCCGTGCTCGACGACGCGTGGGCGGAGCTCGCGCGCGTGCTCGCCCCCGGCGGCATCGCCGTCGTCAACGTCGGCGACGCCACCCGCAACCTCGGCCGCTTCCGCGTCTACGACAATCACGCCCGCGTCACCGAGGCGTTCCGGTCGCTCGGCTTCGACCCGCTACCGGGCGTGCTCTGGCGCAAGCCCGCCAACTCCGCCGCGAAGTTCATGGGCAGCGGGATGGTGCCGCCGAACGCGTACGTCACGCTCGAGCGCGAACACCTCCTCGTCTTCCGGAACGGTCCGCGCCGCGAGTTCGAACCGCGCGCCGACCGCCGCTACGAGGCCGCGTACTTCTGGGAGGAGCGCAACCGCTGGTTCTCCGACGTCTGGGACGACCTCAACGGCGAACACCAGACGCTCGCCGACCCCGACCTCCGCGAGCGCTCCGGCGCCTTCCCCCTCGAACTCCCCTACCGCCTCGTCAACATGTTCTCGGTGTACGGCGACACCGTCCTCGACCCCTTCTGGGGGACCGGCACCACCAGCCTCGCCGCCGCCGTCGCCGGCCGCCACTCCGTCGGCGTCGAACGCGACGACGACCTCGCCGCCGCCTTCGACGACCGCATCCGCGACGCCCCCGCGCTCTCCCGCGAGCTCGCCGCCCGCCGCCTCGCCGACCACCGCGCGTTCGTTAAGGACTCCGGCGACGACTTCGAATACGCCGCCGAGCACTACGACACGCGCGTCCGCACGAAACAGGAGCGCTCCATCCGCTTCTACGAAGTCACCGACGTCGAACCCACGCTCGACGGCTGGGAAGCGACGCACGAACCGTACGAGGAGTAGGTCGGGCGGAGTTGAACCGGAGCGAGACGTGCTCGCTTCGCTGCGCGCGACTCGCAGGGTTCAACTCCTTCCGACCGCGCCACACACGTGAACGACGCGAGAGACACGGAGGTCTCTCGCGGTCGTTGCGACGAGAGAATATGGGTCGGGGCGGAGTTGAACCGCCGACCTGCTCCGTGTGAAGGAGCCGTCATAACCGGACTAGACCACCGACCCGCGCACCAGACAGTACCCGCAGGCGGCCATTAAGGCTTGCGTTTAGTCGGCGGACGCGGCGAACGACCGAACGCGGTCCCGATGCCCGCCACCGATAGATTTTAGTTGTTTTGGGTTAACCTAAAAATCGTGCGGCGGACGCCGCCGGCCGTCCGTCCGCGTCTGTCCCAGCCTGTCACCCGTCGGCACCAACCGCGTCCCCCGTGGGACGAAGGCATCACCTCGTCCGCGCGCCGTCAGTACGACGGCGACTCCTCGCGGACACCCGCTTCTCGATTCGCCAGCCGCGCGAACACGAACAGCGCGTCCGAGAGCCGGTTCAGGTACGCGATAGCGGTCTCGTTGACCTCGTCCTCGTGGTCCGCGAGCGCGACCGCGCGGCGCTCCGCGCGCCGGCAGACCGCCCGCGCGTGGTGGAGGCTCGCGCCCGCGTCGTCGCCGCCCGGCAGGACAAACGACTCCAGGGGCTCCAGTTGCTCCTCGCAGGCGTCGATCCATGCCTCCACCTCGTCGACGTGATCCTCGCGGACGACCGGGTCGCCCTCCTCTGGTTCGGGGTTCGCGAAGTCCGCCTGTACGACGTGGAGGTGGTTCTGCGCGGCCTCCAGGTAGTCGTCGAGCTCGTCGACGCCGGTCGGCCGCACCGTCCCGAGCAGGGCGTTCACCTCGTCGACGGTGCCGTACGCCTCGATGCGCGGGCTGGTCTTCGACACGCGCGTCATGTCCCGGAGGTCGGTCTCGCCGCTGTCGCCGCGGCGGGTGTAAATCTTCATGCGAGCGTCCGCTCCACGTAGTCGAGGATGTTCTCGCTCTCGGCCATCGTCACGCCGTGGTCGTCGTCGACGAGCACGGGGGAGCCGCGCTGACCGCTCACGCGCTTTGACTTTCGTTTGCGCTCGGGAGTGCATCGCGTCGACCCCCACACCCGTCTCGAAAGTCGACGCCCCCGCGTCCTCGAGTG
>NZ_WPCF01000058.1 GCF_009741975.1 Halobacterium sp. CBA1126 | reverse complement strand
CCCGCGGTCGCGGGCGGCGAGCGCCGCGCACTGCGGGATGACGCCGTCCTCGAGGACGTCCCCGCGGAGGCCGCGCTCGGCGCGGTCCGTGAGAATCGTGACGAGTTCGTTCGCGTCGTACGGCGGGAACTTGATCTCGCGCTCGCAGAGCGTGTCCTGGACTTTCGGCGAGAGATCGTTGCGGAACGTGTAGTCGTTGGAGATGCCGACGACGGCGACCTGCGAGTCCTCGATGTTGCCGTTCGTCTTCGCGCGCGGCAACTGGTAGAGCAGCATGTCGTCGTCGCCGAGGTTGTCGATCTCGTCGAGCACGATGAGCACGGTGCCCTCGCGAGCTTCGATTTCGTCGAACAGCGCGTTCAGCACGTCCGACGTCGACAGCCCCGTGGTGAGCGGGTCGCGGTCGGTGTCCGCACGGAGTTCGTTCACGAGCGCGATGGCGGCCTGGTACGACGACGGGTGGTGGTGGCAGTTCACTTCCACGCTCACCACGTCGTCGACGCCCTCGCGGTCCCCGGCCTCGTACTCGAGGGCGTCCATCATGTACCGCGTCACCGCGGTCTTGCCGACACCGGTCTTCCCGTAGACGAAGACGTTGTCGGGCTCCCAGCCGTCGACGACGTCCTGGAGGGCGTTGGCGTACTGGTCGATTTCCTCGTCGCGTTCGAGGATCTCCTCGGGCTCGTAGTGGTCCTTGAGGACGTCCTTGTTGGTGAACAGCTCGACGCGGTCGCGGAACGGCGTCTTCATCGCTTGCGAGTCGCTTTCTGCCCGCCCACCATAATACCCTCGGTTCTATCGTTTCCGTTGTTTCGCGTGTTCGCTCTGTTCCCCGCGTCACTCACCCACTGCGTCCAACCCCGGCAATCACGTAGTGCACGCCCGGAACGCCGTGCCACGGAACCTCTCCCCGCCGGCCGCCTCCGCCAGAACACTTGCAAAACGGGGTGGGCGTGTGTCGGGCCACCCGCCACCACCACGAGAATCGAGTCGAACCGACCACCCCCACGACCGCCACAGAACACTCGAAATCCGGGGGAGGGGCGTTCCCGAACGCCGGACAACGACAGTTTGAACCGTCCACTCGTCGTACGGTCGCTCGCGCGGTGAGGTGGCAGAGCGGCCTATTGCGCCGGTCTTGAAAACCGGTGGCGTCAGCCTCATGGGTTCAAATCCCATCCTCACCGCTGGCTTTCTGCGCGCGTCGACCCGGCGAGCCGCTGGAATCCCCGACGCGGATTGAGAAACGGTTTTGAGGCAGGCGGCGAAGGACACGAGTATGGCAGAGATGGAAGACCCCTCCGGCCGGGACTGGGTCCACGACCCCGACGGCGAGAAGGGCAGCGAGGGCGGCCGAAACTACGACATGGCGGTGCTCTCGAAGATGGTCGACGAGGACGACGACTTCCCGCTCGAGAAGGAGGCGTTCCTCGCGGAGTTCGGCGAGTGGCCGGTCCGCGTCAACCACGAGAAGGTGCTCTCGGTGAACGAGATCTTCGAACACGTCGAGGAAGACGAGTTCGAGACGAAGGTCGCGTTCCACAAGGCCGTCGGCGACGGGCTGCGGCGCGCGAACGTCTGGGACTACCACCCGCCGGAACGGTAGCCGCCCGACAGTCGCTAAAATAACCTGTAACCGCGGACTGCTCCTGCGAGCTACTTCGAGTCCTCGGGCGCGCCGACGTCGATCTCGCCGTCGCGCTCGTAGCGCTCGTCGTCGCCGCGCGCGGCCCACGCCGCCATCTCCGAGCTCTCGGCCTGTACTTTCTCCTCGAGGAGGTTGACGGCGACCGCGTTCGCGCCCTCCGGGATGATGATGTCGGCGTCCTTCTTCGTGGGTTCGATGAACTGCTCGTGCATCGGCTTCACCGTCGAGAGGTACTGGTCCATCACGCCCTCGAGGTCGCGGCCGCGCTCGACGACGTCGCGTTCGATGCGCCGGAGGATGCGGACGTCGGCGTCGGTCTCGACGTAGATGTGGAGGTCGAGCATGTCGTTGACGTCCTCGTCGTACAGCGCGAGAATCCCCTCGAGGACGATGACGTCGGTCGGTTCGACGGTCACACGTTCCTCCTTCCGGAGGTGCTCGGCGAAGTCGTACTGGGGCATCTCGACGGCCTGCCCGGAGAGCAAGGCGTCGAGGTGCTCGCGGAGGAGGTCCCACTCGAACGCCGAGGGGTGGTCGTAGTTGACGTTCGCCCGCTCCTCGAAGTCCATGTGGCTGAGGTCCTTGTAGTAGTTGTCCAGCGGGATGAGCGTCGCCGCCTCCTCGACGTTGTCGGTGATCTCGCGCGCTACCGTCGTCTTGCCGGCGCCCGTGCCCCCGGCGATGCCGATAGCGAACGACGGGATGGTCATTACTACACGAGAGCGCAGGCAGCGGTGTTGAATCCCGCGGTTCGCGGCCGCCACGCGTCTCGCTCCCACCACTCCGGGTTCGGTCCCAGAGACCTTCGACGCCGGACTGTATACGCGTTTTGGGAACACCTTTTAGCCCGACTGCGTGCTACGTGACCACATGGCACAGTTAGCGCTCAGGGACGTGCTCTCCCAGGAGTTCGTGGGGGTCAGCGAGTCCGACGAACTCCTCGACGCCGTCGAACTGATGCGGGAAGAGAACACGAACAGCGCGGTCGTCCTCCGCGGCACCGACCCGGTCGGCGTCGTCACCGCAGAGACCGTGATGGACGTCGTCCTCGACGGCCACGACCCGAACGCGGTCACGGCCGCCGACGTGATGGATGGGACGCCGGAGTCGCTGTCGCTCGACGCCTCGGTCGCGGACGCCGCGGACCTGATGGGGCGCACCGGCGACCCCCGGGTGCTGGTCGCGGACGACGACGGCGTCCACGGCGTCGTGGAGGCGAAAGACATCGCGCCGACCGTGGAGAAGCGGATTCGCGGCGCGCCCGCAGCCCCGTCGGCGCCACCGGGCGGCGCCGACCGCGCGGACTCCGGGGACAGCTACGGCGAGCAGGGCGTCTGCGAGAGCTGCGGCGGGCTCGCCCACGAGCTCGTCGAGGTCAACGGCCAGCTCCTCTGCCCGGAGTGTCAGCCGGTCTGACCGCCAGCTCCCGGACACAGCCCCGCCCCGACCACCGGCCCCGAAACTCGCCCCGAACCGAACACCACCCCTGAGCACGCGACCGCCGGCAGACGTTTACTCGCGTCCGGATACCCGAATTCGGGCGCGTGACTGTCCGCGACGGACAGAAACGCCTATGCCCGCCGCTTCACTCGGTCCCACCACATGGCGATACGGACCCTCGACGACCTCGACGCGGCCGACGCCGCGGTCGGGGTGCGGGTCGACATCAACAGCCCGCTGGCCGAGGACGGAACGCTCGCCGACGACGCCCGCCTGCGAGCGCACGTGGACACGCTCGACGAACTGCTCGACCGCGGGGCGCGGGTCGCGGTGCTCGCCCACCAGGGGCGGCCGGGCGGCGACGAGTTCGCGCGCCTCGAACCGCACGCCGACCGGCTCGACGAGCTCCTCGACAACCCGGTCTCGTACTGCGACGCTACCTTCTCCGCGGAAGCCAGGGACGCCGTCGACGCGCTCGACTCGGGGACGGCGGTCCTCCTCGAGAACACGCGGTTCTACAGCGAGGAGTACATGGAGTTCCCCGCCGACCGCGCCGCGGAGACGTTCCTCGTCGCGCGGCTCGCCCCCGTACTGGACGCGTTCGTCAACGACGCGTTCGCGGCCGCGCACCGCTCGCAGCCGTCGCTGGTGGGGTTCCCGGAGCTGCTGGCTTCGTACGCGGGCCGCGTGATGGAGACGGAGCTGGACGTGCTCGGCGCCATCGAGGAGACGCCGACGCCGCGGACGTACGTCGTCGGCGGCGCGAAGGTCCCGGACTCCGTGACGGTCGTCGAGCACGCGCTCGCGAACGACCTCGCGGACCACGTGCTCGTGACCGGCGTCGTGGCGAACGTCTTCCTCACGGCGGCGGGCGTAGACATCGGGCACACGAGCACGGAGTTCGTCCACGACCGCGGCTACGAGACGGAGATCGAGCGCGCAGACGACCTCCTCTACGAGTACGGCAACCACATCCACGTCCCGCAGGACGTCGCCGTCGAGCGCGACGGCGAGCGCGTCGAACTCGGGGTCGAGGAACTCCCGCCGGGGCGCGACGAGCCGGTGCAGGATGTCGGCAGCGACACGGTCGACGCGTACGCCGATATCCTCAGCGAGACCGGGACGGCGGTCCTGAACGGGCCGGCCGGCGTCTTCGAGGAGGAAGCGTTCGCGGCCGGGACGCGGGGCATCTTCGAGGCGGCGACCGAGGCCGAGTACACCATCGTCGGCGGCGGCGACACGGCCGCGGCCATCCGACAGTTCGGGCTCTCGGGGTTCGAGCACGTCAGCACCGGCGGCGGCGCGGCGCTGCGGCTGCTCACGGGCGAGTCGCTGCCGGCCGTGGAGGCGCTCCGATGACGCGAACCAACGCTCGCGGCGCTGCGCCGCCGTCCGCGGGGGACTGCTGATGGACGTGACGGCTGCGGCCGGCGAGGACGTCGGAGCCGTCACGGAGCTGTGGGTCGCGCTCGCCCGCGAGCAGCGCGACCACGACTCGCACTTGCTCGCCGGGGAGAACCGCGAGCAGGCCCGCGACCTCGTCGCGCAGTACGTCCACACCGGGGACTGCGCGGTCGCTCGGACCGGCGGTCAGCCCGTGGGGTTCGTGATGTTCCACGTCGAGACGGGCTTTTTCGAGACCGACGCGACCCGGGGAGTCGTGGACAACGTCTACGTGCTGCCGGAGGCGCGCGGCGACGGCGTAGGGTCGGCGCTACTCGACTACGCTGAAGCACAACTCCGGGAGGACGGCGCCGACACGCTCGCGGTCGAAGCGCTCTGGGACAACGAGGCCGCGCGCCGCCTCTACGAGCGCCGCGGGTACGCGCCACACCGCGTCACGCTGGAGAAATCCGTGGACGGCGGGAACAGCGATGTGGACGGCGAGAACGGAGACGCGGCCGGGAACGACGACGCGCCGGGGGACGCGTCGTCGGAGTAGTCCGCGTCACAGGAACGAACGCCGACAACTAGATGGAATTGCCGGCGCGACGCCGGCGGAGGCGGTGGATGGCGACGCGGTCAGGTGGTGGGCACGACGCAGTCAGGTGGTGGGTGGCGACGCGAGCAGGCGGCGGTCAGGCTTTCGGGAGTTTCGCGACGAACTCGTCGGGGCCGCGCTGTTCGACCTCGTAGGCGTCGGCGTCGAAGGAGTCGACTTCCGCCTGCATCTCGTAGAACAGCGGCTTCGGCTCGTGGTCGTTGACGAGTTCGAGCGCTTCGCCGCTGTCCAGTTCGTCGAAGGCGTCGTGTATCTTGGGGTGGCGCTCCGGCGGCGGGACGTCTCGCAGGTCGAGTGTTTTCGCTGTCATCGCAGGTGAGCGTTCGGCGCCGTCGCGGGTGCGTGTTCTCCCGAACGTGTTCGTCCGCGCCGGCGGAATCGCCGAAACACTCATCACAGATGGTGTGTTATACGTTACCATGCAACTCGAAGAGACCGAACTCCGGCTGGGCCAACCGGTACGCGTCGCCCGGCAGTCCGCAGACAAGGCGAAACTCGCGGTCCACGGCTACGACCGCCACCAGCACTTCGGCGACGACGGCGTCGTCACCGACGTGCGTCCCGGCAGCGACGAACCGCGGGTCGTCGTGCGCTTCGACGACTACGGCCGCGACGCCGTCACGTACCGCCCCGAAGAGCTCGAGTCCGTCTGACGCACGGCGCCGACGACAGACTCATCCCTGCCGCTGGCCTACTCCGCGTGTGGCGAAACCGTTGCGGTTCCGGCGGTCGACCGAGTCGTGGAGTGCCGACAGCGTCCGCGACCAGCTCCAACGGGACCTCGACGACAACCTCGGCGCGAGCAGCTCGACGCCGTGGTTCAAACCCCCCGAGGGGTACGAGGCGCGGCGCTTCGACGTGGACAACGGCGACACCGCGCTGTTCTGCTGGAACCGCGACGGCGGCTGGTGGCTCGGCAACACGGAGACACCCGAGGCGCTGTGGCGGACGGACAAGCAGTCGTTCTCCGAGGCCCCCGACGACGTCTCCGAGTGGGCCCAGCGCGAGTTCCTCGCGGAACTCCACGACGAGGACCCGTGGCTCGCCGACTACCCCACGCTGTCGTGGTTCTTCCTGCCCGTCTTCATGTCCAAGGACGGCCGCGAGACGACCCGCGCGTTCTTCAGCGAGCACGCCGCGGGCTTCCCCGACGCCGACCCCGCGGCCGCGCTGTCCTTCTACGAGTCGTTCCTCGACACCGGGATTCTCGACGACGAACGGCACGTGATGGCGGGGAAGCTCGGCACCTCCGAGTTCCTCGACGTGGCGCGCGCGAGCGCCGCGATGAGCGAGTTCCACGCGGCGTGGCTGCTCCACGAGGCCGGCTACGAGATTACGCCCGAGATCGAGGTGACGACGGGACACTCGCTGGACTTCCGCGCGGACCGCGACGGCGAACACGGCGTGCTCGTCGAAGTGACCCGTCCCGTCCCGACGAACGACCGCGCCGCCGACACCCCGATTCGCGCGGTCAAGGAGACCGCGGCGACGAAGACCGGCGGCCAGCTGGAGGAGCACGGCGGCGGCGCCGTCCTGTTCGTGGACTGCTCGTCGTTCCCCGACGACGAGTGGCGCCGCGTCCGCGGCGAACAGCCCGACGTCGGCCACCGGCCCGCGGTGGTCTTCCGCGTCCGACCCGACGGCACCGTGGACGGCTACACGAAGGGGTCGGTGCCGCTCTCGCTTCCGCAGTTCTAGTCGTCCGGGTCGTCGCCGACGAGCCCCGCGAAGATCTTCCGCTGAGCGGCGCGCAGGTGTTGGGAGAACGTCGGCGCGGAGATGTCCAGCGACGCCGCGACGTCCTCGCCGCTGGTCGCGCGCGGCCACTCGAAGAACCCCGCGAAGTACGCCGTCTCGACGACCGTGCGCTGGCGGTCGGTGAGCTCCTCGGACCAGACGTCCGCGAGCCGGCCCGGCCGCTCGTCGCGGTCGGTGACCTGCCGGCGCGCCACCGCCTCCGCGGAGTCGTACTCCTCCTGTAGCGCGTCGACGACCTCCCGCACGTCCGCGTCCTGCGGGAACTGCGCGGTCAGCTTGAGTTCGTCGCCGACGACGACCCGCCGGACCGACCCCCCGAGCGACGCGACCGTGGACATCAGCGGCGGGTCCGAGAGCCGGAGCTCGAACCGGACGCCGTCGACGTCCTCGCCGACGACCGAGACCGACTCCCAGAACGGCACCGTCTCCGTCAGCCGTTCGACGTCGTCGAGGCCGTCCTCGGCGACCGTCCCGTAGACGAGGAACTCGTCGTCGTCGACGGATATCGTCTGCTCGAACTCGATCGGCGTCTCCGGCACCGCCCCGGCGCCGATGGCGTCCCCCACGTCCCGGATGCGGAACTCCAGTTCGACGACCGCGTCGCTCATCAGCGCCTGCTTGCGCTCGGCGGCCGCGATGGCGTGCCCGACGAGGTTCCCGAGGTGTTCGACGACGTTCCGCTCCTGCTCGCGGAAGGCGTTCGACCGGTCGGCGTACACGTTCAACACCCCGTAGACGGTGTCCTCGTGGCGAATCGGGATGGCGGCCGACGACTGGAAGTCGTACTCGTCCGCGAGGTCGCGCCACGGCTCGTAGTCGTCGTCCTCGAAGACGTTCTGGACCGTCTGTATCTCTCCAGTCCGGAGCGCGCGAGCCGTCGGCCCCCGACCGCTGGAGTCCTCGGGGTCGACGGACAGCGACGCGTCCTCGAGGTAGCCGTCGGTGCCGGCGCTCGCGCGCACGTTCACCGCTTCCGTCTCGGGGTCGGGCTCGCCCACCCACGCGAACTCGTAGGACTGCGACGCCGCGAGGCGCTGGCAGGCGATGCGCTCGATCTCCTCGCGGGTGGACTGGTCGACGACCGCGCTCGCGACCTCGTGGACGACGTCGTTGAGCTGGTTCAGCGCCGCGAGGCGTTCGCGCTGGGCCTCCAGTTGTCGCTCGTACTCGCGCTGCTCCGTGACGTCCCGCGTGTAGACGACGAACCCGCCGATGGCGGGCTCGTCGCGGAGGTTGCGTGCGCGGCCGTCCAGGAAGACCCACGAACCGTCCGCGCTCCGGAACCGGAAGTCGACGGTCGCGCGGTAGTCGTCGTCGCCGGCCAGCCGGTCGAACGCCTCGCGGACCGCGGCGCGGTCGTCGGGGTGGATGTACTCGAAGGCGTCCTCGCCGACCAGCTCGTCGGGGTCGTAGCCGAGCACGTACTCGACGGACGGCGTGACGTACCGGACGGTGCCGTCCGGGTCGACGATGGCGTTGACGTCCGTCGACTCCTCGATGAGCGTCTCGTAGCGCTGCTGCTCGCGGCGGTGCGCGCGCCGCTCGATGGCGTGGTGGATCGAGCGCACGAGCAGCTCGGCGTTGATCTCGTCTTTCGCGAGGAACTCCTCGGCGCCACGCCGCAGCGCCTCCCGCCCGACCTCGCGGTCGGTGAGCTTGGTGAGGACGACGACCGGCACGTCCTCGTGGTGGTCGAGCAGCGTCGACAGCGTCTCCAGCCCGGAGCTCTCGGGGAGGTCGAGGTCGAGGAGCACGACGTCGGCGCCCGCGTCGTCGAGGTGGTCGAGGGCGTCGGCGAGGCTGCGCTCGTGGACGACGGGGTCGGCCGCCGCCGCGCCGTCGTCCGTGTCGACGAGCGCGTCGTCGTCGAACGAGCGGGCCGCCAGCGACACCGCGTCGTCGAGCAGCTCCCGGACGTGGCGGGCGTCCCCCCGGGTCGTCCTCGACGAGCAGGATGCGTGGGTTGGCGTCGTCGCTCATCGGTCTCAGCCGCCGTCCGGCGAGCGTGTCGCGGGCGTCGGCGGGCACTGTTCGAGCGACCGAATCGCGTCGACGGACGCGTCGGGCGCGTCCTCGACCAGCGGGACGTCGACCTGGTCGCGGTGCTCAATCATCGCGTTGGTCCGTGTCGGAGACACTGGAGTAAAACGTTGCCCCTCCCCGGCGACCGTTCGGCAATCCGTACGTTCATACCGCGTGGCGCCCCACCCTCTACCGAATGGGCGACGACGACTGGCGGGAGTTCTTCGGGTTCGAGGAACCCTACGACCAGCAGGCCGACGCCATCGAGGCGGCCGTCGACGCCGGCGAGCGCGGCGGCTACCTCGCGATGGAGGGCCCCTGCGGGACGGGGAAGACGATGGCCGCGCTCACCGCGGCCGCCCAGCTCGTCCGGCGCACCGACGACTACGAGCGCGTGCTCGTGGTGACGCCCGTGAAACAGCAGCTCCAGCAGTTCGTCGCGGACCTCCGGCAGATGAACGCCGGGCTGGACGAGCCGCTGGACGGCGTCGCGCTCGTCGGGAAGCGGGACCTCTGCCCGTACGGCCGCGAGGACGTGTTCCCGCGGGACGCGAGCGTCCACGACCGCTGCGAGGACCTCCGGGAGTCCACCGCGGAGCTCGTGGAGGCCGACGGCGAGGGCGGGAGCTTCGACGGGCAGGACGCCCGCGAGTTGACGGAGCTGCGCACGACGGACGCGCTCGACGACCCGTGGTGGGACCCCGCGAAGGCGCGCGACCTCGCGCGTTCGGCTCGCGCGGACGCCAGCCACACGCTCTCCGAGAACCCGCTCCGGACCGACGGCGCGGACTCGCCGTACGTCCCCGTGCAGCCGAGCGCGCCCGAGGAGTTCGCGGACGGCGACCCGCCGCTGTTCTGTCCGTTCGAGGCCGACTGGTACGGTCGGAACAAGGGCTCGCCCGTCGGCTTCGACGTCGGCGACTACAACGTCGTCACGAGCGACGACTTCCTGCCCGCGGCCGTCGAGTACGGCACGTGCCCCCACCGCGTCCAGCAGGTCATGCTCGACCACGCGGACGTCGTCATCGGGAACTACAACCACCTCTTCGACCCGCAGACGCGCGGGCTCACCGAACACCTCCTCGACGAGCGCACGTTCGTCGTCGTCGACGAGGCCCACCGCCTCGAGGAGCGCGTGCGGGACCTGCTCTCGGATAGAGTTGGTCGACACACGCTCGCTCGCGCCCGCAACGACCTCCGGCAGTTGCTCACGACCGCCAAGCAGAGCGAGGCCAACCGCCAGCAAGTCAGCGACGAGTTGCAGAGCTACGAGGTCACCCTCGAAGCCGTCGAGGAGACCGTCGACTTCCTCGGCGACGTCGCGGAGTGGCTCGACGACCGGGTGGCGGAGTATCTCGCGAACGAGGGCCACGACCCGAACCGGCCACGCGACCTCCCCGAGCGCGACCACGAGATTCCGCTCCGCGACCCCGAGACCGACGAGCCGGACGAGCTCACGCGCTGGGCCGAAGAACAGGGGTACACGGGCGGCCTCTGGCGGTCGCTGGCGGACATCGGGACGGCCGTCGCGGCGATTCTGGAGGACGACGGCGACCGCTCGGCGGTCTGCGGCGCGGTCGGCGTCACCCTCCAGCGGTGGTGGGAGCGCGACCACGCGACGTACTTCCGGGAGATCGAGCTAGAGCACGCGCCGAAGGACTCCGGGCGCGCCGGCGCGGCGTGGGCCGAGACGTACACGCCCGCGCTGACGACGTACAACTGCATGCCGGCGCGGGCGCTCCGCGAGACGTTCGCGGGGCTCGGCGGCGGCGTGCTGATGAGCGCGACGCTCGAACCGCTGGACGTCTTCCGCGAGGTCACGGGACTCGACCGGCTGGAGGCGGGCGCGGGCGACGCCGACGCCCGGCCGGTCGTGGAGCGCCGGTACGACCTCCGGTTCCCCGAGGAGAACCGCGCGAGCTTCATCGTGGACGCGACGCCGTTCACCGCGCGCAACCGCGGCGACCCAACCGGCGAGAACGCCAACCAGACCCGCGAGCAGTACCGCTACGTCCTCCGCACCGTCGCGCGCTCCCCGGGGAACGTCCTCGTCTGCATGCCGAACTACCGGGAGGCGGCGTGGGCCGGGGACTACCTCGCGGACGCCGTCGAGAAGCCCGTGCTCGTCGACGAGTCCTCCAGCAACGAGGACACCGACGCGCTCAAGCGCCGGTTCTTCCGCGGCGACGGCAAGGTCCTCGTCACGAGCACGCGCGGGACGCTCACGGAGGGCGTCGACTACGACGGCGACAAGCTCGCGGCCTGCGCCGTCGTCGGCGTCCCGCTCGTCAACGTCGGGTCGCCGCGCGTGCGGGCCGTCCGCCGGGCGTACGCGGACGCCTTCGGCGAGGACCACGCCTTCGAGTACGCGCTCACGGTGCCCGCGGTCCGGCGCGCCCGGCAGGCCATCGGGCGCGTGATTCGCGGCCCCGAGGAGGTCGGCGTGCGCGCGTTCGTCGGCCGGCGGTACGTCGAGGGCGCGCGCCACTCCGTCTTCGAGTACCTCGGCCCCGGCGAGCGCGAGGAGTTCACGCGCATGACCCCGGAGTTCCTCGGCGACCAGCTAGACCTGTTCTGGAGCGAGCACGCTTAGAGCGGAATCGTCTCGCCGGTCGCGGACGACTCGTAGATGGCGTCGATAACGCGCATGTTGGCGACGGCTTCCTCGCCGTCCGTGAGTGGGTCGCGGTCGGCGGCGACGCTCGCGGCGAAGTGCTCGACCTCCCGCACGTAGGCGTCGACGGGGTCGAAGGTCTCCTCGACGGTCTTCTCGTCGGTTCCCCAGCGGAGCGTGGTCGCTGCGCCGCCGGGGTTGAACGCGGTGTCGGCCTCCAGCCAGCCGTCGGTGCCCTCGACGCGGTACGTCTGATGGTGGGGGGTCTCGAAGCTGGCTTCTATCGTGGCGGTGGCGCCGTCGTCGAACTCGAGTGAGGCGGCGACGTCGGTGTCGACGGCGGCGTCGCGGCTGTCGTGGGTGTGCCCGGAGACGAGCGCGGGTTCGCCGAGGAACGTGCGGACGGCGTTGACGGGGTAGCAGCCGACGTCCATGAGCGCGCCGCCCGCGAGGTCGGGGTCGAGGCGGACGTCCGGACCGTCCCCGAGCTGGAAACTGAACTCCGCGTGGACGTGCCGGAGGTCGCCGAGTTCCTCGCGGGCGACCTCGACCGCCCGGACGGTCCGCGGGTGGTAGCGGTACATGAACGCCTCCATCAGCGTGACGCCGGCGTCCGCGCAGTGCTCGGCGACGTCGACGGCTTCCTCGGCGTCCGCGGCGAGGGGCTTCTCGCAGAGGACGTGGAGGCCGGCGTCGGCGGCGCGCTTCGCCCACTCGGCGTGCAGGCCGTTCGGGAGCGGGACGTAGACGGCGTCGACGTCCGCTTCGAGGAGGGCGTCGTAACTGTCGTACGACTCGGGGATGTCGTGGCGGTCGGCGAACGCGGCCGCGGCGTCCGCGGTCCGTGAGGCGACCGCGCGGACCTCGTGGTCGGTCTGTCGGATCGCGGGTACGACTGCGTCGTCGGCGATGTGCGCCGTGGAGAGAATGCCGAACTGCATGCCGGAACCCGGACGCCCCGGCGCCGTAACTGTTTGGACCGACGGCCGTCGAAGGCGCTGTCGTGGACAGAACACTGAAGCCCGCGGACCGACTGCGTACGCGTGATGGCCGAAATTCGAGCCCCGAAGGAGCGCACGTGCACGCAGTGCGGGCGCTCCGAGCGCTGGGACGAGGACGCGGGCAACTGGCGGGTCGACGACGAGGTGGGCGACGTCTACTGCGTCCACTCGTGGGACGTGACGGGGTCGTTCACCCCCGTCGAGGAGTCCTAGAGCGGGCGCGCGGTGACGTAGCTGTCGCCGTCCTGCTCCACGAGGCCGCGGCTGCGCAGCGTCTTCAGCACGCTGTACAGCGTGATGCGCGGCACGTCGAGTTCGCCGTGGAGTTCGTCCAGCGTCGCGCTCTCGTTCGTGGAGAGGTAGAGGTAGACCAGCTTCCCGCGCGGCGACTCCACCCCGGTCGGCAGCTGTCGAGTAGACATTCGTCGTTTGCCGACTGTAGTTCGACGATAATAAATCCTACCTTCGACAGTAGTCGTAGACTCGCGGCGTGCCGGGAACACGTAGGTTCATGGCGGCCGCACGCGAACCCGCGACCGTGTCGCGCCACGACCGCCTCGACCGCCACCCGACGCCCGGCCCGCGGAACTCCCTCTGGCAGTGGCCGGACGCCAAACACCCGCTCCGGGTCGCGCTCAACTACGTCGTCGTCGTGCTCGCGCGCGTCTGCCCGAGCCTCCGCGCGAAGAACTGGCTGCTTCGCCGACTCGGCGTCACCGTCGGCGACGGCGCCGCGTGGGGGCTGGAGTCGACGCCCGACGTCTTCTGGCCCGAACTGATTACGGTCGGCGAGGACGCCGTCGTCGGCTACGACGCCACGCTGCTCTGCCACGAGTTCCTGCAGGACGAGTACCGCACCGGCGAGGTCGTCGTCGGCGACCGCGCGATGGTCGGCGCCGGCGCCGTCGTCCTCCCCGGCGTGACGATCGGCGAGGACGCACAGGTCGCCGCGAACTCGTTGGTCGTCGAAGACGTGCCGGCCGGCGAAACCGTCGCCGGCGTCCCCGCGGAACCGCTGGACCGCTAGCGGGCCGCGCTGACTCGCTTCGCGGCGTCCTCGCCGTAGCTCCCCGGGAGGAACGCGCCAGTCACAGCTAACCCAGTGAGGCACGCGAACGCACCGCCGACCGACAGCGACCCCACCGTTCGCAGCGCGGGGTCGACGGAGACGCCCGCGACCACGGCGGCCAGCGCGAACGCCAGGAACGCCAGCGCGAACGCCGTCCGCGTCCCCCGGAAGTAGACCGCCGACGCGCACCAGAACGCCCGCAGCCGGCGGGCGGAACGGCGCGCCGTCGCTCGTCGCCGCGTCCGCGAGCCCGGCCGCGCCCGCCGCCGCAGTCGCGCCCGCCGCGTACGCGAGCACGCCCGCGACCGCGAGCAGGTAGACGCCCGCTTCCTCCCACACCGAGAACGAGCCCGCGGCGACGGTTATCAGGACCGCGGCGAGCGCGCCGAACAGCAGCGTCCACCGCGACCCGCGCTCGCGGGCCCACGCCCGGCGTTCGGCGCTCGCCACGACCGCACACCCGCCAGCCGTCAGAAGGGCCCAACCGCCGACGGCGACCCCGGTCGCGACCAGACTCATTCGCGCACCAGGACGACGCCGCGCTCGAACACGAGGTGGTTCGGGAGGAGGTACTCCCGGCCGTTGTCCTCCACGCGCGTCACGAACACGTTCACCTCCTGGACGATGCCCTCGTGTTCGCCGATGGCGACGCGGTCCCCGATGCCGTACGGCTGCCGCAACAGCAGGTAGACGCCGGCCGCCGCGGACGTCAACAGCTGGTGGGTTGCGACGGCGGTGAACACGACCAGCGCCGCGACGTACGCCAGCAGCAACACGAGCAGCGCCTCGATGGCCACCCCGACCTGGGAGAGCGCGACCAGCGCCGCGACGAACAGCACGCTGTACTTCACGACCTTCGGGACGACCGACATCTCCGGGACCTTCACGCTCCGCAGCCGCTCGCTGACGAACAGCTCCGCCTTGTCGCCCGCGATGACGCCGAAGAACAGCACCACGACCGCGATGACGACCGACGGGAGGAAGCCGACGACGGGGTACCAGACCGCGTCCTGCACCGTGAGCTGGGCGACCTCGAGCGCGACCAGCACCGCGAACACGTAGATGATCCACGACGTCAGCCGCGCGACCAGCGACACCGTCGACGACCCGACGTCGTGGGCCATCCGCTCGATGCTCGTCCCCTCGACCGCGTCGTCGACGCCGAGCGCCAGCAGCAGGCGCTCGTTCACGCGGCCGACGAGGTAGCCGAGCGCGAGCCCCGCGAACAGCGTGGCGACGCCGAGCACGTACCGGAAGTCGGGGTCCAGTACCGGACTGAGGTCGACTTGCATGTCAGTACTCCTCTGGGTCGAGTTCGAGCACGAGTTCGCCGCCCTTGAACGCCCGCACGAGGCCGTCGGACTCCGAGAGCACGATCGCGACCGCGGTCGTGTCCCGCGTGATGGCGCCCGCGGCCATGTGGCGCGCGCCCAGCCCCTTCGGGATGTCCGTCCCCTCCGCGCTCGGTTCGAGGTAGCGGTACGCGCTCACGATCTTCCCGGAGTCGCTGATGACGAACGCGCCGTCCAGCCGCGAGAACTCCTTCAGCATCACGTTCACGATGGGGTCGCCGACGTGGACGTGGCTCTTCTCGAAGGGGTTGTACGACAGCGGCCGGGACTTGTTCATCACCTTCCCGGCGTCCCCGACGACGAACAGCGCGCCGACGGGCTTGCCCTTCTGCCCCTTCTGCCCGAGTTCGATGGCGACCTCGAAGACGTCCCGGATGACCCCGGGCTCGGCCCGCGAGTTCGCGAACAGGTCGTAGATGCCGGAGTGACGGGACTCGTCGACCTTCGTGCGCGCGACCATGTCGACGCCGTCGCCGAACAGCGGCGCCGCACAGCCGAGCTCGTCGCCGTCCTCGACGGCGCCCTCCGAGAGCGCGCCCTCGATGCCGAACCGGATGCGCTCTTTGACGTCGTCGAACGCCAGCGGCAGCTCGACGAACGTCTCCGCGCCGACGGCGTTCTCCGTGGCGACGACCACCACGTCCGCGCCCTCGACGTCTTTCACGCGGTCGTAGTACGCGCCGCTCGGCGAGAACACGAGCAACGCGTCGATGCCGTCGAGCACGTCCTCGAGGAGCTCCGGTGGCCTGGCCATTACTCGATTGGAGCCGCCCCACGCGCAAAAAGGTTAGCGCCCGTCGTCTCCCCGTCTGACGGTGGCACGCCGAAACCCCCTCGCCCCCGCTACGCGTCCGTCACGGCTCGTTCGTGGGCCGCCTCCCGGAGTTCGGCCGTCACGCGGTCCGCGACGGGCGGAATCGCCTCCGCCACGTGGGTCGCGAGCGCGTAGCCAGCGACGGCGTTCCGGACGTTCTCTCGGTCCGGCAGCTCGTCGCCGTAGGAGTACTGCGGGTTGCCCGCGAGCGCTCGCTCGGCGTCGCGCAGCGCCCGCCGAGCCCACCCCGCGAACGCGTCGGTCAGCGCGCGCGGCTCCATCCCCTCCGTCTCCTCGACGGCGTCGACCGCCCGCTCGCGGACGTCGA
>NZ_WPCF01000014.1 GCF_009741975.1 Halobacterium sp. CBA1126 | reverse complement strand
CGGCACCACGGAGGATACTGGTGGCGAATCCGGTAGCGGCATCCCCGGCTTCCGGCATGGGGCATCGCGCTCATCGCCGTGCTCGGCGCCGCCCTGCTGGCACTCCGCCAGAAACTAACGAATCACGACCTGACGCCCGTAACGCGGTCACCGCAGTCCCGTCACCCTACCCGTTTTCTTTCGAAACCTAGAATTCACCAGCCACAGCACCATCCTTACAGTACCGTTTGATGGTTGTCAACCTCAGATTTCGGAGAGGAATCTGGTACTAGCGTCATTAACTTAACGCCGATTGACTAGTCGATAATCGTAGTCGATACGATTTCGCTGTTGATTTTGCGACAGTAGGGAGCGGACTTATTGAGGAGGCTGTCGAGAACAACTGTTCACCCCTCGTGTTCGGGGGCTTGACCCACATTTAAGAGAGCTTCCCTGAAGCATGTGGCAATATGTCGGGGGGTTCCGACGCCTCTACGAGTACGTGGAATACAAGGCCAAGGAACACAGTGTCGAAGGCGTGCAGGTTGATTCTTGAAATACGTCGAAGAGTTGCTTGACGTGTAGGTTTAATCACGACAACTATTGGTCAAGCGAATCGTTCGAGTGTCATCAGGGCGAGTATGAGATATGCGGATTATACGGTTGCGAAGAATACTGGTTTGCAGCGCCTCTGCCGTCGGCAAAACACAGACGGTGGCGGCGAACCCGTATTATGCGCTTGAATCGCTGGACTCTGAACGTGAGTGGGGAGTATGTCGCCCACTACCTCGGCTGAGACAGAGACCGGAAATTTACGGGCACGCCCCAGGCTTGCCTCCGAGCAATTTACCATCCCCACGTTCTCTTCGCGCTCGCGAGTGAGGGAGTTCTTCCAGCGGGCTGTGTCGACGCCGTGCTGACGTGCTTTTTGGGATGAACACACTAGAACAGAGTATACGTTGAGCGGTTCCGAAGCGAAAAAACCTCTAGCCATTCTCGGTGTACGTACACGCAGGTAATCAACGCCGCTCTACGCTTGTCAATCAAGTACATCCCAGTTGAGCCCAATCGCACGGGCTCGTCTGAAAGGAGCGCTCACCAGCTGGCGCTGATGTCGGGGTCTCTCACATATGCCGGCGATTTCACTGGCGGGGAATCGGAGTCCACCGACACGCCCAAGGGTTCAGACGTGGATCGCTGACACCCCTCTCAGAGATTGTTTTGGAATAGCTTAGCCGCGTTGCTTGAGTTTCGTGAAGTCGCCTTGCAGCCAATCGACTCGCGTGCTGAGCCGGTCGCGGTCATGCTGGAGGTCCTGCAGAAATCAGTCGGAATCGTCACTCAACGCGACGTACGAGAAGTCGATCGGCTCGAACTCGAATTCAGCTCGATACGTTTCCCCAATCGCGTAGTAGGCGTGGACGCGACGACTGCCACGTAACAGAGTTCCAAGCAGACATCAACGCGGCGGCGAATATCGCCCGTCGCGCTAACCCGTGGGGAGAGAGCGTCCGTTGGGAACCCGGACGCGATGACTCGCCACAGGACGGGAGCGCCTGTGACAGCGCCACAATCCACCGCGAGACGAGCGAGAAATCCTCGCAGATGACGCTCGCGGCCTACTCGGACTGAAACCTGCCACCCCGGATTCCCTTCGTAGGGGAAGCCCCGCCGTTCACGGCGGGGAGGATGTCACATCTTTCGCGACGAGGATATGCTTCGGGACGACTACCAGCCGAATTCGATTATGGCTCGGGAGTCAGAGTTGAGCGCGTACCAGACTGCACTCCAGCCGGTTATCAACGGCGCCCAACCGCGGAACATCTTCCTCTACGGGAAGACGGGCGTTGGGAAAACAGCGGTCTCCCGATACATCCTCGAGCAACTGCAACACGACTCCGACCAGTACGACGACGTCTCCCTTTCAGTATTCTGGCTCAACTGCACGAACCTCTCCTCGTCGTACCAAGTGGCCGTTAACCTCGTCAATACGCTGCGACCGGACGACAACCAGATTAGTACGACTGGTTACCCACAGCAACGCGTCTTCGACCTCCTGTACAGCGAACTCGACGCAATTGGCGGGACGGTCCTGATTGTACTCGATGAGATTGACCATATCGGCAACGACGACGAGATTCTCTACGAAATTCCGCGAGCACGCTCGAACGGCCACCTCACTGAAACGAAGCCCGGCGTCATCGGTATTAGCAACGACTTCGGCTTCCGTGATGACCTCTCCCCGAAAGTGAAAGACACGCTCTGTGAGGAAGAAATCCATTTCTCACCGTATAACGCGCCCGATCTGGAGGCAATTCTCGAACGTCGTGCGGAAGGCGCCCTCTACGAGGACGCGACTGAATCAGGCGTGCTCTCGCTGTGTGCCGCGGTCGCTGCGCAAGACTCTGGGAGTGCAAGGCAAGCGCTTGATCTCCTCTATCAGGCCGGCGAGCTCGCACGCGCGGCAGACCGTGAACGGATCAACGAAGACGACGTTCACGCGGCCCGGAACAAACTCGAACGAAGCCAGGTCGAACACGGCATGCGCGAACTCACCCGTCACGGACATCTTTCGTTGGTCGCCGTCCTCCACCTCGCGTTGGAGTCGAACGGGCCGTTCCGCGTTCGCGATATCTACCCACGCTATCGGACAATCGCCGAACAGTCAGACATCGACCCACTGGTTCGCCGACGGATGCACGACCACCTCGCGGATCTCGCAATACTCGGGATCCTCGACCGCCACTCCCGAAACGAGGGGCGCTCCGGTGGCCAGTACTACGAGTACGAATTCTCCGTCGAGCTTGACCTTGTCGCTAATGTGGTCAGTGACTTTGAGGGGCTCACGTTACCGCGTCGGGTTGTCGAATTAACCCAATCAGTTGAGTGAACACTTTGCGGGATACGTACCGTCGCTTTCGGCTACTCAGCTCTAATTGAGAACACTCGACACGGTGGAGTGTGGGAGGAAGACGCTGGATGTTTCTCAGTGAACACTCGACACCGTGGAGTACTGATTCAGCAGATTGGAACCAGTGCTCTGAACATTCGACGGAGTGGGGTGGCTCACTGCCTGGAACACTCGACGCGGTGGGGTGTGGGGGTAATTCTCGTTCAAAACCCTCCGTCGTGGTGGTGTTTGACTGCCGGTCTGTAGCAAGTGTAGACACACCACTATTGCAAGTGAAGCTGACGGACTCTTGGTAACCACCCAGTATTCGTGAGAATTTCCTCGGATGCACCGCTGTGTGCTTTCAGTCACAAATACACCGTCCCGACCGTTCACTGTCCTACGAATAGATTAGCCGACGTAATAATCATCTGTTTACGAGTATCTGATCACCGCCAAGTCCTATCGATAGTACTCCGCAGTTCGTTCTAACCCTTCCTCGAAGGAGATTCGTGGTTTCCAGCCAAGTATCTCCATCTTGCTGGTGTCGAGTGCGTACCGCTGGTCGTGTCCTGCACGGTCGTCGACAAACTCGATGAGGTTGTCGGACGCCCCCACCACGTCGAGGATTTTCCGAGTAACCTCGATGTTCTCCAGTTCGATTCCACTCCCAATATTGTACACTTCTCCGACTGTACCGTCACGCAGAACTGTGTCTATCGCTCGACAGTTGTCCGTGACGTAAATCCATTCCCGAACGTTCGAGCCATCCCCGTACACGGGGAGTGACTTACCCTCGTTCGCTTTCTTGAGGAATTTCGGAATGAGCTTCTCCGGATGCTGACGTGGCCCGAAGTTGTTCGACGACCGCGTAATCACAACTGGGACGTCGTGAGTCGTGTAGTAACTCCTTGCGAGGAGATCTGCACCGGCTTTGGTCGCCGCATACGGGTTTCTCGGATTGAGCGCGTCGTCCTCGCTGAACTCGCCGTCCTCAATTTCTCCGTATACCTCGTCTGTCGACACCTGAACGAATCGCTCAATATCGCTGTTACTCGCTGCGTCAAGAAGCGTCTGCGTTCCCTGTACGTTCGTGGAGACGAACGGTTCCGCGCCCTCAATTGAGCGATCGACGTGCGACTCGGCGGCGAAGTTCACAACTGCATCGACATCAGCGACCAGTTGGTCGACGAGCTCGCGGTTCCGGATGTCGCCCTCGACGAACTCGTGTCGCGGATGGTCGAGAACCCCTTCCAAGTTCTCTTTTGAGCCGGCATAGGTGAGCGCGTCGAGCGTAACAACAGAATCCTCCGTATCTTCGACAAGATGGTGAACGAAGTTCGAGCCGATGAAGCCGGCACCGCCAGTGACGAGAACGCGCATTATCGAAGTCGTGGTGACAACGATTATTTATCCTTTCTTCTCCTGCCACAGGCATGGACGTTTTCGTCGTCGGTGCTGGCGGGCTCCTCGGGGGTAATGTGGTCACGACGGCGGTCAATCGAGCTCTATCCGTAGCTGGCTCGTATCACTCAGGCCGGCCGGACTTCGAAATCCCGCTTCGCGAACTCGACGTTCGGGCGTCCAAGGACTTTGAGGAGCTAGTGGCTAAGTTCAGTCCCTCGGTCGTCGTCAACTGTGCCGCGATGACTGACGTCAACGAGTGTGAGAAGCGGCCCGAGCGTGCTCACGAGATTAACGCGGACGCACCAGAGGCGATGGCCTGTTAGTGTTCTGAACGAGGAATTGATTTCGTCCACGTATCGACGGATTACGTCTTCGACGGCGAAACGGACGAGCGATACGACGAGGAGAGCGAGCGAAACCCGCTGCAGGCGTATGGCCGGTCGAAGTTGGTCGGCGACCGGAACGTCCGTTCGGCTCACGACTCGCCACTCATCGTGCGGCCGTCGTTCGTATACGGTGTCAATCGAGCGCCCGAGACAGCGGACCTAGAAGGATTTCCAGCGTGGGTTCGGTCGCGTCTAAGGTCCGGTCAGGCTGTCCCTCTGTTTACGGACCAGTACGTGACGCCGAGTCGTGTAGGTTCGACTGCGGAGACGCTACTGGATTTAATCGACGATAGTGCGTCCGGAACGTATCACGTCGCCGCTCGGTCCTGTGTGACACCGTACGAGTTTGGTCGCATAATCGCATCCACGATGGGCGTCGAGACTGACGCACTCGACAAAGGTTCACAAAGCGACGTTGACCGATCAGCAGCGCGTCCCTCAAATACGTGTCTCGACGTCGAGAACGTCGAAACGCGGCTTGGTTGTTCCCAGCCGACGCTGCAACAAGATGTCGATTCGATTGCGTCGTACTTCTAAATCTGGTACTGGTCGCGGTTGTCGAGGAAGAACTCTTGTTCTTCCTCGGTGAGGTCGTCAAAACGGAGAACCTCTTGGCAGCCCTCGCGTGGGCACTTCATCACGCGGTTGTCTTCGAGTTCGTTCGCTGCGACGACGGTTCCGCACTCCGGACACGAGTGAGTGATGATGCGCATCTTAGAGGTGTAGTTGGGAGTTCTCGCCGACGACCATGCGACGACCTTCCGGGAGCATCCCTTCGGCGCTCTCGACCTGTGCTGCACGGCCGATGAGGCTGTCGATGATACGTCCGTTCGTAGTCACTTCTGACTCGCCGACAATAACCGTATTCTCGATGTGGGGGCCGGCGATTCGGGTATTCTCACCGATGGACGTGTAGGGACCGACGTAACTGCCATCCTCTATCGTCACGTCGTCCGCGATAGAGACTGGGCCACGCACGACCGCACCGCTCTCTATAGTCGCTGATTTCGCCAGCTGGACCTTCCCTCGAATCTCAGCGCCGTCCTCAACTGTCCCTCGGAGGGAGCGTTCGGCGTCCTCGAGGACGAGCCGATTCGCTTCGAGGATGTCCTCGGGTTTTCCGGTGTCCTTCCACCAGCCCGTCACGACGTGGGAGTCGATTTCGTAACCGTTCTCAAGGAGACTCTGGATAGCGTCCGTAATCTCAAGCTCGCCGCGCCACGACGGCTCGAGGTCCTCGATGACGTCGAAGACCGCCGGCGAGAACACGTACATCCCGATCAGCGCCAGATTACTCGGAGGATCGTCGGGTTTCTCGACGAGCCGTTTCACCGTGCCCTGGTCGTCGACATCAGCAACTCCGAAGGCTTCCGGGTTCGACACCTCCTGAAGGGCGATTCCTGCCCCATACTCGTCCGATTGGAAGCTCTCGATGAGGTCCGAGACACCGTGACGGAGCATGTTATCTCCGAGATACACTACAAAATCACTATCGTCGACGAACTCACGAGCGCAGCCAACAGCGTGAGCCAACCCCAGCGGGTTCCCCTGTACGATATACGTGATGTCAACCCCGTATTTCGAGCCATCACCCAGAAGCTCTTGAATCTCCTCGCGGCCCTTGTGCCCCAGAACTACGCCAATCTCGGTGACACCTGCGGCTTTCAGATCCTCAATCGCGTACTCAATTACGGGCTTATTCGCGACCGGCACCAACTGTTTCGGACCTGTATGCGTAATTGGTCGCAGCCGTGACCCGGTTCCTCCGGAAAGCAGCACTCCCCTCATTACTAGATACTAGCCACAGATACGGGATACAACTATCTTTCTACTCAAGAGGCGGTGTTCAGATAGGGAGGGGCGACACAGGACTCTTGAGTGGCGTCATTCAGAAATCACTCTCCCCAGCGGTCATAACAGAACCATGGCCTGGACTAATGCATACAACAACGTTTCGTCGGCGAGTGGTGGATTTGTTGCCTAGAGCTTAGAATCTGAGGTTTTAACTCTGCCAAACTCCGCTACTGTAATATGGATGATGAGGATTGGAGAGCTTGGTGGAACATCGCTCAGTCAGATTCGACAGCCACGTTTTTTCACTCTCCCCTTTGGGCAAAGGTTGCGGAAGCCACTGGCTGTGATCCTGCCCCGCAGTTTCCTTCGACAGGACAACGCGACGCTGTCTTCCCTGCCGTGAGAGAGACGACCTCGGTATCAAAACTTGGCGCCACTCTAAATATCTCAATTCTACATTCGACATTTGCCGGGTGCTATGGAGGGATTATCGCAAAAGACAACGCAACTGATGCTGGTGAATTTTACCAAGAGGTCAAGGATATGGCCGATGTTGTGAATGTGGTTGGCAATCCTCTCAGGAGTGAATTTGATCTGGACTGGGACAGTTCCGAGGACTTCACACAAATACTGGACCTATCTGGCGGAATGGATGAAGTGGAAAATGGATTTACTAAGAGTCGTCAGAAGGGTATCGACGCTGCCCGTGATAAGGGAGTGACTGTTCGTGAAGCGAACTCAGAGAGCGATTGGAAGACCTATTTTGAGGCCTACCAAGATTCGCTTGAGCGATGGGATAACCCGACGAGCAACTACGATTGGCCGATTTTTGAACGTATCTATGATCTGGGACAAGAGTACCCCGACCATATTTCGTTGAAGTTAGCTTGTGTTGAGGGGAATATCGCATCTGGGGCGATTATTTTCTCGTGGAATCAACACGTTGATTATTGGCACGGGGCGTCGTTTTCGGAGTACTTCGACTACAACCCGAACGATCTGCTTCAGTATTCGATAATTGAGGACGCTATCGACGCCGGGTATCGGTGGTATGATTTTAATCCAAGTGGCGGTCATGAGGGCGTCATACAGTTCAAGAGTGAGTTTGGGCCAGAGCGGATGAAAATATACAGGAGGACGCATACCGATCCGAAAATTGAGTTCGCTAGTATGATAAAAGAAAAGTTAGGATTATGAGGGTGTCATTCGTCCGGAGTACGACGGCACGCAATATGCGTAATGGTAATGTCATTTTCACCGTGGGTATGATTGCGAAAGCTGTGGACATGGAGAAAGTGGCGCGAGGAAACCTATTATAATGTATATGGCTAACCCATCACTCAGCGCTAAGAACTACCATATTAACCGTCGTTTTCACCCACACATACACCAGTTTGCCGCAAGTGCGACTGGGGATGTGCTTGATGTGGGCTGTGGGGACAAGCCCCACCGAGGTCTCTTTGAGGACACTGAGTCCTACACTGGATTAGATGTCACCAATGTCGAAAAAGATATTGATGTTTGTGGATCCGCAACGAAACTCCCCTTTAAAGACCAGTCATTTGATGTATTTTTCTCAACCCAAGTATTGGAGCATGTACCCGACCCGACAGCGTTCTTTACTGAGATGGCTAGGGTTCTGAAAGACGGCGGGAGAGCGTTTGTTTCCACGAACCAAATGTATCCACTCCACGAGGAACCAAACGACTACTTCCGGTTCACGCGGTATGGGCTCAGCCATTTATCCCAAGAAGTTGGCCTAACGGTTGACAAGATTATTGAGGAGGGGACATTACCTATGCGAGTCTGCTGTGAGATTAATTACGTCCTCTCCGCTGTTCCTACAATCGGTGGCATACTGACAGCAGCGATGAACACAATTGCTGCGCCAATAGTCTCTCATGACCACCGTGAAGAATACATCGTGACTGGCGTGGTGCTCAACAAAACTGACTTCTAGTTAGAGAAGGCTGTCGAGAGGGTCATTATCTGAACAGTACCAATATCTGGCCCCTTAGAAGACGAGCGCTCCGACGATCACTGGGGGTACTCTCCTTGGATATGTGCATTTATTACTTCGCACTCGACATAGATAGGTATCCTTGTCATCACTCTTGGCGGTCCTAAGAAGACTCAGGGGGATCCTTTTTCCCGAGAGCGATGCCGTTACTGACCGGACTGTTGCAAGCGGGATTTGGTCGACGCTCATCAACGTCTTCGACCGCATTCTTCAGTTGGGAAAACTCGTCGTCTTGGGGCAATTACTCGCTCCTGGAGACTTCGGACTTATGGGAATTGCACTCCTGACAATAGCCGTCCTCGAGCAGTTTTCCCGCTTGGGATTCGACGAAGCTCTCATCCAGCGCAGGGAGGACAACGTCGATGAGTATTTGAATACTGCCTGGGTAATGAAAGTCTGCCGTGGAATTGTTCTTGGCCTCCTTGCGTTCGCTGCTGCTCCCTACGTCGCGTCGGCGTTTGGAGAACCCCGTGCCACGGATCTCATTCGTGTCCTTGCGTTAGTCCCACTCATTACAGGATTCCAGAACCCCGGTATCATATATTTCCGGAAAAATCTTCAGTTCCACAAACAGTTCATTTATAAGATCAGTGGGACAGTCGCCGAGGTTTCGATCGCGGTTGCTTTCGCCATCATTTTCAAGAACGTCTGGGCGCTCGTTTTCGGCCTTCTTGCAGGAAACGTTACAATCACAACTGCCTCGTATCTCATCCATGAGTATCGTCCGTCGATTGAGTTTAACCTTGAGTTCGCCAAGGAACTATTCAGCTACGGAAAATGGCTGACAATCCAGGGCAGCCTAATCTTTATTGTGAACCAGGGCGATGATGCCTTTATCGGCTGGTTCCTTACCGCAACAGCCCTCGGATATTACCAATTTGCATATAGATTCTCGAACGCACCTGCGACCGAGGTTTCACATGTTATCTCGTCTGTCGCCTTCCCAGCCTATTCGGAAATTCAGGACGATATCGACCAGCTCCGCGAGGGATTCTATAGGACGTTAAACTTGACTATGTTTTTCTCTTTTCCAATGGCAACTGGTATCGCAGTAATTGCACCGACGTTCGTCCTTGCATTCCTTGGCGAGAAGTGGCTGCCAATCGTCCCCGCAATGCAACTCCTCGCCGCTTGGGGACTTCTCCGATCAATTGGGGCCACCGTTGGCCCACTATTCAATGCCGTTGGCCGCCCAGACTACAACACGAAATTCCAGATTTTCAAAGTAATCTTCATGGCAATCTTCATTCTGCCCGCTACCGAAGCGTACGGCATCGTCGGGACAGCAGCAGTCGTCGTCGGCCACACCCTTATCACGAATCCCGTTGCCGACTACCTCGCAATCAACATCGTTGACGGGAGCTATCGGCGCTTTCTCGCTAGTCTCGCTTATCCTGCAGTCGGCAGCCTGCTGATGGGCGGCGCAGTCTTCGCTGTGGACGCCACGTACTCTACCCCCTGGAACCTCCTTGACTTCTTCCTTCTAGTCGGACTCGGCGTCCTCACATATGCCGTCGTAATGGTTGCAATCGCTCTTCTGACCGGCTACGAAATCCGAGACACAGTCTCCATATTGAAATCAACAGTATAACCTGTTAAGTCGAATTGACACCGTGAATATTTATACCTGCTCGGTACGTCCGTCAACGTAATGGAGTGATTATCCATCACGACTATCATTCTCGGCCTTGACGGCGCTACCTTCGACCTCTTCGAGGATTGGCTTCCCGACCTCCCCACTATTAACGCACTCATCGACGAAGGGACTAGCAGCACGCTCTGGAGCTGTGACCCCCCTGTCACGAGTCCGGCTTGGCGATGCTATGCGACCGGGAAAGACCCCGCCAGTCTAGGTGTCTACTGGTGGAGGCAACTAGACCGAAAGACAAACACGTACGTTGGTGCAACTGATATTCCTCTCACGAGTAAGTGCTACTGGGAGTATCTCTCTGAGGAAGGCGACAGTGTCGCGATTATCGGTGTCCCACTCAACACCCCACCGCGAGAGGTGAACGGCCACCTGGTCGCTGGCGGCCCCTATGCCGACCCTGACGACTACACGTACCCGGCTTCGCTTCAGGATACACTTGAATCAAAGTTCGACTATCAACTCCACCCGAAGGTCGACCCCCCATCTGTCGACGATCCAACAACCACTGGGATTGTAGACGACTTAGAGGGGATGATCCACCAGCGGTTCGATGTTGCCACCTGGCTCAAGGAGACGGAATCCCCCGATCTCCTCAATCTTACGCTCTTCTATATCAACCATCTCCAGCATAAAGCGTGGGATGACGACGCAGTCAAGCAACTCTGGATGACCGTCGACCAGCGGCTTTCCGAACTCATCGACGACGGAGACGATGTGATAATCCACTCCGACCACGGCCTCGCGAAAACGGAGCGCGTCTTCTACCTGAATGGTTGGCTTCGCCGGGAGGGCTATCTACAACTCCGTGATGATACCAAGGTAAACCACGCCGCTGCGTCCAAGGTCGCTGATAGGTATTCCGGACTAGACTGGACTGATGTGGTGACCACTGCCTGGGATACCGGTCGGTCCACTGCTCAAAGACTTGGAGTCGAGAATCTCCTTTCCAACTTGATTCCTAATCGGGTTCGAAGGTCGATACCTAACGGAGACTCGGGCGGACGAATCGTCGATGCGTCGTCATTCGAGCAGCGGATCGACTTCGAGGCGAGCGACGCAGTTGCCCTCCCACATGGTCTCATCTACGTTCTGACCGACGACGACGCGCGTCGAGACGAGCTTATGACTGCTCTCGCCGCAGTCAGCGATGGCCAGACGGGAACATCTGTCTTCACTTCGATTGAGCTCGCGGACGACGTGTACTCTGAGCCCATCCCCCAAGATGCGCCTGATCTCATCGCTCGGTGGACGTCGGGCTTCGAAATCAAGGACATTAATGCAGATGAAGAGTCGCGCGTCTTCGGCCCGCCACAGAAGTTCCGTGCCGACAATAGGCCAGACGGAACCCTCATAGCGGCTGGCCCACGAATTGCCGAGGATGCAGCGATTAATCCTCATCTGATCGATCTGGCTCCCACCCTTTTGCATTTCCATGGAGCGCCCATTCCAGACGATCTCGACGGAGTGGTCCTTGACGATCTCTATGCGCCAGAGAGTAAGCCGGCGATATCTACTCCCGAAACTATCCCAGGCGAGGAGATTCGTGGAGACCGGTCAACCTCTGAGAGCGTAGAGGACCGTCTTCAGGAACTCGGTTATCTCGAGTAGTCCGGTGGAGAATTCCCACCCAGCGATAATGCCGTTTTCAATAGCTGACGTTGCTTATCGGGGCGAACGTGAGGTTTGCGAAGTTTATAACTAGCGCCTGCGAAACGTATCCCTGTTCCGGGAGACATCTTCGGTAGTTGTAGTGCACCTCACGTTAGAGTCGAGTAAGTAGATTCCTGTCTTAGTTGCGTCTCAAACGGCGAATCCAGTACCTCGAAACTACATTCCAACTCACAAACAATTTACATCACAGGAGCGGTCCAAAAAGTAGCCTCAATAAGCCACCACTGTTGGGCAGTTTCTTGCTTTGCCAAGTTCTGATGGTTAAGTGCGGTTCGAAGGATGGGATTCGAAACAGTTATGAGTCCACTGTAGTGGATTTCTGGTATGGTTTCAGTCCCCCTATATAAGCCGGAGAATGTCATCGGGGACGAGGTTATCGATGGAATTCGGGACGTCCTCGCGTCCGGCTGGCTGACACTCGGGCCGAAAACGAGGTCGTTTGAGGACGAGTTCTCGACGGCGCACTCCAGTGAGCACGGAATTGCAGTGAACTCCTGTACGTCTGCCCTCTATACGTGCCTGCGGACTCTCGGTGTCGGTGATGGCGATACGGTTGTCGTGCCTGCGATGACGTTCTCGGCTACCGCGAACGTTGTTCGGCTGCTGGATGCCAACGTAGTTCTCTGTGATGTCACTGAGACGGGGAACATGGACCCAGAGAGTCTGGCGCGACAGCTTGAGCGGTACGACGTCGCAGCCGTGATCCCAGTTCACCTGTATGGGTTACCGGCTGACATGCCCGAAATCTGCCGGCTCGCCGATGAGCACGGAGCGGCCGTCATCGAAGACTGCGCCCATGCACCGGGCGCGTCGATCGCTGGTGAGCCGGTCGGGTCGTTTGGGGACGCAGGCTGCTACAGTTTCTACGCGACGAAGAATATGACGACGGGGGAAGGAGGCATGGTCGTCACGAATGACGACAGCCTTGCGGATCGAGTCCGAAAGCTTCGGAACCACCATCAGACGAAATCACCGGACGAGAAACAAGATAACTGGGGATACGACGTCGATGGGCTTGGCTTCAACTTTCGGATGAGCGAGATCCAAGCTGTGATGGGGCGGAGCCAGTTGGAGCGTCTTCCGGAAATGAATGATAATCGACGGGAGGTCGCTCAGCAGTACCTTGCTGCGCTTGAAGATATTCCCGGACTTGAGTGGGTGGGCGATTCAGATTCGTTTGCTGACCACGTTTTTCATCTCTTTGTCGTTCGTGTAACTGACGACTACCCTCTGACTCGCCAATCATTATACAACCACCTCTCGACGAACGACATCGTCACTGGCGTCCACTACCCGCCTATTTCCGAGCTTTCTTATTACGGGGACGTTTGCGGGAATCATGACACGGCTGATGACCTGTACGATGAAATTCTCTCACTACCGATGTTCCCGAGAATGACCGATACCGAGCAGGAAACCGTCATCGCAGCACTTCGTTCCGCAGCAAATGAGTAACTCCGTTGGCCACTTCGTCACCAGCTATCTCCCACTAACGGAGACGTTCATCTATCAATACCTCTCTCACCATAATCGATACGATCCGTTTGTTTGTGGTACATTTAGTGAAAACCTTGATCTCTTCGAGTTTGAGCCACGTGAGATTTTTATGGACCTTCCTCGGTGGAGTCCACGGTTCTGGACATACGGGATTCTCGCAAAACTCGATATCTATGAACTTTATGATACGTACTATCGCCGCATCATCGAACGCCACGACCCTGATATCATACACGCCCATTTCGGTCCGAATGGAGTACGCCTTTCCCAACACCGGAAGCCGGAACGCAAACTTGTTACTTCATTTTACGGCTATGATGCTTCACGTCTGGTAAAAGAAAATGATGAAATGCGCGCTAATTATCGGGATCTGTTTGAACAGGGAGACCTTTTTCTTGTTGAAGGGCCGTCTATGCAAGAAAAGCTCCTTGATCTAGGATGTCCGAAATCAAAAACCCTGATTCAGCGAATCGCGATTGACACGTCCCGAATCACCCCAGAATATCCTGACCCAGACTCACCACTCCGCGTACTAATGGTTGGACGTTTTGTCGAAAAAAAAGGGCCTCCCGGACGGCATCAAGGCGTTCGCCACCGCGTTTGCTGGTACTGATGCGGAACTCCGTATTGTCGGTGGCAATGTAGAGTATAGTCGCCAGCGATTGGAATCTATTGCAGATGAAGTTGGTGTTCGTGATCAAGTCACGTTCACCGGTTATCTTGACTACAACGACTATCTCGCCGAGGTCCACGACTGTAGTATTCTGCTCGCCCCTAGTAAGCGAGCTGCCTCCGGTGATTCCGAAGGAGGGGCCCCCACTGTCCTACTTGAAGCTCAGGCATCTGGCAAACCAGTTGTCACAACTACTCACGCAGACATACCTTATGTCGTTGCAGATGGTGAAACTGGCCTGCTCGCACAACCAGGAAACGTTTCTGAACTTGCCACAGCCCTCCAGACCTTCGCAAGTGACCCGGATATGATGGTGGAATTTGGACAAGCTGGTGTCGAACGAATTCAAAATAGACATGATATCACCAATCTTTCACCTGAACTCGAAAATAAGTATGATCAAATCCGATAGTACAACACTATATAGATGCCGTTTCCGATGGATATGACCAACATTCTCGACCTCGGGCAACCACGTGACTTCCGTTGGACACCATACTCTAATACGGATTGATGTCCACGACGATGCCCATATTCAGACCAAATCCTCTTTATCCCGCAAAGAACAATCGGCCCACGAGCTTTTGTAGTTTCTAGGATGAAAGATTAGAACGATTCACCAATACCGATTCATACTCCTTAATAATCTTCTCGACGTGGAAATCTTTTGCTCTGGAGATGAGTTTCTGATTGCTCGTATCTTTTCTAATGGTTTCCAGTATTGCTTCACTCATAGCGTCCGCATTTCCGACTTCAACTAATTTTCCAAATTTTCCGTCAACTAGAATCTCTCGTGGCCCACCACAGTCCGTTGCTACAATTTCAGTCCCACACGCCATCGCCTCAACAATAACATTACCAAATCCTTCCCATTTTGATGAGAGTGCGAATACGTCTGCTCTACGCATATACCGGAACGGGTTCTTAACGAAACCTGGCATTGATACTTTTGAAATAATATCATAATTCTCAATTTTATTCTCTAATCTTCTCCTATCCTCTCCTTCGCCTAATAGTATTAGACGAGCATCCCGCTGTTCAAGCAACTTGTTAAATGCCTTAACTAACATGTCTGGGTCTTTTTCGTCTGTCAACCGGCCAGCAGCTACGATTACTGGTACTGATTCATTAAAAAAATGGGTGTTCACATGGTTCTTTGCTTCTCGCAATAATTCCGTCGTCAATAACTGGATTATAAATTGTTGTAACCATATCTCTATTTAGCCCGATATTATTAATTAAATCCTCCTTCACGGTATTCGATATTGCAACCATATGGTCAACATTTGGATAATAATAGTCAACTAATCTCGACAATATCTGGTCATTTAACGTCTTTGGCCTCGCATAAAAATCATTTTTGGAAATGACGGTCGGAGCTCGAATTACTAACTTAGTATCTGATCGAGATAGAATATTGGCCCAAATTGCCGGAATTGTAACGCTGACTGGTGTTGCCAATAATGACTCTGGATTGTTCTTTGCCAGGTATTGCGTTAACTTAGGCACGCTTGTTAGCGCTCGATTTGCATTTAAATCAACTATTCCCACATCTTCAGGGATGCTATCAACAAATGGTCCTTCCTTCGTAACAGCCACAATATCTACTGTATACCCAAGATCATCTAGTCCTTTTGCAATCTGGACCACCATTTTATGTGCTCCACCTCCTGCTAGTGAGGATACAAATAGGCTAACATCCGGGTCTAATTCGGTCATTTAGTGAATCCTATTTCTCCAAACTTGGTTAAGTGGCGTGATTGTTGTTCGGCACTATCTGATGTCAAAAAAACGTGCCACAATAGTACTATGCTGGGCTGCGCATTCCATTACAAATACTCCAATCGTATAGTTATCCAAGTAAGAACAAATAACCGGTTGAAGTGGATGTAGAAACATCACCTTTTTAGAGGATATTTCTGCCGTAAACCTTGGGGGAGAGAGACAAGAAGCCGAATATATTGCCTCGGGTTTGACGCCTTTGATCCAGATAAGTGGCGAATACCCTCTAGGAACTCCCCGTCTTGAAAGTAGCATCGAGCTAAGTGAAACTGGTGATACCTTCGCACAGGATAGCCTTTTTCTTCAATCTGGGTAATTTCCTCTTCGAATTTATCCAATAAGATCTCCTTAGAATTTTTGATCTGCTCTGCAGTCGGATCAGGAGATTCATGAACAATAACGAGTTCCTCATCAAGATAGGCTAAATTACCTTCTTGGAGTAAGCGGAGTACAAAATCGATGTCCTCATGCCGTGGTAGCGTCTCATCAAAACCGCCTATCTCACGCGCAACATTAGTACGCACAACCAGACTAGAGCCGGCTGAAATATTACCCTGCATCGCGAGGATGTCCCGCATGAGTTCCTCTCGCCCTTCTTCACGCACCTCGTACGGGAACAGTTTAGTGATTACCTCCTTTAGTCGTGAGGTCCGTTGCGTCGTGCTGTCGCAATAGATTCCAATCCAGTCATTATCTCGTTGACTGATCTCATCCATCTGTCTGGCAAGCTTCTTGGGGAGCCATTCATCATCTGAATCGATGAATGCGACGTATTCACCGTTTGCAGCCTCAATACCAGTGTTTCTTGCTGCCGCCTGTCGTCTATTTGCTTCGTGCCGAAGATACCTAATTCGGTCATCCTCGTATTCCTCAACTATAGCTTGAGTCCTGTCCGTTGAAGCATCGTCAACCACAATATACTCAAAATTTTCAAATGATTGATTGAGAACACTATCAATAGCCCTAGGTAGTATATCCCCTCGGTTATATGTTGGAGTTATAATACTTACCTTGGTCATAGTATGAAGGAAATTACAATCCTCTACTTAAATTCGCTTCGACCCTTCTGGCGGACTATCACTGTCGTTGGACCGGAGATCCTGAGTTTGGATAGCAAATTTAACGTCGTCAGAATTCCCTACTATGATTATCACAATAGAGTTTCGTCGTCTCGACCCCGCATTCCTTGATTAACTAGAGTTATGCAAGAATATCTATAGACTTTCCTTATGGATTATAGATGATCCGTACCCAACACAACCGTCGTCTCCGCAGATTCTTACCGCTTGTCGCGCCAGTCACTCCTACGTTCCTCGCCCTATCACTCCTTCCAACAGAAGCAACAGTCCCACTAATCACCCTCCTCACTGCTGGACTCGGCGTCGCCGCCTACCGACTGCAGAACTACCTTCTGACGGTCCTTTCGGGCGCGTTCCTCTTCCGGCTCGCTTTCATCGTCCTCGACTCCGTCGTCGGGTTCCTCCCCACAGTCCCGATCTCGTCGGGTCACAATCAGCGAGCGATGGAACTTGCGACGGCGTGGTCCAACGGCCAGTTCGCCACACTCGGACTCGATTTCACAGCGATGCGAGTGCTGATGGCGCACCTGCTCGCTCCATTCTACGTCGTCATCGGCCAGTCCTCGGTCGCCGGTCGCGTCGGGATCGCGTTCTTCAGCCTATTCGTCGGCTACCTGACCTTCCGAATTGCCCGCCACGTTACAGACCGCCGAACGTCCGTCCTGGCTGCTGCGGCCGTTCTCTTCTGGCCGACCATCGTCTACCGGTCCGTGGTCATCCAGCGTGAGGTTATCCACACAGTCCTCCTCTTGGCGGTCCTCTGGGCAGCCGTCCAGTGGCTCGATTCCATCACGCTTCCGACAGCCACTGTTGTATTCCTTGCCACCGCTATGATGTTCTCCCTCCGCAGGGAGAACCTCCTGTTAATTGCCGCAATTGTCGGGTTTGTCAGTCTCGTGAAGACTCGCGACAAGCCGTACTATCTCGCTGGACTCTCTCTTCTCACCCTCCCGTTCTTGGCGTTTTTCGTACTCAACTTCGAGACGTTCACCGGTCACGGTACGACTCTCTCTCCGGCTGCGCTGGAGTCGTTCGCGTACGGACGCGCCCACGGAGACGCCGTGTATCTACTCGGGCTCCACTACGAAACCTGGCTGGACGTAATTCTCTATGCGCCGATGAAGGCCCTGTACTTCCTGTATACGCCCTTCCCGTGGCATATCCAGAGTATCACGGAGCTGTTCGTCGGAATGAGCGCTCTCGCGCTCTTCGTCGCCACGCTGTTCGTCCGGCGCGGCATCGTATTCCTCCAAGACCGGCCCTACTATCTTGGACTTCTCCTCTCGTACTTTTTGACCGGTGTCGTCACGTACTCGATTATCGAGATGAACTACGGTGCTGCCGTTCGTCGGCGAATCCAATTCATCCCGATTCTCCTCCTCTTGGCTGTCATCGGACTCTCAAATGTGGAACTCGACGTTCGCTGGAAACAGCGATGACACAAGTCATTTTACCGCAGTCGGACTAGACGAGCCCACATGACCAACGTCCTCTTTCTCGTCGTCGATTCGCTGCGGTACGACGCGGTTGCCGGCGACGAGTTCGACACGCCGGCCCTCGATGCGCTCGCCGAGGAGGGCGTCTCGTTTTCGCGGTGTTTCGCCCAGGGCATCAGCACCGCCCCTTCGATGACGGCGATGCTGACCGGCCGCTACCCGTTGGACTACGGCGGCCACTGGTACCTCGAAGAAGCCCAGCCGACGATGGCCGAACAGTTCCAGCGGAACGGCTACACTACGGGTGCGATCCACTCGAACCCGAACGTCTCCCGGCTCCGGAACTTCGACCGCGGGTTCGACACTTTCGAGGAGAACATCCTCCCCTACGACCCCGACGGACTCGTCGACAACGCTCCGGACTCCTTGCTCCGATACGCGAACAAGGCCGCTCGCATCCTTCGACGGACTCCGTACCTCCCGGCAGAGAAAGTGAACCGAAGTCTCGCGGAGTGGATTGGCTCGACCGACGAGCCCTGGTTCCTCTGGACGCAGTACATGGACGTCCACGGCCCGTACCTCCCGGGCGACGACTTCGGGTACCGGAACAAGTTCCGCGCCGAGCGCCTCTGGCGGAAAGCCGCCGTGAATGCTCCGGACGAGATTACACCTGACGAGCACGACGAACTCTGGACGAACTATCGCAAGGAAGTCGAGTACCTCGACCGGGAAATTGGGAACTTCCTCGACACGCTCGAGGAACGCGGCGAGCTCGAAGACACTGCTATCGTCGTCGTCGGCGACCACGGGGACGAGTTCGACGAGCACGGCCTGTACGGGCACAAGAATCTCCCGTACGACGAACTCACGCGAGTCCCGCTGTTGATCCGGTTCCCGGATTCAGCTCCCATCGACCAGCCGACGACTGTCGATTCGATGGTCCGCACCATCGACATCCTCCCGACGTTGCTCGATCTCGCCGACGCCGACTACTCGACTGAGATGGCCGGACGTCTCGAAGGCGAATCACTCCTCCCGGTCATTAACGGAGAGAGTCCGACTTACGACGCCGTCGTCACGGAGAAGGAAGTCCGGGGTGAGGACTACCTCCGGATTGGGTTCCGGACCGACCGCTGGAAGTATCTCTACGACGGCAAAACCGACGACCAGTATCTCTACGACCTCGCGGACGACCCGAAAGAAACGAACGACGTTGCAGACCAGCATCCGGAAACGGTTGAGCGATTCCGTGAACGCTTGAACGACCGATTCGAGATGATAAAAGAGACCTCTGAGGACGTCGAAGTTCCGGATATCGACGACGACGAAGCCGTAGAAGAACGTCTCAAGGCACTCGGGTACAAGTGAGGCGTCGCTATCGCTACTGACGGCCCGGCGATACACTCTTCAACGGTCGACACTCCAGTTCCCCCCTATCGACGAAGTCACGCACTCCCGCTAGCACGCGCTCTAACCGTTCCAGGTCCTGCTCGGGTTCGTGCCCCAGATTGAACGGGTGAAACCACAGGTGGAACACGCCACCCGTACGAGCCGCACGCCGAAGCCCCTTCTTCGCTCGCGCAACACTACTTTCTCCTGGCGTGTACTGCCAGCCGTCGTGCGAGGGGCGGAACACTTGCGACCCTGGAACCTCGACCACATCATCGCGTTCCACCGGATCGACTACTGGTGGTGTCCCCCGAATCGCTTCGTCGGCGAACCGTAGCGGCGGCTTCACGGCACTCGGCACAGACGCACGCTCGTACCAGCGCGCGTCGACGCCGCGATAAGCTTCGATTCCGTGCTCGCGGAGCACGTCCACGTAACCGACGTCGTTCCGCGGGAACACGAAGCTTTTCGGCTCAACGCCGTGCGAGCGCAGCGTCTTGACGGCAGTCCCAATCTCCTCTTCGGCGTGCTGTCGCAAACAGCCGTCGGCGCCCAGTTGCATGTGCGTCGACCCGTGCAGCCCGATTTCCTGCTCAGTCTCGCAGTCTTGAATCCGGTCAATCAACCACGGCGCGTACCACAGGTCCTCGTCCATCCCGCTCGCGCACGGCAGATCGCCGAACCAGTCGTCGATCCACTCGAAGTCCGGCGCTGTCCGGTCGCTGTGGTCGCCGTCACAGTCCTCCAGCAGGTGAGAGACGACCGCCCACGTCGCGGGAATCTCGTACTCGTCGAACAAGTCGCAGAGCCGGTCGATGACCTCCGGCGTGTTCCGGTACGCTTCCTCGTACCGCTCGGCGTTCCCCTTGTCGAACGTGCCCCACGCGAGTTCGGTGTCCAGCGAAATCGTGAACACGCCCGTGTCGTCGCTCATGTTACTCCATGTACCCGAGATTCTCCAGCCGGTCGGTCACGTCGCGCTCGACAGTCTGTGAATCAGCGCTGCCCACATCCACGTCGACGCGCGAGACGTCGCGGTTCGCCGGCTCCGACTCCGCATCGAAGAGATCACTGCGGACCTCGCCGTCCATTCGCTCCGGGACGTCCTCGCCGTGGAGGTGGAGCAGTGTCGGCGCGATATCGAGAATGTGCATGTCCGACAGCGCCGCAGTCTCGTCGATGTCTGTCCCATACCCGATGAACATCCCCGTGTCCTTGTTCTCGCCGTGCCACTTGCTCGGCTCGCCGAACACGTCGTCGTTCCCGATCTTCCCCTCGATGTGGACGCCGGCAGCCTGGTCGAGCACGACATCCGGACCGCGGCCAGTGTGTGGACCGTTGTACACGTCCTCGCCACGCAGCACTTGGTCGAACACCGCGTTCCCGGCCTCGTCAGTGAGCCCTTCTAGGTCGGCAATCAGCTGATCGACGATTTCCTCGCGCTCCGCGGGGTCGTCGGCGAGTACGTACACGGGTCCCTGGCCGCTCGCGACCGCCTGTGAACGCTCCCAGTCGATAACGTCGCCTTTTGCGCTCTTGTCGACCGAACCCTCATCGTCGGGAAGCAGCATCTGTACGCGCTCTGGGAGCAGTCGCCGGGCCCACCACTCCACGCCGAGCTTCGCGAGCACTGGCCGGACGCGTTCCTGCGTAATCCCCGCCTTGTGGAGGTAGTCGCTGATACCCGACTCTGTCTGCAGGTAGCCGTGTTGCTCCAGCCACGTGTTGATGCGGAAGGTCGTCTCGATCTCGTTGGAGCCGTGGTCGGACATCACGACGAAGTGATCGAGCTCGTCCATCTCCAGCAGCCGGCCGACGCGCTCGTCGATTTTCTCCCATGCCTGCTTCACGACGTCCATGTCCCAGTAGAAGTGCTGGAGCACGTTCAGGTAGAACACGGTCACGTGGACGAGCTCGTACTCGCCACTCTCGAGTTCGTCTTCGAGGACGTCGAACCGCGAGTCGATTAGGTCGTAGATTTCGGGGACGCAGTCGTTGTCCGGGTTGTCGCCGGACAGCAGCGACATCTTCTCCGGGTGGACGGCGTAGTCGTACTTCCTCTCCAGGTCTTCCTCCAGCGATTCGGGGTACGTGTAGCCGGTCTGTTCGGCGCCAGGGCCACCGGCGACGTGAATCCCGTCGACCTCCGAGGGCGGGTACGACGTGGGGAGGTTCACGACCGCGGCGTCGCCGTCGAGGAAGCGCCAGTAGTGCGTGCCGTCGAAGTCGCCAGCTGCACTCCGGTTCTCTATCTTCCGTTCGTCCTCGTCGACGGCTTCCCACCAGAACACGCCGAGCTTCCCTGGGTTCGTTCCGGTCGCGTAGCACTGCCAGTTCGGACACGTCACCGGCGGTAGGCAGCTCTGCATGTCCGTCGACGTGCCGTCTGTGGTCAGCGTAGCGAAGTTGGGGAGTGACCCGTCGTCGATCCACGGCTGGATCAACTCGAAACAGCCCCCGTCCAGCCCGAGCACGACCGTCGTCATTTCCTCGTACTCGGCAGCCGACGACTAAATGGTCTGCGTTCCCCTCACGAAGTCCGCCCGTCGTGGCTCTCCTCTCGTCGGTTCCGCACCTGCTATTCTGCCAGCAACTCCTCGTACAGCCTGTCTAGCTCCTCGACCATCGTCGCGACGGAGAACCGGTTAGCACGCTCTAGTCCACGCGCACCCATCTGTTCACGCAACTCCTCGTCCGCCAGCAGTCGCTCTAGCCGGTCGGCCAGCGCGTCCGAATCCCCGGTCGGAATTAGGTAGCCGTTTTCGCCGTCTTCGACTTGTTCGGGAATCCCTGCGATGTCAGTCGCCACGACGGGCAACCCACTCGCCATCGCTTCCGTGATTACTCGCGGCGTCCCTTCGCGGAACGACGGCAAGACGAGCACGTCACTCGCCGCAAGCACACGCGGGACATCGTCTCGGAAGCCGGTCAGGAACACGTCCTCGGCCAACCCACGGTCCTCGACCGCCGCGACCAGCGAGTCGTACAGCGAACCGTCGCCGACGATACAGACGGATCCCTGGAAGTCACCCAACGACTCCACGGCGTCCAGCAGAACGCCGTGACCTTTCCCGTCCGTGAGCCGCCCAACCATAACGACGCGCGGCTGCTCCCCGGGTAAATCGTCGGCGGGCTCGGCGTCCGCGAACGCGTCCAGATCCACGCCGCTGTACACGGTCGTGTACTGTTCCCGCTGCCCGATGCCCCGCTCCAGGTAGTCGTCGGCGATGACGTCCGCGTTCGTGACGATGCGGTCCGTGTACGTTGCGGCTTGCCGCTCGCATGCGAGCACAAACCGATTCAACAAGCCACTACGATCATCGGCGAACGGCACGCCGTGTACAGTATGTACGATGTTCGGCACACCAGCCAGTGCCGCCGCGAAGCGCCCGATGATGCCGGCTTCCGTGCTGTGCGTGTGTACGATGTCGAAGTTCTCGCGTTGAAGGTACCACGCCAACGACAGCACCGCTGGGACCGTCGTCACGGGATTGTAGTGGCGGATCAGCGGGAAGCGCTTCGTCTCGACACCAGCGTGCTCCAGTTGGTCGACTTGCTCTTGGTCGTACTCCGCGCCGTACCCGACCGTGAACTCGTAGTCGTCGAGTCCCTGTACGGTCGCGATGGTCTTCGCTTCCGCGCCACCCTTCAGCAGGCGCGTAATCAGATGGAAGACTCGCGGCCGCTCGCTGCCGGTCATCGACTAGTCACACCTCCAGCGATGTCCCTCGGTGTCTTAAGCCTCATTCTCTAAACCGACACCGGCCACCGTTTCGAGTAACGACACCCTAAAACGCTTGTAGCGTATCTGACAGCGTATATGGAAGGCGAGCAGACGCGCGTCGGCGTCGTCGGACTTGGATACGTCGGCCTACCGCTGGCGCTCGCGATGCACGACGCAGGCTATGATGTGGTCGGCGTTGACGTCGACGCCGGCAAGGTCGAACGACTCCGCAAGGGGGAATCCACGGTTAACGATGTCACTAACGAGGAGGTCGTCGAGGCCACACGCAACGGCCTCACGTTCACGACCGACTACGACCAGCTCGCGGACGCTGACGGTGTCTCCATCTGCGTGCCCACGCCGCTCCGGAAAACCGACACGCCGGACCTCTCCTACGTCCTCGACGCTGCCGAACGACTTGCACCAGTCGTCGACGACTGCACGGTCGTCCTCGAAAGCACCGTCTACCCGGGCGCAACCAAGGAGGCCGTCGCCGACGTCCTCGTGGAGAACGGGACGGTTGTCGGTGAAGATATCTACCTCGCGTTCTCGCCCGAGCGCATCGACCCCGGCAACGAGGAGTACGGCCCGACGGACATCCCGAAAGTCCTCGGCGGCGTCACCCCGGAGTGTGGCGACCGCGCGGAAGCGCTCTACGCGCCCGTCTTCGACGAGGTCGTCCGCGTCGACTCCTCGACGGAAGCCGAACTCGTCAAACTCCTCGAGAACACGTTCCGCGCGGTGAACATCGGCCTCATCAACGAACTCGCACAAATCGCCCACGAACTCGACGTCGACATCTGGAACGCCATCGAAGCCGCCGAGACGAAGCCGTTCGGCTTCATGCCGTTCTACCCCGGCCCCGGCCTGGGCGGCCACTGCATCCCCATCGACCCGTTCTACCTCTCCTGGAAAGCCGACCAGCACGGCATCGACACGCGCTTTATCGACCTCGCGGACACGGTCAACCGCGAGATGCCCCAGCACGTCGTCCAGCGCGTCGTCGAACAACTCAACGACCGCGGCACTGCGCTGTCGAACGCGAATGTCCTCGTCGTTGGCGCCGCCTACAAGCCCGACGTCTCGGACATCCGCGAATCCCCGGCAATCGACATCATTACCGAACTCGACGACTGGAACGCAACCGTCGACTACCACGACCCCCACGTTCCCGAACTCGACGTCGGTGCAGCGACCCACGAGTCGGTCCCACTGACAGACACGCGGCTCAACGATGCGGATTGCGTCCTCATCGTTACGGATCACTCGATGCTGGATGTCGACCGCCTCGTCGACGAGTCGACGCTCCTGTTCGACGCGCGGAACGCGACTAACCACCGGGACGACGACCACGTCGTCCGGCTTTGAACAACCGCTTTGACGAGATCTTCATTCGTCGCCGAGTTGACGGAAATCGTCGTGATACCGGTTGATGACGTGGTTTCGGAGTCAACAGCGTTACCGCCTGTAGTGGCGGCGGCTCGACCCGTGTTCACGTCGGGGGGCGTTGACCGTAATCGTTCCCGTGCTACTTGCTGAGTATTCGAGGGCGACCGCGTTGTCGTCGAGCGTGATGTCGCCGCGGTATGAGACAGCTGTGACGCCGCCATGGACGGCCAGCTCGGGTTTATCGTTCGGCCGAATACTGAGCGTTGCATTCGTCGCGTCGATGTTAGTGGCGTTTGTTCACATCCCGTTGAATTGTGTGACGCGAAGACTTGTGTCGCCTTTCAAATGGGATTCACCACACGGTTCGAGGATGATTGTGTTCGATTCGTGCTAGGGATTCTCGTTGGTGGAGTCGACGGACTCACCAAGGACAACCCCCGGACCATTTGATTTATCGAATTCGACGTTCTAGCCAGCGCTCTTGCCGTCCTAAAGCACCACCGATCCGATAACGGGGCGGCAACGCTCAGGAATACGCCGAACGCGACGAGCGCAATCTGAGTCCGTCGTTTCATTACTTTATTTCACTTAGTTTGGTTTGAATTGGCCGGGAAACGAATCTTAGGCCTTAGGGCTGCCACGACGCGGAACTTACAGTTTGCACGGCCCAGCCGTACTCGGTGGAGGTCCCGACCCCGTTGTTGAACGTGAGTTTTGTCACGTTATGCAACGGCGGGACCGATAGGACCGCGAAACCGTCGCCGTTTTCGTCACTGCCGTATGCATTAGACGTGTCTACCGCTACCGTTTCCTCCGCCCCGTCCGCGAAAGTCGCCGTGAGCCTCCGGGGGGCGTTCCCCAACACCTGCCCGTTGATAACGTCCACGGGATTGGAGAGGTCAAAAATCGTCTCGTCGGACCCACCGCCGACGGTAACGTTGTTCCCGACGAACTCCTCGAAGTCGCTCGACGAGACAGTTCCAGAGCGGATAAACGATGCCCGACTGTTGTTGCCGGACCACAGCTTGTCATCGTTCCAGATACGCGCCCCGTTGATGGTTCCGAACCGCCACTCAGTCGGCGTTGTAGCGTCATCATAGACCGCTAATGTGCTGCCGGAACGTGCGACGTAGGATTTGTTCGGCGTGCCCGAACAATTTTGGGCGAGGATTTGGGCGTTCCGCTTCGCCGTTGTGCCTTCGTCGCAGTTGCTAAAGTCGCAGCCGCGAACTTCAGCGATTGCCCCGTAGGCACGAATGCCGTTATCCACGTTGGACCCAAACCTGAGATTCGAAGCCTGATACTCGCCGCCGCCGTAGAACTCGACCGCGTGTTTCGCCTCGTAGTACGGCGAAATACCATTTACGGTGAAGTCCTTGAGATGGGGGCTTGCAACACCGGTGCATCCTGCGGCAGTGATGGACGAAACCGTGACAGCCGTATTGTCGTCCGGGTCACCTTCGATTCGGAAATTCGTGGCCGGACCTTCGACCGGATTAGCCCCTGCGCCGGTGGTAAATGCTTGCCCCGAAGAAATAATCCCGTTGATGATAACGTCTTCATCGTAGGTAGTCGGCGTCGACGCGGCCGTTGAAATGTCGATGTAGTGTTGGTGGCGGAGGAAAACCGGCGCTCTGTTGACCGCCTCTTGAATGGTTGCGACCGGGTCCGTTTCCGTCCCGTCTCCGTCGTTAGACCCGTTATCAGGGTCTACATACACGGTCGTGTCTCCGTTTGAGATGAGCGGTCTATCTACAGGAGAAGAACCGATGAATGCCTCATCTGTACTTACCGACCCAGCGTCCAGTTGGCCGGAGACAGTGAGATCGGCCGTGGACTGCTGTGCTTGCGCGGTCCCGCTCACTGCTTGCAGCACTGCACGCGGTGCGGTGTACCCGATGGCGACTAGTCCGATTGCCTTGAGGGCTGTTCGACGCTTGATACTGAACCGGTCCATCAATTCGGTGAGCGACCATGACTCACCATCGCCATCTTCTACAGTGAACTCTTCCTGTTGCTCTTCAAGTTTTTCGACGCGTTCTTCCAGTTTTTCAATGTCAGTTTTCTCGCTAGTCATGTTTCCTTAATAGCTGTTTCTTGTCTTGATGGTAATGGTTCGCGGCTCGGGCCAGTGAGGCCGTCATACCCGCGCGCTGAGTCTCCACGACGTCCTCCTTACTACGAAGACTCGTTGGCGTCTGTGAGAACCGTCTCGGCGCGTTCGACGTAGCGGTTGTTCGTCCAGCTACGAGCGTCACGCATCGCGGCCAGTAGTGACCGCGCTGTCTTTGGCGTGACCTCATCGCTCCGAGTGAGCGCGAGCAATAAAGTCGGCGTGGTCACGAGCCGGGTGTCGACGAGCGGCGCGTGCACGAGCGCGAGCTGATTGAACTCGTCACAGAGCAGCTGTGCAGCGCCACAGTCGTTGGCGAGCGTGACGGCCGCGTTCTCACCGTCGTCGAGTGGGAACGATTCGTCGAGGGTGATGTCGCGCACGTCGAGTGCTGGTTGCCGATCGAGCACGCGCAGTGCTCCCTGACCCGACGTGTCGTCGTACGTCGCAGTCTCTGTGAGTTCGTCGACTACGAGTTTTGGGACGAGCACGGTGTGTTGGTCGAGGAGGTAGTCAAGTGGGTTCCACTCGTGGTCGGCGACCGTCCCCAAACTCACGAGCGCGGACGTGTCTGCGACGACCTGCATCTACGAGTCCGCGAACTCGTTGGCGGTCGCGTCGACGAACTCCTCGTCGAGTTGTTCCTTGAGCACGCGGAAGTTCGCCGCCTCCTCGTGGCCAACGACAGCCTTGAGCTCGTCGAAGGCGATGTCGTCGTCGTAGTACGCGTCTGCGAGCTCCTGCTTGAGGTCGTCGTCGTGGCTGGCATCTCGTAGGTACTCTCGGAGTGCCGAGAGAATGACCGATGTGCGGTCCGTTTCGAGTACTGTCGCCAGCGTATCTGCCTGTTGGACGACACTCTCAGGCGCCCGGAACTGGACCCGCTGTTTCTCTCCCGTCTCCGAACTCATGTGTGTACGTTGTGAGCCACACGGTCAAAGAACTATCGCCCGGTCGGGAATGCTCCAGTGCGTGACCCAGCAGTCACCTGTTCGAAGTCGACACACTAACCCCGCACCGTGGAAAACCAGCATGCATGCCCACCGCACTCGTTACCGGCGTCGCGGGGTTCATCGGATCGAACCTCGCTGACGCGCTGCTCGACCGCGGCTACGATGTCCGCGGCGTCGACAATTTCGAAACCGGCCGCGAACAGAACCTCGAATCTCTACATGCGGACGACGACTTCACCTTCCACGAGGCAGACATCCGTGACGCCGAAACTATCGACAATATCACTGAGGGTGTCGACTACGTCTTCCATCAGGCAGCCGTTCCCTCGGTCCCGCGGAGCGTCGAGGACCCCGTCACCAGTACAGACGCTAACTGTACGGGAACGGCTACCGTGCTGAACGCCGCCCGCGAGGCCGATGTCGACACCGCGGTCGTCGCCTCCTCCTCGTCGATATATGGCTCGACAGAGCAGCTCCCGAAAGTCGAGTCGATGACCGAACAGCCTGAATCCCCGTACGCGCTCTCGAAATACTACACGGAGAAGCTCGCCCTCCAGTTTAGCGAGCTCTACGACATCGACACCGCCGCACTCCGGTACTTCAACATCTATGGGCCACGCCAGGACCCCAACGGCGACTACGCCGCGGTTATCCCGAAGTTCATCTCGCTGATGCTCGACGGTGAACGCCCCGTCATCTACGGTGATGGCGAGCAGTCCCGTGACTTCACGTTCATCGACAACGCCGTCCAAGCGAACATCCTCGCCGCAGAAAGCGACGTGACTGGCGAGGCGTTCAATATTGGCTGTGGTGGCCGCGTCACGATCAACGAGCTCGTCGACACGCTCAACGACGTCCTCGACACTGACATCGATCCCGTCTACGACGACCCGCGTCCCGGCGACGTTCGTCACTCCCACGCCGACATCTCGAAAGCCGAAAAACTCCTCGGCTACGACCCGGACGTTAGCTTTGCGGAGGGGCTTGAGGCGACGATTCCGTACTATCGAGGCTAACTCCCTCAAGCCACGTCACGTCGGAATTCAGGCTGCGGAAAGAATCCGTCGGCTGATACTGGTCTGTGGCCACGACAGCGCCCTGATGTCCGTCGGTGGATTTGGCACCGGAGCGTTTGTATACGATGAATACGTAGTATACGCTATGGGTACGATCTCCGCTCGCGTCCCCGACGACTTGGAGGCGGAGCTCGAAGCATTCATCGACGCCGAGCGCCTCGACCGAAGCACGGCTATTCGAAAACTCCTCTCAGAGAGTCTCGACGAATGGCGGACCACCCAAGCCCTTGAGGCCCTCGAACAGGGCGAGATAACGTTTACCCGAGCGGTTGAGCTCGCGGGTGTCGACGTGTGGGAGTTCGCACGACTTGCACGCGACCGGGATATTACATGGGTCGATGGCGACCATCTTACGTCCGATCTCGACGACCTCTGATGTTCGTCTTCGACGCCACACCACTCATCTATCTCGGAACGGCCGATCAATTGCAGGTACTCAGCCACCTTGATTGCCGCCGCCTCATCCCAGAACGCGTCTACGACGAGGTCGTTACCGCTGGTGTTGACGCCGGATATCCTGACGCCCGCCGCGTCGAACAACGCGTCGATGCCGGCGAATTCGACGTCGTCTCGGCACCAGAAGACACGCTATTCAACCGTCTCAGCGACAATCCAAACGTCAGCAACGCCGACGTTGCTGTCCTTACACTTGCGGCCGACCGGAATGCCACCGCTGTGATGGATGACGCCTACGGCCGTGATATTGCCGACGTTGAAGGTATTAACACTAGAGGAACAGCCTACCTCCTCCTCTCGCTCGTCCGCGACGACAGTCTCTCGGCCGCGGACGCACGTGCGACCCTCGACGAAATGCTCGAAGCTGGCTGGTACTGTCAGCCAGACCTCTACGCCCGCCTCCTCACGAAACTCGACGAACTCGCGTGAACGGCAGGGCTTCCTCGCTACCGCAAGATGGTCCGGGGCCGTTTGCCACTTTTACGCTGCTGTTCCGAAACCCAAGGAACTTCTGAGGACTGTCCGGCCGTTCGTTTTGTGGATGAGCGTGCGAAGACAATTCCGTCCGACCACGAGTATTAACCAACACAGCTTGCGATTCCGCCGTTTCTGTTGGTTAACACGTGAATCGACGCGCCGAGTTCGAACACGCACCGTACAGTTCATCCCGAAGGCGCTCGGCACGACTTTGGTGATTGCTGTCGTGCTGGGCGTATCAGAATCCGTTCGCTACGATGTCGAAGGCGGTTTCCCCGTTATTGACGTACTGGTCAAACAGTACCCGCGTTTGTCGTGGCAACTGTAGATCTCTAGGGACGAGCCGATTTGGTGTCGCTCCACCGTGAAGTGAGGAACCTGTTCCAGCAGCCATCTCGACGCATCATCGTCGCCGACGAACGCGGCGTTCCGGAATCGTTTAGTTGTCCTGTCGACCACTCACGATAACATGACTGGTGGTTTTTATGCAGTTGCTTGACGACGAGGGTAATCTCTTCGGCATCGTCAACGTCGTCGACGCGCTCGTCGTCCTCTTCGTTCTCGCGGTCGTCGCCGCGGGCGCCGCGTTCGTCCTCCAACCCGACCCCGAACCCGCACCGGAACCGGACCGCGTCACCATGGATGCGACCCTGGATCTCGGCACGCAGCCGAGCTACCTCATCGAGGAGATCGACGCCGGCGACACCTATTCGCCGTCCGGGGATGCGGAACTCGAAATCACTGACGTCCATCTCGCCCCACAGGACGACAGCACGCGCGTCATCCTCGGCGTGACGCTCAGCGGCCCCGCCTCAGAAGAAGACACCATCACGTACGCGGGCGCGCCGCCACGTGTCGGCCGCAGTCTCGACATCCAGACATCGACGTACCAAGTCTCGGGGACGCTGCGCGATCTCGGCTCCGGCCCCCAGACAACCACCACGGATGTCGTCATCGAGGACACCGTTAGCACCGACACAGCCACCACCATCGAACCGGGCGACACGTACACGCTCGGCGACACGGAAATCGCAACCGTCGAATCCGTGCACGCCTACGGCACGAACAACACGGACCGCAAACGCGTACTCGTCGGTCTCTCCCTCGCCACGCTCCAGGACGACGGCGACGTGCGCTTCGGCGGCACCACCATCCAAGCGGGCACGACCATCCCCGTCCGGACGAGCGAGTACTCGCTCGCTGGCTCCATCCAGCGTGTTGGCGCCACCGACCCACAGGGGGAGATGGCAACGCGTACGATGACCCTCCAGCTGGAGGACGTCCCGCCAACCAAAGCAGACAGCATCCACACGGGGCTGACCGAAACCGTCCGCGGCACCACCATCGCCGACATCACCGATGTGGACCGCGAAGCTGCGACGGTCATCCTCACGAGCCGCGACGGCAACATCTACGAGCGCAACCACCCCGTGAATCAGGACCTCACACTCACCGCCGAACTCACCGTCCGCGAAACCGCCACCGGTGTAACGTTCAAAGGCCACCCCATCCAGCAGGGGAGTCCCGTCACGCTCGACCTCGGCACGACAACCATCCGCGCGACTGTCACCGTAACGTAGATGCCAACGAACTCCAGTCCAGACGCTACCGACGCACGCTCCACCATCGAACGCGTCCTTGATGGGTCTCGCATCGTCGACGCCGCCCAGCGCGTGTTGACGACCGCCACACGCTGGTTGGGTTCGACGACCGACCGACTCACACGCGTCGTCCAGGGGTCGTTCCTCTACCGGTGGCTCACCGCCGAGCCCGACCCCGAAGTCATCGTCATCGACCTCCGGGAGACGTACACAGTCGGCCCGTTCATCGCCATCCTCGACCGCATCGTGGAGACACTCGTCCCCTATTATCGGCAGTCCCTCCTCAAGCGCGGCGTCGACGTGCTCGCTGTACTCGCCGCCCAGGCCGCGGACACGCGGTCCGGTCGCCTGCTCGTGGCGCTCTTCGAGCCACCGGAACCACCAGAATACTCCGACGAACGGGGCGACGACGCCGACCAGTCTCAGAAAGACTGACATCCCCGCGTACACGGCGCGATCTACGTCTCGAGGAATGATGCAGGGAGGGGCCGAAAGCCACGGCTTCAGCTGTCGGGGTGGCCAACGGTTCTGGGCAATTTAGTACAGACGGCGTCGAAGTTCGTCGCGCCCGCGCTCTCGGCGATATCTCGGAGTGTCCCGATGCTCACGGAGTCGAGTAGGAGACCGTAACTGATGGAGCCGTGTCGTGCTCCCACTAGAGCTACAAGATCTTGGTTTCGATTTCGTCGACCCCATCGAAGTCGGGATCGCCTGAATAGAGCGCGTCACACTCATCGTGGACGATGGCAGTTGCGAGATGGATGGCGTCCGCGTACGAGAGCTCGCGTTTACCTGGGTCATAATACTTGAAGCGGAGTTCGGCGGCGTATTCGGCGATTTCCTCGATGAGCGGCAGACAGTTGATGTGCTCGTACTCGCGGATTGCACGGACTGCCTCCTCGGCGGTTGCCTCATCATCGACGCGCCGAATACGATAGGACACCTCTGCGATGATTGTTGGTGAGATGAGTCCGCCGACGGCTTCGCTGTTTGCGTGCTGGATGACGCGCTCAGCCTCGGCTTCCTGGTCCCCGCTAAAGAGGTACTCGAGCCACACCCACGAGTCGAGAAAAATCACGCTGCATCCTCATCGTAGTGCGAATCCCACTCGGTTTTGGACTCGCGGCGCAGCTGCTCGACAGCAACGTCGTGTTTCGAGAGCGATTCTTTCACCGCACGAAGCCGCTCCATCGCGGGCGTTTTCGGCCGTACTTTCACGCTCCCGTCATCCTCGAGGATGAACTCAACCTCCGTTCCTTCGTCGATCCCGAGCTTCTCGCGGATCTGCTTCGGGATCGTGACTTGTCCCTTACTCGTGACAGTCGCATCTACTGAAACAGCCATTCTCTTACCTATTCTATTCCCTCATTACACTTGAATTCCCCTCCTTACTAGTAGGTTGTATCAACCGGTGGAGCAGGCCGAGTGCCTCGGGGCTTGACCACGAGGCGGTCTCCTGGAGCAGCAGACCACCACTGTTTTCTTCCCAGTTACGAATCTCCGGTCGTGCGCAGCATTCCGTTCCCCCTCGTCCCGCGCTGGCTCCGTTACGCCGGCGTGCTCGGCGTCGCTGGCTTCCTCCTCTACTATTCAGTGCTCTCACCCGCGCCAATCCAGCCGTCGAGCCCGGACCCGCTCTGGGACAAGAAACTCCACGTCCTCGGGTATCTCGGGTTGGGTCTCGCACTGGCGTATGCTACTGTCCACCTCCGCGACCACATCTGGACGCGCATCGCCGCCGTCCTCGCGCTCGCCGTTGGCTACGGCCTCCTCATCGAAGGCCTCCAAGGCACCCAGCCCGGCCGCTACGCCTCGCTCGGCGACGCGCTCGCGAACGTCATCGGCGCCCTGCTCGCCAGCGTGTGGTTCTTCGTCGAGCGCCGGCTGCGGTACGTGCGTCCGCTCGACAACGAATCCGTCAAACCCGAGTAATCACAACACCAGGACGCCACCCACAATAGCGACGCCGCCGAGCCCGACACAGACGCCCCAGAAGGGGACGCGTTCGACGACGCGCATCAACGCGTCAATCGTGAGGTAACCGACGATGGCAGCGCTCGCAATCGCAGCAGCCCCACTAACTAGTGTCACACCACCTAACCCGGTGTCAAGGGCGGCGAGCAGCCCACCGCCGACGGCCGCGGGAATCGACAACAGGAACGAGAGCCGGAACGACGTCGGTCCCTCGTGGCCGCGCAGCAACAACACGCCGGTCGTCGACCCCGAGCGCGAAATCCCGGGGAGAATCGCGACGCCTTGCGCCACACCCACGAGGACTGCATCCAAGAGCCCCGGCTGTTTCGTCGGCGTCCGATCAACAGCTGTGGACAGCCGCTGGAACGCACCGGTCGCCACAAGTAACACGCCAATCACGACGACGATCATTCCCCCGGTCAGCGCGGAGACGACCTCTTCGAGCACCGCGTACGACGCAAGCCCGACTACGCCCGAGATGAGCGTCGCCACACCAAGGAACGTCGTTGAGGCGTGCGTCGCGGTGGTAGCATGCCGTGGTCGCCACGTTCGTAGCAACGCAAGCTCTTCACGGATTTCGCTGCGGTAGTAGGCGGTCGCGGAAAGGGCTGTGCCGAGATGCAGGAATAACGCAAACGCAACGGCCTGCTCGGGGCTCTCCCCGAGCCACGAGAGCGCCACCGTAATATTTCCCTCGCTAGAGATTGGGAGCCACTCGAAGATGCCCTGGAGGACACCGACGACGACGGCCACCACCAGTGACCGAGCCATACCGGACGTGGCTGCTACGCTTGCAAGTGTATTCCGATGACCGTTCAGTTGGTAGGCACGACCCCGTCCCGCTCGGGTTATCAGCGCCTTTCCAGCGAGAGATTGGCGCAGTCCACTTATACGATTAAAATATCTCCTGACCGCCACCGATTCAGTCGTCCCCAACAATATCCCGTCCACACTCCACGCAAACGAAAGTAACATCACTCCTCTCAACATCCAGCGCGTCTCACTGAATACAGCACTCTGCGTGCCCTCAGATAGCGAGCCACTACCGAAACCGGCTACCGGACTGCCCTCTCCCGCTTAGGACTCAACGGTCGGGTAGACTATACAGACCGAAACCTCATCGAAAAGTGGTTTCACACGCTCAAAATGCGCATCGACCGTTTCCACAACTTGTGGGTCGGCAGTCGGGCAAGCGCACGCGAATGGTTTGAACAGTTCGTGCACTACTACAACCAACAGCGACCGCATCAATCACTCAACGGACGAACGCCAGCTGAAGCCGTGCTTAACTAGACAGTGCCTCTTTTATGAGAATGCCAAGTGAGAGTAATATTTTCCCAGATGCATAAATGAGTTGTGGTCTGGAGACTCAAAGGCGGCCACAGAGTATTTACCGTCTGACACTCATATATTTGAGCACCCCTACCCGAAATGGCGGCTGTGAAAACCCCCTGATTCACCGTTTCGGACGGAATCAGGTTGGAGCAGGCGTCTGGGCTGGACTGACCCTGACTCAGTCACCCGATGACAATTCAAACATGACAGACACGACAAATAAGCTTCGCGCGGTCTTCCTGACGGCGCTG
>NZ_WPCF01000001.1 GCF_009741975.1 Halobacterium sp. CBA1126 | reverse complement strand
CGCCCGCCGTCTCGATGCCCATCTCGCGGAGTTCCCGCGCGCGAACCGGGCCGATGCCGTGGACGTCCGCGACGTCGATGGGCGCGAGGAACTCCCGTACTTCGCCGGGTTCGACCACCACGAGGCCGTCGGGCTTGTCGTGGTCGCTGGCGAGCTTCGCCGTGCTCATGTCGGGCGCGACGCCGACGCTCGCCGGCACGCCCACTTCGCGGGCGATGCGCTGTTTCACGTGGCGCGCGAACCCCTCCGCGACGTCCCACGCGGTGCGGTCGGTGATATCGAGGTACGCCTCGTCGATGCTCACCTCCCGCACCGTGTCCCCGAGCTCGTACAGAATCTCCTTGACGTCGCTGCCGACGTCCTGATAGAAGTCGAGGTCCACGGGCCGGTAGAAGCCCGCGTCCGGGTTGTCGGGCTCGTCGGCCTTCCGCGGGAGGTTCTCGAGGGCGGCGCCGATTGCCTGCGCGCTCTCGACGCCGTACTCGCGGGCCTCGTAGCTCGCGGTCGCCACCGCGCCGACGGTCTCCCCGGGCTCGTACCCCATGCCGACGACGACGGGTTCGCCGCGGAGTTCGGGTTCGCGGCGGCGCTCGCAGGAGGCGTAGAAGCAGTCCATGTCGACGTGCAAGACGATGCGCTCCGCGCGGTCGGGCGCACCGGGGAGTCGCTCGCCGTCGACCATCACTCGGTGGTCAGGGGCCGACGAGCAAAAAACGGCCGGTCAGGGCTCGGGGACGACTTCGACGTCGGTCTCGTGTTCGCGGGCGTCCTCGAGGGCGTGCTTGGCGCCCATGCCGGCGTCGTGGGGGGAGACGCCGTGGCCGACGCCGACGCGGAGGTCGACGCCCGCGGTGTCGTGGACGTACTCGATGGCCGCCTCGTAGTCCGCCGAGGAGAGGTCCGGGCAGACGGCGATGATGTTGTCGCCGCCGACGAAAAAGGAGAGGGAGTCGTGGGCGTCGTGCATGTGCCGCATGAGGGCGGCGTACCCCTGCTCGATGTGGACGAACGACGAGTACGCGTCGAGCTCGTCGGTGTACGTGCCGGTGGCGTCGACGACGTCGAAGTGCGCGATCTGGACGTCGTCGTCGGTGCGGGCGGCGTCGTCGACGGGCTGGCCGAGCAGCGCCTCGCGGCGGTCGGCGTCCTGGGCGCTGCCCTGCGCCTGGAGCGCGGCGGTGGCCTCGACGAGCGCGTCCGCGGGCGAGGTGCCGGTGCCGATGGAGAGGCTGACGGTGACGGGGTAGCGGTTCCGGATGGACTCCTGGATCCGGGCGTGGTCCTCGAGGTCGAGCCCGTTGCTCACCGCGATCATGTTGTCGAAGCGCGTGAAGAAGACGTAGCCGTCCCGCATGCCGAACGCCTGCGAGAGGTCGGCGTACAGCCGGGACTGCATCGTCTGGAGGTCGACCTCGCGGCGCGGCGACGGCGTCACGGTCCACGGGCCGTAGTTGTCGAGTTGGACGAGAGTGACCTGCGTGTTCGTCACGGTTACCGGAGTTCCGCCCCACGCAGGTATATCGGTTGTGGATTGCGTTCCAGATTTGCGGTGCGTTCGTGGCGGCGAAAACCGATATTCAATCTGTCGATTCCGTTGTGCTCTTTACGAACCGCGCCCACAGTACCGAGTGGAATCGAGGTGATAGCCATGGCACTGCCCGCGACTGACGCCAGTTCGTGGATGCAGCGCCTCGACCTCCCGTCCCGCCTCTTCGGCGAGGGCGGCTTCGGTGGCACCGACTACGAACTGTACGAGGAGGACGACGAGTTCGTCCTCTCCATCGACGTGCCCGGCTTCGACACCGACGACATCGAGGTCGCGTGGGACGACGGCGTCCTCAACGTCGCCGCCGAGCACGTCGACGAGAACCGCGGCCGGAAGAAGACCTACCACCGGCGCTTCCGGTTCCCGAAGGAGGTCGACCACGAGGAGATCACCGCCTCGTACAACAACGGCGTCCTCGAAGTCCGGCTCCCCATCTACGAGGACGCCACCACGCGCGGCCACACCATCCCCATCGAGGGGTGACGGTCCCCCTCGCCGGGTGACGGCCGCCGCGTGACCGCCCCGCCCGCTGCTTTCTCGCGTTCGTGCGTGTTCCGGCCGACCGTGGGTTCGGCCGCCGACGTGTTCGTGCTGCTGCGCGAACCCCCACCTTCTAATCGCGGGGGTGCGTCCGTCTTCGACGAGCACGGGCCGTGCGCCGATGCGGCCGCCCACTACCGATGACCGACGCGACGACACTCGACACCGACTTCTACGCCGTCGACGCGGACGCGTCCACGGCGGAGTTCCTCGCGGTCGCGAAGGTGTACGCCCGCGACGTCGCCGAGAGCTACGACCTCTCCGTGGACGTGAGCGCGCTCGACTGGGAGGTCAGCAAGCGCGCGAAGCGCCGCGCCGGCGCCGTGAAGTACCGCGGCGACGACCCCGAGACCGTCTCGCTGACGTGGGAGTACTTCCAGGAACACGGCTGGGGCGCCACCGCCGACGTCGTGCGGCACGAACTGATTCACGTCCACCTCATCAACGAAGCCGGGGACGCCAGCCACGGCGACGCCTTCCGCGAGCTCGCGGCGGACCTCCAGACGTCGGTCGCCTGCGAGCGCTTCGCCGACCCGAACTGGTGGGTCGTCTGCGAGGACTGCGGCAGCGAACTGCCGCGCTACCGGAAGTCAAAGCTCGTGAAGAACCCCGACCAGTACCGGTGTGGCGGCTGCGGCGGGCGGCTTTCCTCGCACAGCGCCACTGGACCCGGCGACTGAGACGATCTACTCCTCGTCGTCCCGCGGTGGGCGCCGCGAGAGCCTGTCGAAGCGCGACTGGGCGTCCTCCGCGCGCTCCTCGGTCGCCGTCGGCTCGTAGTCCATCGCTTCGACGTCGCCGTCGACGAGTTCGACCGTGAGAACCGCGTCGACGTGTCGGGCCGCCTCGGGGAGGCGCTCGCGGTCGAGCACGCGCTCTGCGACGCTCTCGCCGTCCGCCTCCAGCAGGAGGACCGCGAGGTCGCCCTCGAAGCGGTCCACGACCGCGGTGTAGGTGCCGTCGGCAGTCATTCGTAGGTCGCCTCCACGACCGTGGTGCCGGTGTCCGTCTCCACGACGATAGTGTCTCCGGCGTTGTTCCAGACCGCGCTCCCCGCGCCCCAGTAGAGGTCCGTCGCAGAGTCCGTACCGCTGCCCGTGTGGAGCGTCACTTCCTCGCCGGGGCCGAGCGTGAACCCGCTCGGGAACGCGTACGTGTGGCCGGCCTCGTCGCTGACCGTCCACCCGCCGAGCGCGAGCGCCTCGCCGCCGGTGTTCTCGAAGACGACGTACTCGTCGTTCAGGTTCTCGTTGTCGTTGCCCGCCGCGTCCTCGTGAACGGCTGCGACGGACAGCGCGCCGGCCCCGCTCGTGGCTTCGGGCGAGGTCGTCGGCTCTGTAGTGGGCTCGGTCGTCGTCCCGCCGTCCGGGACCGTGGCCGTTTCGCTGACGGGCACGACGGTGCGGACTTCCACGTCGGCGCTCGTCCCCGGTTCGACCGGGTCGGCGTCGCGGAGGTCCAGCGGCGCCGTCGGCGCGGCGCGCTGGGTCGCGACCGTCACCGCGGTGCCGTTGCTCGTCACGACAACGTTCCCGTGGGTCGCCGTCCAGTACGTCCGAACCGAGCGTTCGGCGAATCGCCCGAGGACGGCCTCGTGCGGGTGGCCGTACTGGGAGTCGTACGCGCTCGAAATCACGGCGACCCTCGGCGTCACGACGTCGAGGAACGCGCTCGTGGAACTCGACGCGCTGCCGTGGTGGCCCGCGCTCAACACCGTGGCGTTCACGCCGGCGCCGTACTCCTCGACGAGGTACTGCTCGCCCGCTTCCTCGACGTCGCCCGGCAGCAGGAACGTCGACTCCCCGAACGCGACCCGGAGGACGACGCTGTTCTCGTTGCGGTCCCCGCCCGCGAGCCGGTCCGCGGGCGGCCCGAGCACGTCCACGTCGACGGCGTCGCCGCCCAGCGGAATCTCGTCGCCGGCGCGCGTCTGGAACAGCGCCACGTCGTGACCCTCGACGGCGTCGAGGTACTCTCGGTATGTCTGCGAGGTGGACGCCACCCCGGGGTCGTACACCGCGCCGACGCCCGCGGCCGCCGTCTCGAAGTAGTCGATGACGGCCTCGTGGCCGCCGATGTGGTCGGCGTCCGCGTGCGACGTCACGAGGTAGTCCACGCGCTCGATGTTCTGTTCCTGAAGGTAGTCGAGGACCACCTCGCCGTCGTCCGACCAGTCCCCGGTGTCCACGAGCATCGTCTCGTCGTTGGGCCCGACGACGAGCGCGCTCGACCCCTGCCCGACGTTGATGAAATGCACCGAGAGCGTGCCGTTCGGGGTCGCGACCTGAGTCGTGGGGGATTCGGTGGTCCGCGGTGCGTTCGTCGTTTCGGGTGCTTCGGTGGTCGCCGGCGCGTCGGTGACGGCGCCGCTACACCCGGCCAGCAGGACGAGGGCCGCGACCGCGAGAACGCCGAGCGCGCGCCGCCGAGTCATGGTGGTCTCGACGGGGCGCAGGCAGATGGTCTTAGTGGCTCATTCGGGGGTGGCGACTACGATGAGCCGTGATTCCGGCGCCAGTTTCAACTGTCAACAGTGTCAACGAGGTAGTATGGGGACGAAACAAGTCCGGGTGAGTGAACGGCTGTACGCCCGCGTCGAAGACGAAAAACGCGAGGGGGAATCGTTCAGTGACGCGCTCGAGCGGATGGTCGGCGAGTACGGCCTACGTGACTTCGCGGAAGACGTCGCGGAAGCCAGCGACGCGTGGGACACTGAATCCCTCGAGGCTGCATTCGAGGCCGACGATGCAGCGAACCGCGAGGCGCTTGACGAGGAACTCCCGTGATTCTGGACACGCAGTTCCTCGGGAGCCTCGTCGAACAGAAACCGGCGGCCTTGCAGAAAGCAGGAGAACTGGATGCAGCCGGTGTTCCGACTCGGGTCCCGTCGATGGTCACGTGGGAAGTGTACTACGGCGTCTCGAAGGCGCCAGACGCGAAGCGCCGAACCCTCGAGACCGGGTACGAGAAACTCTTCGAATCGTTCCCCGTCGTCGAGTTCGACGACACTCTCGCCCGCCGAGCCGGTCGGCTCCGCGGCGAACACGCACACTCCGATTCGCTCGCCGATCTCGACGGCGCCGACTCGGCAGTCGCAGCGACCGCGCTCAAGTTCGACGAACCAGTCGTGAGCAACGACGCAGACTTCGAGGACGTCGACGGGCTAACTGTCGAGACGTACTGACTTCGCCAGTCGCTGCGACGGACTACGGTAGTGCGACAGTGAGCATGGGTCAGGAGTTGTGAACTACGCCCGCACGTGCTCGCTGTCGCTGCGCTCGTGCGGTCTCGTTCGAATCCCCGACTGCCATACAACGCGTTCGGCGCGAGAGCCCTCTGTGGCTCTCGCGGTTTCAGTCGTTGAAGAAGTGGGGCCGGAGGGATTTGAACCCCCGATCGACTGATATCTCCGGTGCGCCTCGGAACTCCAGAGGGTCGTCGTCGCGGACCGATGATCAGTCGGCCGCTCGGTATACCAGTCTGGAATTTCGTCCCGGGCGCGTGGCCTCTGGAGTCAGTCGCCATTCCTGGCTTGGCCACAGCCCCTCGCGTTCTGGCGTACGACGATTTGGCCTAAGTGCGTTTCGATTCGACGGCTCGCTCCACCACCGACAAGAGCCCGCCGGCCGTATCGCAGACCGTGATTGCACGCGTGTGGCGCGGGTGGACCGAGCCCGCGGACGCCAACGAGTACGAAGCGTTCGTGACCGAGACGGTGTTCCCGGACGCGAAAGCCGAAATCGACGACCTCCAGAGTTTCGAGGTGCTGCGCCGCGAGGCCGGCGACGAGGTGGAGTTCGTGACCATCGCGCGGTTCGCGTCGTGGGACGCAATCGAGGCGTTCGCGGGCGCGGACTACGAGACCGCCCACGTCCCCGAGCGCGCCGAGCGGCTGCTCGCGCGGTACGAGGAGACGGTCGCGCACTACGAGGTTCGCGCGTAGCGATTGTTCTTTCCGGGGCGAGCGCGAACCCGGCGGTATGGCTGAGTACCCAATCGTCGTCCGGGAGATCGGCGGGAAGATGCGCCTCGGCGTCGAGGAGGCGGACGCGCTGGACGCGGACCTCCGCGAGGTCGTCACGGAGGGCTACGAGCGCGTCGACGTCCAGGACTGCGGTGACGGCGACGTGGTCGGCCACGTGGTCGCGAGCGGCGACGAGATCGAGGACGTGCGCTGGCAGCGCTAGTCCTCGCGGGCGCTCCACTCGCAGTCCTGGCACTTGTAGCCGGTGACGAACTCGGTGACGGAGGGCATGTAGCCGACGGAGACGACGTCGCCGCCGCACTCCGGGCAGTCGCGGTCGGCGTCCTCGATGGGTTCGGCGTCCATCACGGACTCGCCTTCGATTAGCTCCGCGAGTTTCTTCGGGGTGACCATGCGGCCTTCGACGACGCGGTTCTCGGGCATACCGGCGGGACGGCCGCGGGCGAGTAAAGAGTTCTCCTCCCGGTCAGAGCCACGGCGCGCGCTCTTCGGCGCCGTCCTCGCCGGGGTAGCCGTAGGCGGCTTCGTCGTCGGGGTCGCTGCCGCCGTCCGGGGTGGCGGGCTGGGCGGCGCCGTCGGGGCCGTCGTCGGCGGCCGGCGGGACGTCCGGCGTGTCGACGTCGGCCTCGTCGGGGTCGAACGCGAGCAGGCCGGCGACGGCGAAGACGACCAGCGGCGCCTGCGAGGGCACGAGGCCGAACACGGAGAGCGCGAGCGTGCCGAGCGCGACGGCGCTCCCGAACCGGAAGCGGTCGATGTCGACGACGCGGCGGAGGTACGGCTGGAGCGCGACGATGGCGAGCGAGAAGCCGACGGCGACGCCGCCGGCCGCCGCCGCGCGCAGCATCAGGCCGGGGTCGGCCTTCAGGACGAGTTCGGCGCCCGCGGGCTGGACGCTCGCGACGAACCCGAGCCCGATGATGATGCCGGGCGAGGGGAGGTAGTCGCCGATGGTCGAACTCGCGGTCTTCGCGGCGATGGCGAGGATGACGATGGCGGCGAAGCGCTCGAACGTCGGGATGTCGACGACGGTCGCGATGGTGGGCGCGAGCGCGGCCTCGGCGGCGGCGACGACGATGAGCGGGATGCCGACGACGAGGACGGTCGCGGCCTGCGAGCGCGGGTCCTCGTCCATCTCGGCGAGGATGACCGCGAGCGTCGCGCTGCCGCCGAACACCAGCAGGCCGACCTGGGCGATGCCGACGTACGTGTCGAGTGCGCCCGCGAGCACGAGGGCGGCGAAGATGCCGTCCACGAGCGGGAGCAGCATGACCGTCGCGAGCAGCCGCGTGTCGCCGCCGACGCGCTGCTCGAGGCGGAGGGCGACGGGGTGGCGTGAGCTGCTCATGTACTACCGGCCTGACCTGGACGACCTGTAGTCGGCTCGGCGATGCGGGGACGCGCGCGGCGTCGGGGCCGCGGGGGCCGTCGTTCCGAGCCAGAATGTGTCCATCAGTTTGCCGAAAAATGTGCGTGCGGCGGAGTCGACGGTGTGGTCGCCGGCGGTGCGCACTGCCTCGGGACTGATGGAGTCCATGTGTACAACCATTAGGGTCGTACGCATAAAGATTGCGTGAGAAGCGGCCACACGTGGTGGAGAACCGAAACCCGTCTTTAAGTACCGGGCTACCGACCGACGGCGGACGTGGACAATAGTCGAAAACTCGCCGCAACGAGCGACGGTATTCTGACGTTCGTCGGCACAGCGTCGGCTCGCTGTTCGTTCGTGGAGCCCCAGCCGCGACCGTTACACGGACGTGCTGACACTGGCGTCCCTACGCGAGTCGTTGACGCACGTTCGCCCAATCTCGGAACGTTTTTGCCGGCGGCCCCGCGACGGTTTACATGGCGCACGACCCTTCGACGGACGGCCGATTCTCCGAGAAACTCCGCGTTCCAGAGGCGTTGACCTTCGACGACGTGCTCCTCCGCCCCGCGGAGAGCCGCGTCGAACCCGACGACGCCGACGTCAGCACGCAGGTCTCGACGAACGTCTCGCTGAACACCCCGATCCTCTCCGCGGCGATGGACACCGTCACGGAGTCCGACCTCGCCATCGCGATGGCCCGCGAGGGCGGCCTCGGCGTCCTCCACCGCAACATGGACGTCGAGGAGACCGCCGCCGAGGTCGAGCGCGTCAAGCGCGCCGACGAGCTCGTCATCGACCGCGAGAACGTCGTCACCGCGACGCCCGACCAGACCGTCAGCGAGGTCGACCGCATGATGAGCCACGAGGGCGTCTCCGGCGCGCCCGTCGTCGACGACGACGACCGCGTGCTCGGCATCATCTCCGGCACCGACATCCGCCCGTACCTCGAGGTCGGCGAGTCCGACACGGTCCGCGAGGCGATGACCGACGAGGTCATCACCGCCGCCGAGGACGTCGCCCCGCGCGACGCGCTCGAGCTCATGTACGAGCACAAGATCGAGCGCGTGCCGCTCGTGGACGACGACGACCGCCTCGTCGGCCTCGTCACGATGCAGGGCATCCTCGAGCGCCGCGAGCACGAGGACGCCGCCCGCGACGACGACGGCCACCTCCGCGTCGGCGTCGCCGTCGGCCCCTTCGAGGAGGACCGCGTGACCGCCGCCGACGACGCCGGCGCGGACGTCCTCTTCATCGACTGCGCGCACGCTCACAACGAGAACGTCATCGAGTCCGCGCGCGACATCAAGCGGTCCGTCGACGCGGACGTCGTCGTCGGCAACGTCGGCACCAGCGAGGCCGCCGCGGCCATCGTCGACTTCGCGGACGGCATCAAGGTCGGCATCGGCCCCGGCTCCATCTGCACCACGCGGGTCGTCACGGGCGCCGGCATGCCCCAGATTACGGCGGTCTCCGAGGTCGCGGACGTCGCCCACCCCGAGGACGTTCCCGTCATCGCGGACGGCGGCATCCGGTACTCCGGCGACGCCGCGAAGGCCATCGCCGCGGGCGCCGACGCCGTGATGCTGGGCTCGTACTTCGCGGGCACCGACGAAGCCCCCGGCCGGGTCATCACGATGAACGGGAAGAAGTACAAGCAGTACCGCGGCATGGGTTCGGTCGGCGCGATGCAGTCCGGCGGCGGCGACCGCTACCTCAAGGAGGAGGACGAGGACGAGGAGTTCGTCCCCGAGGGCGTCGAGGCCGCGACGCCGTACAAGGGCCCGCTCGCCCAGGAGCTCCACCAGCTCGTCGGCGGCATCCAGTCCGGCATGGGGTACGTCGGCGCGGAGACCATCCCCGAGTTCAAGGCCGACGCGGAGTTCGTCCGCGTCTCCGCCGCGGGCCAGACCGAGGGCCACCCCCACGACGTGATGATCACGGACGAAGCGCCGAACTACAGCCCGCAGAACGAGTGAGGAAGGCGCACCGACCGCCTACAGTCCTTTGCCGTCGACTTCGCAGCGCGGGCTGCAGTAGCCGTTGTCTGCGGCCTTCGAGTCCTCGAACGCTTTGAACTCGTCGCCACACGCCTCGCATTCGTACGTGTCGAACGCCATGTGCGGGGGATGCGACGGCTCGGAGAAATGCGTTACGGTAGCCGCGGTCAGGCGTCCTCGCCGGTGACGACGACCGGGCGGTCGGCGTTCAGGATGACCGACTGCGTGACGCTGCCGAAGATGGCCTTCCCCGCGGGCGAGCGCTTCCGCCCGCCGAGCACGATGGCGTCGACGTCGTGCTCGTCGGCCTCCGCGATGATGTCGTCGGTGGTGTCGCCGGAGTCGTCCCGGACCTGCACGGCGACGCCCGCGTCCTCGAGGTACTCCTGTGCGCGGCGCACCGACTGGATGCGGCTCGCGGACTTGAACTGCTGGACGTCCTCCGGGAGGTCCTCGCTGTCCCCGGTGAACACGAACAGTACGATGGCTTCGACGTTCTCGGCGGCGTCCGGCAGGCTCGCCACGTAGCGGGCCTGCGAGAGCGCGCGGTCTACGTCGTCGTCGACCGGTACCAGCACTCGGTACATGTTCGCCCCGAGGCCCGACAGGGGCTTAAAACTACGCGGGTTCGTCGGCGCGGTCGTCCAGCGCGCCCAGGAGCTCGAAGCGCGCGCCGCCGCTCTCGGCGTCGGTCGCCCGCACCGTCCAGCCGTGGGCTTCGGCGATCTGCTGGACGATGGCGAGCCCGAACCCCGTGCCGTGTTCGGCGGTCGTGTACCCGGACTCGAACAGCCGGTCGCGGTCGACGGCGCTCAGCCCCGGGCCGTCGTCCTCGACGTAGACGCCGCTGCCGTCGTCGGTCACGCCGACCTCGACGGTGACCGTCGGGCCGGCGTGCTCCACCGCGTTCCGGAAGAAGTTCGCGAACACCTCCTCGATGCGGTCAGGGTCGCCGGTCACCGTCCGGTCGGCCAGCGCCGGCGAGACGCACAGCGCCGCGTCGCCGGTCGTCACGCTGTCCCACGACTCCGCGACCAGTTCCGCCAGGGGGACCGACGACTGCTCGCCGATGACGCTGCCCTGCCGGGCGAGCTGGAGGAGCTCCTCGAGCATCTCGTTCATGCGCTGGAGGGCGCCCTCGACGCGCGCGAACGCCGCCGGGTCGCCCGTTCGCTCGGCCTGGTCGAGCCAGCCGGTCGCGATGCCGAGCGGGTTCCGCATCTCGTGGGCGAGCACGCCCGCGAACTCGTCGAGGCGGTCGACCTGCCGCTGGAGCTCGCGCTCGTGGTGGACGCGCTCGGTGACGTCACGGAGGATGAGCACGCGATGGCCGGGCTCGGTGTCGAGGTCGTTCCCGTTGCACTCGACGTAGCGCCGCTCGCTGGCCGTCTGCACGGCCACGACCTCGCGGTCGTCGTCGCCCGCCGCGAACACTTCCTCGATGGCTTCGGCGTCGAAGGCGTCGAACGCCTCCAGCGGCCGGCCGTGGCAGTCCTCGGCCACGCCCACGAGGTCGCGGAACGCGGCGTTGCTGTCGACGACGCGGCCGTCCGCGTCCAGAACGATTGCGGGGTCGGGGCTGGTCTCGAACAGCGTCCGGAACCGGTCCTCGCTGGCGGCCAGCTCCCGGGAGAGGCCGCGCCGCGACAGCAGCCCGCGGATGCGGGCGTGGAGGACGGCCTTCCGGACCGGCACCGAGACGACGTCGTCGACGGTCGTCCAGACGGGCGCGGCCTCCGGGAGGTCGTCGCTCTCGACGAGCAACAGCACCGGCCGGAACAGCGACGCCTCGCGCTGGCGGTAGTCGGCCACCCAGTCGGCGTGGCGCTCGTAGGCGCCCGCGTCGAGCAACAGGAGGTCCGCGCGCTCCGCGACGTCCTCGAGGGTCACCCCGTCGTTCGCGGGCGCGAGCACGTCGTACTCGCCCTCGAGCCACTCCGAGAGGAGCGCGCGGTTCCGGTCGTGGGAGAGCACCGCGCCGACGCAGAGCGGTTCGTCGCCGGCGTCCGCGTCGCCGCCGGTTCGATGCTCCGACATGCGACTCAGGACTCGCCGTCGCCGCCGTCGACGAACTCCGGCGTGCCGGTCAGCAGCCCGCGCAGGTTCGACAGCGGTTCGCCGACCTCGATGCCGTTCTCCGTGATCTGGAGGCGGCGCAGCGTCCGCTCGAAGTCGCTGGTGCGTTTCTTCAGCACGCCGATGACCTTCCGCAGCTCGCCCCCGAGCTCGACGTGCCGGAGGAAGACGATGTTGTCCGCGAGGTAGCTGATGCCGACCTCCGTCGGCTGGAAGTCGCCGGTCACGTGGCCGACCTCGTCGACGAACACGACGGTGACGCCCATGTTCTTCAGGTAGCGGCCGAGCGCGTGCAGCCGGCGGACGAGCGTGTCGTCGTCGCCGGCGAGCGCGAGCTTGTACCCCTTGATGCCGTCGAGCATCACGATTTCGGTGCCCTTCTGTTCGACCTCCTCGCGGACCATGCTCGCGAACTCCTGTGGCGTCAGGTCCAGCGGGTCCATCTCCTCGATGGCGAGCGTGCCGCGGTCGACCATCTCCCCGACGGGGATGTCGACGGCCTCCGAGCGCGTCAGGAACGTCTCCCGGCTCTCCTCGAAGAGGTAGATGACCGAGCGCTCGCCGCGCTCCGCGGCCGCCTTCATGAACTGCGTGCCGGTCGTCGTCTTCCCCGCGCCGCTCGGCCCGCTGAGCACGGTGACGGTGCCGCGTTCGAGGCCGCCGTGCAGGAGGTCGTCGAGCTCGGGGACGCCCGCGGAGATGGTCTCCGCGGTGAACGGCTGGCTGTGCTTGCCGGGCTGGAGCTCCGGGAACACCCGCACGCCGTCGTCCGTGATGCGGAACGTGTGCTCGCCGCTGCGCGTCGACGACCCGCGGAACTTCGGGACGGACACCATCCGCGCGCCGTGCGTGCGTTCGAGGTCGAGCGTGCCGTCCGCGATGAACTGGACGTCGTCGTCGGGGTTGTTCGGCGTCGCCTGCGACGTGAACAGGATGGTGGCGTCCTGCTCGCCGAGGAACTGCTGGAGCGCCAGCACCTGCTTGCGGAACTGGTAGTCGTCCCCGGAGAGGTACCGGAGCTGCGTGATGGGGTCGATGAAGATGCGCGAGGGGTTCAGGGCCTCGATGCGCTCGACGATGGCCTCGTTGAACGCGCCCGCTTCGACCTCGTCGGCGCCGAAGACGCTGTACGACTGGCTCTCCGTGAACACCTCGCTGTCCGGCGTGAGGCTCAGGAACTCCACGCCGTCGAGGTCGAAGCCGACCGACCGCGCGTTCGCCTTCACGTCCTCGACGGACTCCTCGAGGTTGACGTAGAGGACCGTCTCGCCGTTCTCCACGCCCGCGGTGAGGTAGTGGTAGCCGAAGATGGTCTTCCCCGTCCCCGGTTCGCCGCGCGCGAGGTACGCCCGCCCCGGCACGAACCCGCCGTTCAGCACCGTGTCGAGCCCCTCGATACCGGTGGAGACGCGGTCGTCGATGTCAGTCACGCTGACCACCCCCGTCTCCGTTCGACGCGTCCGCTCCCTCGTCGGCGTCGGCCGCGGCTTCGTCGCTGTAGTCGCCCCGGCCGGCGCTGCGCTCGATGCGGCGGAGCTCCACCTCGAAGTCCGCGTCGTCGAACTCGCTCGTGAGCGCGTCCACCTCCTGCTTCAGGGACTCGATCTCCGTCTGTAGCGCCTCGTACTTCGGGTCTTCCGCGGCGTCGGCGCCGTACTGGGCGTCCAGCGCGGCGCGCTTGGTCACCAGCTGGAAGTACTCCTGGACCGCGGCGTCGTGGCGCTTGCGCGCGAGCAGCGTCTCCACGACGCCGTGGAGGTCCTCGTTGGTCACGGGCTTCGTGAGGTAGGCGTCGAAGCCCATCTCGACGATGTCGAAGTCCGGGTCGACCGCGGTCACCATCGCCACGCGGCAGTCGAGGTCGCGCTCGCGGATCTCCGTGAGCACGGCGTCCCCGGAGAGGTCCGGCATGCGGCGGTCGAGCAACACCACGTCGACGGACTCGTCGAGGGCGTCGAGGGCGGCCTGCCCGCTGTAGGCGGTCTCGACGCTGTACTCGTCGGACAGCCACGCGGTGAACAAGTCGGCGAGGTCCCGTTCGTCGTCGACGACCAGGACTGCCGGGGAGTTTTCTCGGTCCATCTGCGACACTCTGTTCTGGACTGGCAAACGGGGACCCGACATTAAGGCGTTTCGACAGGTGTACAGTAGAACGACAGCTTCTGCAGATTCCTGTCCGCTGTGGGTCGCGGAATTAACGAACGTCCGGTACTTTTTCTATTTTTGTGAGGATTTCAGTGAACTCGGAGCGCGAGGAACGCGGCCGAACGCGTCTCGGCGACATCGCCTCAACGCGGCGCGTGACGGGACGAGTCGACCGAAACGGGCGTTCGGCGCGGCCCGCGGTAGATCTCGCGCCGACACGCCTCAGTCGCCGCCGCGGACGACGACGCTCACGCGGTCGACGAACAGGTCCGCGACGTCCTCGAAGTGCGCGGAGCTGTACGCCGCGACCAGGACCGCGCCGACCGTGTTGAACACCAGGTCGTTGACGATGTCCGCGGTCCCGTACTGCGCGAGCACCGCCTCGCCGCCGACGACCGACGCCAGCCCGCCGCTCGCGAACTCGAGAATCTCCCAGCCGACGCCGACGGCCAGCACGAACAACACCACGAACGTCGCGCGGAAGCCGCGGTTGAACGACACCGCGCGGGCGTGCAACTCGACCGCGCGAGCGACCGCGTAGCCGACGCCCGCGACGAGCGAGGCGGACAGCGCGTGCGTGACGCTGTCGAACCACCCGAACCACTGGTAGAGCCCGACGGCGCCCGCCGCGTGCAGCGTCGACGCCAGCGTCACCCACACCACCAGCCCCGTGTCCATCGTGTAGTCGTACTGGTGGCGGAGCGCCGCCGGCAGCAGCGTGATGGCCAGCGGCACCCCCGAGTTCACGAGCAGCGTCCAGTTCCCGCGGACCACCGCGGCCGCCGCGATAACCGCGAGCACCGCCTGCATCCCGCGAACGGCCGTCCGGTGGTGGTGCTCGCCCGGCAGCTCGCCGGATTCGGCCGTCCGCGACGCGTCGTCCCGGTCCGCCCGCCGCAGCCGCTGGACGCGCTCGGAGTACTCGAAGTACACCTCGAAGATGATACCTGCGAGCACGCCCGCGGCCGTCGCCGCCACCAGGTCCCACATCAGCTCCACGCGCCCCACGAGGAACGACGTCCCCAGGAGGGAGTCGGCCGCGAATACCCCGACCGCCCACACGCCGGCGAGCGCCATCGTCACCACCACGACGAACACCGCGGCGAACCGCGGCGTCATCGCCAGCGACGTGTATGCGTCCAGGACCACCGCGACCAACAGCGCGACCCCCGCCACCGCGAAGAACGGCGTCACCGTCGGGAACGCGTCGAACGCCCGCACGAGCACCGGCAGCGTGACGAGCGCGAGCAGCTCGCTCGGGAACGTCACCGCCGGGTCGCGTTCGGCCACCGGCACGACGACCATCACGCCCACGAGCAGCACCGCGAACGCGGTCCAGTCCGGCTCGCTCAGCTGGTAGAGCCGGCCGGCGGCCAGACAGAGCGCCAGCGTGACGCCCCACGCTCCCAGTGCGTCGACTCGCTCTCGCGCCAGCAGCGAGCGCAGCGAGGCCATTACGGGTCCGTTCCACGCAGGGACAAAAACGCGTTTCGGCTCCCTCGAGTGGTTGGCGGTCCCACCGACGAACGAGTGGCCGCTTCACACGCGCGTTCCTCGACGAAGCGGGCCGGGCGCGATTGTGAACCGGGGCCAGACGTTCCTGCTCGCTTCGCTGCGCGGGCTGCGACTGGCAGGGTTCAAATCGCTCGCCGCTTTACGTCCGACTACACGCAGAGCGACACACCCGTCGCTCTGCGGTGTAGGTCACTGAAAAGCGGGCCGGGCGCGATTTGAGACACGCGACCGCGCTCGCTTCGCTCGCGTGAAGTAGTCCCCTCCATCTTCGGGTCGTGCCAACTATGAACGACCGCTCCCTCGAACCTATCGAACCAGAAGACGCGTTCGATTGGTACCTTGACGAGAAGGACGCAGAGTACAGTGAGAACACGCTCAACGCTCACCGAATCAGGCTTCAACACTTCATCCGCTGGTGTGACGAAGTTGGATTAGACAATCTGAACGACCTCGACGGCAGGAAGGTCCACCGATACAAGACGTGGCGGACGAAGGAGGGCGACCTAAACCGAGTGAGCCAACGGACTCAGATGTCCACGCTCCGTGTCTTCATTCGGTTTTGCGAGAAGATTGACGCGGTTCCGGAAGGACTCCACGAGAAGGTCTTGGTTCCCTCCATTAGCAAGAAGGAGAAGGCTCGTCGCAAGGATGTCGATACTGACGAGATATTGGCGGCGCTCCACTACCTTCGGAAGTACGAGTACGCGAGCAACCGCCACACCGCGCTCGAATTGATGTGGCACACAGCGATGCGACTCGGCGAGATTCACGGACTCGACGTGGAGGACTACTACCCTCAGAAGAGCTACATCAAGGTCAAACACCGGGAATCGTCCGGAACGCCGCTGAAAAACAAACACAGCGGCGAACGAGCAGTAAACCTCTCTGAGGGAATGGGTCGCCTGTTAGACGATTACCTCGCCGACAACCGAATCGACGCAACGGATGACAACGACCGACGGCCCCTGATTTCGACCAACTATGGCCGGGTCTCTCGAACCGCGATTCGCAACTGGGTGTACCAGATGACTCGCCCCTGCGAATATGGGGAACCCTGTCCTGACGACCGTGACCCCGATGAGTGTGAGTACGCGGGAAGCTCGCCCGCCGCCGGCTGCCCGTTCAACTACTTCCCTCACGCGATTCGGAGTGCATCAATTACCTACCATCGAAACAACGGTTGGCCGGTTGAGCATCTCAGTGACCGCGTGAATGCCTCGCCAGAAATCATCAAGTCACACTACGACGAGCCGGAGGATGCTGACGCGCTGGCTCGTCGGGAGGAATTTATGAAAGACCTGTAGCACTCCCTGTCTGTGGGAGTCCATCAGGAGGCTCCTGAAGAGACGATAACGGTAGAGGAGAATCACCCACGTCGATTTTTCTAATCTGGGACACCGATAAGGCCGGCGACGGAGATAGTAGAAGCCGCTAATTCTTTGGTTCAAGCGTTGATAGATGTAGGTAATGACTCAAACTGACCTGCCACCCGACCGCGTAGAGAAGAAATTCGAGATGTGGGAGGAAACGTATTCTGTTGACAACCTCGCGGAAATGACGGTAGATAATATTGAATCCGCAGAGCTTCAGTTTCTTAATGAAGTTCGTAGACTGAAAACGGAATATCGCCCCGGTAGACTCGTCACTCCCGAGATGGCGAAAATACACGGTAAAGAGCCTCTTACACAAGCTGAATTCCGAGAAGTCCGCCGCCTCATAGGAGATAAATCTGACCAGATACAGATGAACTTCACACGAGCGAAAGGGCGGCGAAAGCGAGAGCGTGAACAGCGGAAAGCCGATTATAAGGCAGATGTGGCTGGTCGTGTAGCGGACGCCATCACTAACGTTAGTATCTCCTTTGAGCTGCCGAAGCTCAAATAGAGCGTTAGAGACGCAGGCGAGCAATTTAGTTCTGAATCGGTGTGCTGAGAAGACATTTCGTCCTCAAGACACACCTCGATAAGGCCGGCGAGCGGCGAACACTGCCGGCCAATACCTCACTCAGTAGCATCTGGTAGTACTTCTCTGAAGACGTTCAGCACCTGCCGGTTGAGAACTGGTGTGGAACCGTTCCATAGTATGGTCGTCGTCATTCCGGCATCGAAACGGACTCGGCTACGGTAAACCCCGATAAGGCGGCCCGTCCCGCATCCGTGGGTGTTCAAATCAGGCACTAATCTCCAACCGGATACTTGAGTATCAGCGCTTCTGCTTGCCAATATTATGCGGTATAGAATTCAGCGGGCCGGGCGCGATTTGAACACGCGACCGACGGATTAAGAGTCCGTCGCTCTGCCAAACTGAGCTACCGGCCCAACGCATTCCACCGTTCGACGCTGCGACTCAAATACGTTCTGATTCGGGACGGCAGTCACTCGACGGCAGCCGAATTCCCGGGCCGCGGGGGACCGACCGCGCCGAGCGAAAACGGCCGCGTTCGCCACTCGGCGCCGGAATTGTGGGGCGGCCGGCGACAGGTCGGGAAGGTTAAGTGACGGCCTCCGCTATCCGTGGACATCATGAGCAGCCGGGCAACCATCTCCTCGATGTCGACGTACGCGATTCTGGGCTGCGGGAGCGTCGGCCACGCCGTCGCCGAGGAGCTGGTCGAGCGAGGGAAGGACGTCCTCATCGTTGACCGCGACGAGGCCCGCGTGGAGGCGCTGCGCGACCAGGACCTGAACGCGCAGGTCGCGGACATCCGCGACGAGGAGGTGGCGGGGCTGGTCGCCGACCGCGACGTCGTCCTCATCATGGCCTCGGACGTGGAGGCCAACGAGGCCGCGGTGGCGAACGTCCGCGAGCGCAACGACGAGCAGTTCGTCGTCGTGCGCGCCAGCGACCCCGTGACCAGCGACGAGCTCACGGAGCTCGGCGCGGACGTCGTCATCAACCCGTCGTCGGTCATCGCGGACGCGGCGCTGCGCGCGCTGGAGTCCGGCGAACTGGAGTACAAGGCCCGCCAGCTCGCGGACGTCATCGAGGGGACGGATGGCCGGCTGGCCATCGTCACGCACGACAACCCCGACCCGGACTCCATCGCGGCGGCCGCCGCGCTGAACGCCATCGCGGACCACCTCGGCGTGGAGGCGGACATCCTCTACTTCGGGGACATCGGCCACCAGGAGAACCGCGCGTTCGTGAACCTCCTGGACATCGAGCTGACGCCGTACGAGGACGTCGACATCGACGACTACGACACGGTCGCGCTGGTCGACCCGGCGAAGGCCGGCGAGGTGTCCATCGACCGCGAGGTCGACATCTTCCTCGACCACTACGAGGTCGACGAGGAGTTCGACGCGGAGTTCGCAGACGTCCGGCCGAACGTCTCCGCGACCTCCACCATCCTCACGAAGTACATCCAGGAGTTCGACCTCTCCGTGAGCCAGGAGGTCGCGACCGCGCTGTTGTACGGGATCCGCGCGGAGACGCTGGACTTCCGCCGGGACACGACGCCCGCGGACCTCACCGCGGCGGCGTACCTCTACCCGTTCGCGGACCACGACACCCTCGAGCAGGTGGAGTCGCCGAACATGAGCCCGGAGACGCTGGACGTGCTCGCGGAGGCCATCGCGAACCGCGAGGTGCAGGGGAGCCACCTCGTCTCGAACGCGGGGTTCATCAGCGACCGGGACGCGCTCTCGCAGGCGGCGTCCCAGCTGTTGAACCTCGAGGGCATCACGACCACGGCGGTGTTCGGCATCGTCGAGGACACCATCTACCTCGCGGCGCGCTCGAAGGACATCCGGCTGAACATCGGGCGCGTGCTCAGCGACGCCTTCGAGAACATCGGGGAGGCCGCCGGCCACTCCACGCAGGCCTCCGCGGAGATCCCGCTCGGCATCTTCACGGGCATCGAGGCCACGGAGGAGAACCGCGAGACGCTGCTGTCGCTGACCGAGGAGGCGGTCACGCAGAAGCTCTTCGACGCGATGGGCGTCGAGTCCGAGAGCTCCGGGAGCTCGAACGGGAACTGAGTTCTCCGGTCAGCCGACGACGCTGAAGAGGACGAACAGCGACGCGACCGACGCGAGCGTGGTGACGAAGACGTTCAGGGACGCGAACGACTCGTCGCCGCCGAGTTCGCTCGCGAACACGTACGTCGACACCGCGGTCGGCATCCCGAGCATCACGACGGCGGCGGTGAACGTCGCGGCGTCGACGGCGAGCAGCGAGAACGTCGCCCACGCGATGGCGGGCATCACCGCGATCTTCACCGCGACGACGCTGCCGGTCGCGCCCATGTCGACGTCCGGCAGGTCGACGTCGAGGGAGGCGCCGACGCAGAGCAACGCGATGGGGAGCGCGAGCGTCCCGAGCGCGTCCAGGCCCGCGGTCGCCGGCGCGGGCACGGAGGCGCCCGCGGACCCGACGACGAGGCCGCCGACGAGCGCGAGCAACACGGGGTTCTTGGCGAGCTTCGCCAGCTCCTCGGACAGCGAGGCGTCGGCGTCGCTGACGGTCGTGAGCACGAACACCGTCAGCGGCACCTGGAACAGCGACCCGACGCCGAGCACGACGCTCGCGACCGCGGTCACGTCGTCGGTGAACGTCGCGGCGACCAGCGGCAGGCCGAGGTAGCCGAGGTTCGCGTGGTAGGACTGGATGACGGCGACGCTCCGCCGGCCGCGTCCGGGGAGCTGCCGGTGGACCAGCCACGCGACCGCCGCGGTCGCGAGCAGCACGAAGAGGATCCCGCCGAACAGCGCGGGCGAGACGAGCTCGGCGACGTCGCGGTCGTACGTCGACACGAACACGAGCGCGGGCAGCGCGACGAAGTACGCGGCGTCGTTGAGCCGCTGGGTGCGCGCGTCGTCGAGCACGCCGGCCACGCGCAGTCCCGTCCCCACGAGCAGCAGGACGAGCAAGGCGAGCAGGCGGCCGACGACTTCCATGTCTCGGGGGAGCGGGCGGACCGCCTTACGCCGTTCGACTCGCCGGGAGAATCAGACCGCGACTTCCGCGTCCTCGTCGGGGCTCTCGTAGCGCTCGACGACGTCGTTGATGAGGACGACGTCGCCGACCGCGCGCACCCACCGGTACGGGATGATGACGCCCTTCTTCCCGGTCTCGGTGTCCGCGAACAGCTGGGAGTTGAGCTCGCTGAGCGCGAGGCCGTTCACCACTTCCGTGTCCAGGTCGAGGCGGACGTCTTCGACTTCGCCGACGAAGACGCCGTTGTTCGAGTACACCTCGCGGCCGACCAGCGAGGTGATTTCGTCTGCTTCGGAGTCCATGTCGTGGTGATTGTCGCGGTGCCCCATAAGTGTTCGAGGCTCGCGTCCCACGGGCGTCCGACGCGGCTACTGGACGCGGTCGAGGACGCCCCCGAGCGCGTCGAGGGCGGGCGCGACCTCGCTGGGGTTGCGCCCGAGGCTCACGCGGATGCGGTCCTCGTCGCCGAAGAACCGGCCGGGGACGACGAGCACGCCCTCGTCCCACGCGGCGGCCGCGAGGTCGTCGGCGTCGACGTGCTCGGGTTCGAGGAACGCGAACGTCGACCCCTCCGCGAGGAACCCGGTGAGGTCGTCGCGGTCGGCGAGGAACGCCTCGAAGAGCTCGGTGTTCTCCGCGAGCAGCGTCCGGGAGCGCTCGGCGAGGTGGTCGGCGTTGTGGAACGCGCGCCGGCCGAGCGCGCGGCTGGTGTCCGCGACGCCGAGGAAGTGCATGGACACCGAGCGCGCGCGCTCGACGAACTCGCGGTCCGCGACCAGCCAGCCGACGCGGAGGTCGTCCAGCCCGAAGAACTTCGTCAGCGAGCTCGTGACCACGGCGTCGTCGAGCCCCACGGCGGTCGGCCCGCCGAACGGGCCGTCCCGGGGCTCCGTGACGTATGGTGCGTATACTTCGTCGACGAGCAGCCGCGCGTCGGCGTCGCTGACGACGTCCGCGAGGTCCGCGAGCGTCTCCCGGGGCGAGAGCACGCCGCTGGGGTTGTGGCGGTTCGTCACCGTGACGAGCTCGGTGTGGTCCGCAATCGCCTGTTCGGCGCGCTCGACGGCCAGCCGGTAGTCGTCGCCGCGCGCGAACCGGTCGACCTCCGCGCCGAGGGCCGCGGGCGTCTCCACGAGCGGCTCGTAGCTCGGGTCCTCGACGAGCACGCGCTGCTTCGCGGGGGCGTCGGCGTCGGGGTCGAGGCCGAGCGCGGTCGCGGCGGCGACGACGTTCGCCATCGTCGCGCCCGCGGTCACCAGCACCTGCTCGGGTTCGACGCCGTACTCGCCGGCGATCTGGGTCTCGAGGGTCGCGCCCCTCGGCGGGTCGTCGAGGCCCTCCAGCGGTGTGGGGACGACCTCGGGCTCGTGGTCGCGGTCGCCGCGCAGGTCGCTGGACGCGAGGTCGTAGAGGGCGACCTCCGGCCGGCCGGAAATCCACTCGAGGTAGTCGAGCCGCGGGAACATGTCCCCGTCTCGGTCCCCAGATGGGAAAGTAGTTGTCGCTCGCGGCGGCGCGGTCGCCGCCACCGGAAGCCGTTTGGCGACCGCACCCCACCGTCCTGCGTGGACGACCTCGCCGACTGGCTCCGGGACCGCCCGCACTACGACGACCAGCTCGTCGACGAGCGCACGCTCCCCGGCAGCGACGCGAGCACGCGGAACGTCGCCCTCGAATCCCGGCTGGAGTCGGCGTTCGCGGACCGCGGCATCGACGCCCTCTACGACCACCAAGCGGACGCCATCAAGGCCGTCCGGGACGGCGACGACGTCGTCATCGCGACGCCGACCGCGAGCGGGAAGAGCCTCGCGTACACGGTGCCGGCGTTCGAGCGCGCGATGGACCACGGCGGCCGCACGCTCTATATCGGGCCGCAGAACGCGCTCGTCGCCGACCAAGCGGAGACGCTCTCGGGGATCGCGAGCGACCTCGGGTTCGGCAGCCGCGTACAAGTGGACACCTACACCGGGCGGCTCTCCCGCTCGGAGAAGCAGGCCGTGCGGGACCGCCGGCCGACCGTCCTGCTCACGAACCCCGAGATGCTCCACTACGCGCTGCTCCCGCACGGCCACCGGCTCTGGGAGTGGTTCTTCTCCGGGCTCGAGACCGTCGTGCTCGACGAGGTCCACGAGTACCGCGGCGTCTTCGGCGGCCACGTCGCGCACGTGCTGCGGCGGCTGCGGCGGGTCTGCGAACGATTCGACGCCAACCCCGACTTCGTCTGCTGTTCGGCGACCATCGGCAACCCCGTCGAGCACGCGGCCCGCGTGACCGGCCGGCCCGAGTCCGGGTTCGCGCTCGTCGACGAGGACCACAGCGAGCGCGGGCCGCGGCACTGGCTGCTGTGGAACCCCCCGGAGGAGGCGGGCGGCGAGGGACGCCGGCGCTCCTCGCACGTGGAGACGCGGCACCTGATGGCCGACCTCGTGACCCGCGGCCACCAGACGCTGGCGTTCACGCGCTCCCGGCAGGGCGCCGAGCGCAACGCCACGGGGACCGCCGACGACCTCCGCGACCGCGGCCGGCACGACCTCGCGAGCGAGATTGCCGCCTACCAGGCCGCGTTGACCGACGACCGCCGCCGCAGCCTCGAAGCCGACCTCCACGACGGGACGCTCCGGGGCGTCTGGTCGACCAGCGCGCTCGAACTCGGGGTCGACGTCGGCGGCCTCGACGCCGTCCTCCTCGACGGCTACCCCGCACGCGGATGAACACGTTCCAGCGCGCCGGCCGCGCCGGCCGCGGCACCGACCCCGCTGCCGTCGTGCTCGTCGCGGGCGAGGACCAGCTCGACCAGTACGTGATGACCCACCCGGCGGAGCTGTTCGAGGGCGACCCCGAGGACGCCATCGTCGACCCCGCGAACGAGCACCTGCTGGACCCGCACGTCGCGTCGGCGGCCCGGGAGAACTGGCTCTCCCCCGAGGACGAGGCCTACTTCCCGAGGTTCGCCGAGCGCGTCCGAACACTCGAAGAGCGGGGCGTGCTCGAGCGCCGCGAGACCGACTACGGCACGCGCTGGACGTACGCGGGCGACGGCAGCCCCCAGCACGAGATGAGCCTGCGCTCCATCGACGACCGCGAAGTCAGGCTGTTGGACCCGTCAGGAGACACGGTGGCGTCGATGGAGTTCTCGGACGCGCTCCGGGACGCCCACCCGGGCGCCATCTACCACCACCAGGGCCAGCGCTACGAGGTCGTGGACCTCGACCTCGCGAACGACGTCGCGGACCTCCAGCCGACGTACGCCGACCACTACACGCGCGTGCTCACCGACAAGGACGTCGAGGTCCGCGAGAACCGCGAGGAGCGCGCGCCGTTCGCCCGCGAGGACGTCCCCGTGCGGTTCGCGGACGTCACGCTCACCGAGCAGGTCACGGGCTACGAGCGCCGGAACGCCGAGCGCGGCGAGACGGAGGCGACGATGACACTCGACCTCCCCGAACAGACCCTGGAGACGCGCGCGCTCTACTACACCGTCCCGTCGGACGTCGAAGCCGAACTGCGTGCGGCGGGCGACCTCCCGGGCGCCATCCACGCCGCCGAGCACGCGATGATTTCGATGTTCCCCACCGAGCTCCTCTGCGACCGCGGGGACGTCGGCGGCCTCTCGACGCCCGTCCACCCGCACACCGGCCGCCCGACGATTTTCATCTACGACGGCTACCCGGGCGGCGTCGGCCTCGCTCGCGCGGGCTTCGACTCGGTCGCGGACCTCGCGGAGCGCACGCTCGCGATGCTGGAGTCCTGCGACTGCGCGGACGGCTGTCCGGCGTGCGTGCAGTCCCCGCAGTGCGGGAACGCCAACGACCCGCTGGACAAGGGGCTCGCTATCGAGTTGCTGGCGGCGCTGACGTAATCAGGGTCGGTCTCCGACGAACTCCGTCGCGCTCGTTTTGCGTCGTCCGGTCCCGAGGCCACCGACAGCTGTAAGTGCTATTGGTACACAAATTCAACACGTAATGGCCGAAGCGGAGAACCCACCGGAGAAGACCACCGTCAACATCCGCATCACCGAAACCTTCCTCGACGACGTCGACGCGACGTGGCAGGAGGAAGGGTACAACAGCCGCAGCGAGTTCATTCGCGCCGTCCTCCGGGACGCCGTGAAACACCCCGACTTCGACCGCGCGGACCTCAAGGCGATGCTCGCCGGCGAAGTCGACGTTCGCGAGGGGCGCACCCGGAGCAGCGACGACGTCAAAGCGGAGTACGACCTCGGCGACGAATGAGCGACGACTGGGACTGGGAACTTACGAAGACCGCCGACCGCCAGTTCGCGTCCCTCGAGGCGTACGCACAGGAGCGAATCGCGTCGAAGCTTGACGAAGTGGTCGACGACCCGTGGCGCGACCCGTTCGACTACCTCGAGCCACTGCAGGGCGCACCCCACCAGAAACTCCGGGTCGGACCGTTCCGCCTCGGCTGCCGCGCTGACCGGAGTTCGCAGACGCTGTACGTCCTCCGCGTCCGCAAGCGCGGTGGCGACGCCTACCGCAGCGACGACGATTAGCGAGCGTGGAAAGTCGGCGAATTAGTGAAGCGTGAACTCGACGCCGGACGCGTCGAGCGTGCACAGCGAGTGGTAGCGCAGCCCGGTCACGACCGGGACGCTGACCGCGGCGAGCACGAGGAAGCCGAGGACGCCGGCGACCGCGACGGCGACGAACGCGACCGGCGTGAGCGCGGCGCCGAACACGGCGAGGCCGAGGGGGATGGCGACGATGGCGCCCGCGAGGCTGAAGACGACGCCGGCGCCGACCACGAGCACGATTTTCACGAGGACGTAGACGGCGAACTCCCGCCAGTCGGCCCGCAGCGTCGGCCAGAGGCGCCGCCAGCCGCCGAGGAGCGTGTCGCGGCGTTCGGCCATCAGCGGCACGACGAACGCCGTCGTGAACTCGGAGGCGAACGCCGCGAGCGCGCCGACGACGGCCAACAGCGGGACGGTCACGACGAGCGCGAGCAGCGGGAGGACGGTGCCGGTCGTCGCGGCGAGGAACACGGGGACGCGACGCCGGCGGTCGCGAGCAGGACGACGAGTCCCACCGCGACGCGGAAGGCGAACAGCCGCAGCCCCGGGCCGAGTCGCCGCTTGAACGGCCCGAGAATGCGGACGTCCCGCGAGCGGAGCGCGTCCACGAGCACGAACTCCATGACCGAGCCGACGACGGCGAACCCGACGGCGAGGACGACACCGATAGCGAGCAGGGAGAGCGCGGCCGCGAGCAGTTGCGGTCGCAGGAGGTTCTCGCCGTACTCGACGACGGCCTGGGGCGGCACGTCGACGGAGACGCTCGGGGTCTGCGGCGGCGACAGGCCAGCGAACAGCGTGATGACGGCCAGCCGGACCCAGACGCCGACGTCGACGGGCACGAGTAGCGACTTCGCCTCCGCGAGCGCCTCGTCCAGCGCGTCGACCGCGTACCACGACATACAGTCGGGTTCGACCGGCGCCGCGAAAAAGGTGGGTGGCCGGCGGCTCGCCGGCGAGCCCCCGCGATAGACTTTAGAGCGCGCGCGGCCAACCCTCCGGGTATGGCCCCATCCGGCGACCCGGACGCCGACGAAACCGTCCTCTCCCCGGACGAGCTCGACATCGAGGCCCGCGAGGAGGTGGCCTCGATCGGGGGCGACCGGTACGTCATCGGTCCCGACGGCCCGCCGGACCCCCCCGAGGACGCCGACGAAGCGACCGTCGACGACGAGGACGCGGAGGCAGACGAGGAATCAGCCGACGAGCCCGAAGCATCCGACGACGAGGACGCCAGCGAGGACGCCGCGGACGCGGAGGACGCGGACGACGGCGAGGTCACGGGCCGGGACGTGAAGCGGTGGCTCGGCGACGAACTCGACGAGCACGACAGCGAGTACGCCTACCGCATCGCTGCGAAGTCCGGCGACTCCATCAACCACCAGCAGCTCGCGACCGACGACATCGGCGCGGCCTTCGACGGGCTGCTCGTCTGGTACGCCCAGCAGGTCGCGGCGGGCACGCCCGTCGACGAGGCGCTCGGCATCCTGCTCGCGGAGTCCAGCGTGCAGGCTCGCTACCCGACGTCGCGGCTCGTCGCGTACCTCGAGGCCCACGACCTCGGGCCCGAGGACTCGATTCGGGAGCTCGTGGAGACCGTCTCCGAGGAGGACGGCCTCGTCTTCCCCCGGCGGTAGGCGGAGCCGGTTTTCCGCGCTGATAACGGCCGCGAAAGGGTTTTATCGGTGGTCGTTCGTCTGCAGGGCATGATGAATCTCGAGGGCGGCGAGCGCCAGTCCGAGACGGCCGCCCACGTCGTCGAGTTCGAACTCGGCAACGAGGTGTGTGCCATCGACATCGAGGCCGTCGACAGCATCGTCGAGTCCAAGCAGGTCACCCGTGTGCCGCGCGCGCCGGACGCCGTGGAGGGCGTGATGGACCTCCGCGGGGAGACCACCGCCATCGTCGACCCGCGGGAGTTCCTCGCCATCGAGGGCGAACTCCCGTCGGACAACATCCTCGTGCTGGACCGCGCCGACGACAAGCAGAAGATCGGGCTGCGGGTCGCCGAGGTGACGGAGGTCTCGGACTACCCCGAACTGCAGGTCGACACCGGGGAGGACGTGCGCCGCATCGGCACCGCGGCCGTCGAGCGCGACCTCGTGAAGGGCGTCATCCGGAAGCTCAACGAGGAGCTCGAGGAGGACGACGACATCGAGGACGCCGACGTCGACCTCGTGCTGTGGCTGGACATCGACCGGCTCATCGACGCGGTCGACGACGCGGACAACGGCGACAATCAGCGCTGATAATCGGTGACGAGGGTTTATTAGCCCCGTTCCCAAATCAGCGAGCCATGGCGAAGCAGGTCCTACTGGTGGACGACTCGGAGTTTATGCGGAACTTGCTCCGCGAGATTCTCGAAGAGGAGTTCGAGATCGCGGACGAGGCCGAGAACGGCGTCGAGGCCGTCGAGATGTACAAGGAGTACGACCCCGACCTCGTGATGATGGACATCGTGATGCCGATCCGCGACGGCATCGAGGCGACCGCGGACATCAAAGACCACGACCCGAGCGCCCACATTATCATGTGTACGAGCATCGGCCAGGAGGAGAAGATGAAGAAGGCCGTGAAGGCGGGCGCCGACGGGTACATCACGAAGCCGTTCCAGAAGCCCAGCGTGATGGACGCCATCTCCGACGTGTTGGCGGCATGACGACGGCGCTGGTGGTCGACGACTCGCACTTCATGCGGACGGTCATCAGCGACATCTTGGAGAACGGCGGCGTCGAGGTCGCGGACACCGCGGCGAACGGCAAGCAGGCCGTCAAGAAGGTCGAGGAGCTCGACCCGGACGTGGTGACGATGGACGTCGAGATGCCGGAGATGAACGGCATCGAGGCGGTCGAAGCCATCACGGACCGCCACCCGACGCCGATTCTGATGCTGTCCGCGCTGACCACCGAGGACGCCGACGCGACCCTCGAAGCGATGGAGAAGGGCGCCGTGGACACGTTCGCGAAGCCCGGCGGCACCATCTCGACGGAGCTGTCGGGCCACAGCGAGGAGCTCGTGGCGGCGGTCGAGCGCGTCGCCGCGGCGGACCCGACGGCGGGCAACGACGTCGAGCAGTCGGCGCCGACGACCAGTACGCCGGCGACCGACGCCGACTACGTCGACCACCCGACGCTGCTCGTGGGGGCGTCGACGGGGGGCCCGAACGTCGTGGAGTCGCTTCTGGGCGCGCTGCCGCGGGAGGCGGACTTCCGCGTGCTGGTCGTCCAGCACATGCCCGACCAGTTCACCTCGCGGTTCGCGAAGCGCCTCGACCAGACCAGCGAGTACGACATCAGCGAGGCCGAGGACGGCGACCGCATCAGCGGCGGCGAGGGGCTGGTCGCGCGCGGCGACTACCACATGCAGGTGTCCGGGTACTCGAACGGCCGGCTCCGGGTGCGCCTCGACCAGGGCGAGCGGCGCCACAGCGTGCGGCCCGCCATCGACGTGACGATGGAGTCCGCCGCGGAGCGGGTCACGGACCCGCTGGTCGCGGTGGTGTTGACGGGGATGGGGACGGACGGCGCCGACGGCGTCCGCGCGGTGAAGGAGGCCGGCGGCGCGACGTTCGCGCAGGACGAGGCGACCAGCGCGGTGTTCGGCATCCCGGAGCGCGCCATCGAGACCGGCTGCGTGGACGAGGTGCTGCCGGCGGACCGACTGACAGAAGCGATCACCGACTCGATACGGAGGAGTTCCTGAATGGACGACTACTTGGAAGCGTTCGTGCGCGAGGGCGAAGAACACGTAACGAATCTGAACAACGCGCTGCTGGAGCTCGAGTCCGACCCGGGCAACGAGGAGGCGATGGATGCCATCTTCCGGACCGCCCACACGCTGAAGGGGAACTTCGGCGCGATGGGGTTCGAGCAGGCCAGCGAGCTCGCTCACGCCGTCGAGGACCTGCTGGACGCGATGCGGCAGGGCGACCTCGCGGTGACGGGCGACCGGATGGACCGCATCTTCGAGGGCGTCGACGAGATCGAGGCGTGCCTCGACGAGATCGAGGCCAACGGGGAGGTCCAGCGGGACGTCTCCGACACCGTCGAATCCGTGCGCGCGGTCCTCGACGAGGCCGACGACGAGGCCGCAGCCGAGGAGCCGGCGGAGTCGACCGGCGACGAGGCGACGCCCGACGTGGACCCGTTCGCCGTCGTCGACCGCGAGACGGTCGCGAACACCGACCGCCGGGTCTTCCACGTCCACGTGGACATGGGCGACTCCCAGATGAAGGGCGTCGACGGGATGTTCGTGCTGGAGGCCGCCGAAGAGGAGTTCGACCTGCTCGGCGCCGACCCGAGCCCGGAGGCCATCAACGACGGCGAGTACGAGGACGGCTTCGACCTCGTCGTCGCCAGCGACGTCGCCGACGTCGCCGCGACGGTCCACGGGTTCCCGAAGCTCGACGACGCCACGGTCGCGGAACTGACCGTGGACGACGCGAAGGCGGACGGCGACGCCGGCAGTTCCGCGGCCGACGCCGAGACTGACGAGGTCGATGCGGCGAACGCCGGCGACGCTGCGGCGGGAGCGGCCGCTGCCGACGCAGGAGCAGACGACGGTGCAGCAGGGGATGCTGCGGACGACGAGGAGTCGCCGGTCGCGGACACGGACACGGAGATTCAGTCCGTGCGCGTGGACGTCGACCAGCTCGACGAGCTCCACGGGCTGGTCGAACAGCTCGTGACGACGCGCATCAAGCTCCGGCGCGGGATGGAGGGCAGCGACCGGCAGGTCGACGACGAGCTCGACGAGCTCGACAAGATCTCCGGGAGCCTGCAGGACACCGTGATGGACATGCGCCTGGTCCCGATGAAGAAGATCGTCGGGAAGTTCCCGCGGCTGGTCCGGGACCTCGCCCGCGAGCAGGACAAGGACATCGAGTTCGTCGTGGAGGGCGACGACGTGGAGCTCGACCGCACCATCCTCACGGAGATCAGCGACCCGCTGATGCACCTGCTGCGGAACGCCGTCGACCACGGCATCGAACCGCCCGAAGTGCGGGAAGCGAACGGCAAGGACCCCGAGGGCACCGTCACCCTGTCGGCGGAGCGCCACCGCGACCAGGTGGTCATCGAGGTGCGGGACGACGGCAGCGGCATCGACCGCGAGCGCGTCCGCGAGAAGGCCGTCGAGAAGGGCATCAAGTCCCGCGAGGAGGTCGAGGAGCTCTCCGACGCGGAGGTCGAGGACCTCGTCTTCCACCCGGGCTTCTCCACGAACGACGAGGTGACCGACGTCTCCGGGCGCGGCGTCGGGATGGACGTCGTCCGCGACACGGTGTCGCGGCTCGACGGCTCGGTGTCGGTCTCCAGCGTCCCCGGCGAGGGCACGACGTTCACGATGACGCTGCCGGTGACGGTGGCCATCGTGAAGGTGCTGTTCGTGGAGAGCGGCGGCGAGGAGTACGGCATCCCCATCAAGACCGTCGACGAGATCTCGCGGATGCGGCAGGTGAAGACCGTCGACGGCGAGGAGGTCATCACGTACGACGAGACGGTCTACCCGCTGGTGCGGCTGGGCGAGGCGCTGAACGTCCCCGGGGAGACCCGCGAGGACGACGGGATGCTCGTCCGCATCCGGGACACCGAGCGGCAGGTCGCGGTCCACTGCGACGACGTGCGCGGCCAGGAGGAGGTCGTCGTCAAGCCCTTCGAGGGCATCCTCTCGGGGATTCCGGGCCTCTCGGGCGCGGCCGTCCTCGGGGAGGGCGACGTCGTGACCATCCTCGACGTGTCGACTCTCTAACCATGGACACGATGATAGACATCCGGCGGCTGCAGACGGTGAACCGGCTCGCCCGCGAGGGCGCCTCCACGGTGGCTGACAACCTCAGCCAGCTCACGGGCGTCGACACGGAGATGGAGATCACGAAGATCAACGTCATCGACGTCGAAGACCTCGGCGCCCACCTCGGCAACGAGAAGCAGGTCGGCGTGAACGTCCCGCTCGTCGAGCAGCCCCACGGCTCCGTGCTCGTGCTGTTCGACGACGCGAGCGCGCGGCGGGTCGCCTCCACGATGATGGGCGGCGTCGAGAGCGACGGCGGCGCGTACAGCGAGATGGAGCGCTCGGCCATCCGCGAGGTCGGCAACATCATGACCAGCGGGTTCATCGACGGCTGGGCGAACGTGCTCGGGCGCACCATCGACATCTCCACGCCGAACCTCTTCCGGGCGTCCGGCGACGACATCGTCGCGCACTGCGTCGACCCCGGCGAGCACGAGATCGCGATGGTGTTCGACGCCACGCTCTCGGCGCCCGACGCGGACGTCGAGGCGAAGATCTACTCGTTCCCGGACATCGAGGAGTTCGTCTCGATGATCAACGACATCTGATGCGGGTCGACCTCGACTCGCTGGCGTCGTTCAGCCACACGGGCGCGAAGGGGGGCCGGCGCGCGGCCGAGGCGCTCGAGACGCTGACGGGCGTCCCCGCGCACTGCGAGCTCTCGCGGACGACGCTCGTGGACGCCGACGGCCTGTCGTCGTTCCTCGGGGACGCGGCGACGCGCATCGCGGTGCCGTTCGACGGCGCGCTCGCGGGCCGCGCGCTCGTCTCCTTCGAGAAGCCGTTCGCCGCCCGCGTCGCCGAGGAGACCGGCACGGGCGACGGCGCGCTCCCGGAGGTCGCGAACATCCTCACCAGCGGATTCGTCGACGGGTGGGCCGAGAACACCGAGGGGACCATCGACGTGCAGCCGCCGGAACCGGTCGACGTCGACGACGCGCTCGTCGACGACGTGGCCGCCGCGGACGGCGCGGCGTTCGTCTTCGAGAGCCGCGTCGCCTTAGCGGGCGTCGACGGCACCTGCCGGTTCGCTGTGCTGCCCGCGGCCGAGGAGTTCGTCGACTACCTCGGGGACGACGGCGACCTCTCGGCGGACGCGCTCGCGGCGTACGCCCAGCTGACCGCGCACAGCGCGGACGCCGTCGCGGACCACCTCGCCGCGATGACGGGCATCGACCCGGACGCCGTGGAGTCGCACTTCGACTTCGTGCCCGTCGAGGACGTCCCGTCGCTGCTCGACGACGCCGCCTACGAGGGCGCGGTCTTCGAGAGCGACGGCCCCGTGAACACGGTGCTCGCGGTGCTGTTCGACGAGGACGAGTCGGGCGCGGTCGCGGACGCGCTCGTCGCCCGCGAGGACCCTGACGAGGCGCTCGCGGAGAGCGCCATCGCGGAGCTCGGGAACGTCACCGCCAGCGGCGTCCTCGACGGCTGGGCGAACGCCCTCGACGCCACCATCGACGTCTCTACGCCCTCGCACGTCCGCGACGACGGCCGCGCGGTGCTGGACACGGTCGCCGCGGCGTACGGCCGCCACGCCGACACGGTCGCCGTCGTGGACGCCACGGTCGCGCTCAGCGACGACCTGACCTGCCGGGTCTGCGCGTTCCCCAGCCCCGAGGACGCCGACACGGTCGCCGAAATCGCAACCGAGCTGTCGGCGGGCGACGCCGACCCCGAGTTCCCGCCGGAGTACGACACCGGGGGTGACGGCGCGTGAGCAGCGAGGCGCAGAAGGCTCGGGTCAGCGTCGCTGACTGGCGGGTCACGGACGGCGAGGACACCCTCGTCACCAGCGGGCTCGGCTCCTGCGTGGCGGTCGCGGTCTACGACGCCGACGCCGCGGTTGGCGGGCTGTTGCACGCGATGCTGCCCGCGGCGCCGTCGCCGGCGGAGAAGCCCGCGAAGTACGTCGACTCCGGGCTGGACGAGATGCTCGCGGCGATGTACCGCCGCGGCGCCGACCCCGAGAACGTCGCCGCGAAGCTCGTCGGCGGCTCCGCGATGCTGGACATCTCGGTCGGGGAGGCCATCGGCGACCGGAACGTCGACGCCGCCGAGCGCGCGCTCGCCGACGCGGACGTGCCGCTGCTCGCCAGCGAGACCGGCGGCAGCACCGGCCGGTCGGTGACCTTTTCCCCCGCGAGCGGCGACGTCCGCATAGACCGCGTCGACGGGGTGGACGTGATTTGACCGAGTTCGAGGACCTGCTGGCGTTCGTGGAACGCGAGACGACGTTCGCGACCAGCTACTACGACGACGCCTACCTCGACCGCCGGGTGTCCGCGCGGATGCGCCGCCGGGACGCCGACACGTACGCCGAGTACCTCGACGTGCTCCGCGAGGACCCCGACGAGCGCGCGGAACTCCTTGACACGCTCAGCGTCAACGTCACGCAGTTCTTCCGCGACCGGAAGGTCTGGGCGGCCCTCGAGGACGTGCTCGTCGAGACGGCCGACCAGCGGCCCTCGGTGTCGGTGTGGTCGGCGGCGTGCGCGGACGGCCGCGAGCCGTACTCCATCGCGATGCTCGCGCTCGACGCCGGCATCCCGCCGCGGGACGTCGACATCCTCGCGACCGACATCGACGACGACGCCCTCGACCGCGCCCGCGAGGGGTACTACCAGAGCACGCGCACCGCGGACATCCGCGAGCAACTGGGCTTCCTCGACGACCCCACGGCGTACGTCGAGGAGCGCGCCGACCGCGGGTTCGTCGTCGCCGACCACGTCAAGGACCTCGTGACCTTCGAGCGCCACGACCTCATCACGGACGACCCCAAGTCCGGCTTCGACCTGGTCTGCTGTCGGAACGTCTGCATCTACATCGACAAGCAGTACAAGCGCCCCATCCTCGACACCGTGAGCGCGTCCCTGCGGGCGGGCGGCCACCTCGTCCTCGGGCAGACCGAGACGCTGCCCAGCGGCGTCAAGGAGCGCTTCGAGGCCGCCGACCCCCGCATCCGCATCTACCGACGGCTCCCCGACGGCGAGGAGTAACGCTTATTCTGTTTCGCTGACCAACTACGGGTCGTACCACGGGGCCATGTCGGAATCAGCCATCGCGGACTTCGTCACGTCGTTCATCCCCGACACGGCCACGCACGCCGAGCCCGTGCGCGGGCGCGTCGTGATGAGCAAGCGACGCATCGTCCTCGCCACGGACGACGACCGCGTCACCATCCCGCTGGGCGGCGTCTTCGACGTCCAGCACGACACCGCGCCCGGCGACCTCGCGGAGTTCTTCGACGACACCGTCACCATCGCCTACGAGCGCGACGGCGACCGCCGCGTCGCCGTCGTCGAGGGCGCCGGCGACACGGTCGAACGCTTCGTCATCCTCGTCTTCAAGGGCCTGCTGAACGGGTCGACGGTGTACGCGAAACACCCCGCGCGCCGCGGCGGCCGCGTCACCGACCGGAGCTTCGAGTCCCGGACCCTGTCGGTCTCCCCGGGCACCGTCGAACTCCGCGGGGACGCCGCCGCCGAAATCGACGTCTCCACGGTCACGCACTTCGAGCGCGTGAACCGCGAGCTCGGCGGCTCCTCGCAGCAGCTGCTGTCCGTCCGGCACATGGACGGGACCGGGCCCGTGACGACTGAGCTCGCGCTCGACTCCGGCCGGAAGATGAACCTCCTCGGGCGGTTCATCCGCCTCCGCTACACGCTCCTCAAGCAGGACCTCGCGGACGTCGACCTCTCCGAGGAGGAGGTCGAGGCGCTGGTCGCCATCTACTCCAGCGGCCCGAGCGCGAACCTCGCGACCGTCCTCGGCGTCGACGCCAGCCGGCTCACGGTGCTGCTCAACGACCTCATCGACAAGGAACTCGTCCGCGACGACGACGGCCCGCGGCTCACGTCGATGGGCCGGGCCGCCGTCAGCGAGCACATCGAAGACGTCAACATGTGACTCGCGGTTCGAAGCCGCCTACTCCTCGTTGATGGCTTCGCTGGCGATGTTCCGCCCGCGGGTCTTCATCGTCACCTCGCGGCGCTTGCGCACCTCCTCTAAGACGTCGACCTCGATGAGCCGCTCGAAGATGGACTCGACCTCGTCGACGTCCATCCCGAGGAAGTCCGGAATCTCGAACGACGACACCCCCGAGTACAGGGCCATCAGCACGCGCTTCTCCGTCTCCGAGAGGTCCACGGAGCCCTGACTCTTCTCGGCTTCCTTCGTCAGCAGCGACTCCAGAATCGAGCACGTGTGCGAGTCGCTGGAGAAGTACGTCTGCACGCTCGTGTCCTCGACGGTGTGCTCGACCTTCAGCACGGGGCTCTTCTCGCCCTGCACGTCCAGCGAGGCGGCCTCCGCGGAGCCGACGTCGTCGAGGTCCACGGGGACGAACGACCCGTTCTGCATCGCGACGCTCAGCTGGTCGTCGTCGACCTTGATGCGCGCGCGCTCGAAGGACTCGTCCTGGACGACGCCGCCCTTCACCGCGGGGTGTTTCACGAGCAGCTCCGTCTGGTCGAGCAGCGCGCCGTAGAGTTTGGTCTCGAACTGCTCGGTGTTCTCCCCCATCGAGACCAGCACGACGCTCTCGCTCTCCATCTGCAGGGAGACGTAGTCGCTGACCTTCGCGACCGTCTGGTTGACGTCGTAGCGGCCGCTCAGGCTGGAGACCTTCGACAGCGGGAGGCTGCGCTTCCCGTCGTTGCCCGCGAGGACGATGCGCTTGTTCGACAGGAGGATGCGGCCGTTCGTCCAGTCCGCGTCCTTCATCCGCCGGCCGTCCTTGACCGCCTGCAGGAACTTCCCGGCGCCGTCCGCGATCTTGTACTCGGACTCGCTCATTCGGCTTCCCCGAGCGGACGGGCGGGCGTCCCAGCCCCAACGGTTGCGTGCCGGCCCGGCGCGTCCCTACTCATTGCTTGCGGAAGTTATTCCACTGGCGCATATAACGTTTTGCGTGCGATTCTCGGATTTGAAAGCGGGCCGCCCGACCGCGGGCGCGACCGCTTACGTGTGGCCGCCGAGCTTCGAGATGGCGGAGAACGCCCGCCGGCGCACTTCCGCGTTCTCGGTCTCGTCGACGAGCTTCTCCAGGCGCTTCCGGGAGCGCTCGCCGCCGACCTTCCCGAGCGCGAACGCCGCCATCGCCACCGAGTCGTCGCCGTACTCGTCGGTCTCGATGACCTCCAGCAGCGCCGTCTCAACCATCCGGCCGCCGATCTCCGCGAGCCCGGTCGCCGCGAACTGCGAGATGAGGTCGTCGTCCTCGCCGAGGACGTCGCGGAGCGCCTCCACGGCCTCCATCTTCGTTGACTTGTCGCCGGCGACCCGGCCGAGCATCCACACCGCGTTCCGGCGCTGGTGAATCTGGGTTCCCTCCTCGATAATCTCCACGAGCGAGGCCACGATGGAGGGGTCGCTGCGCGCGGCCATCCGGTCGACGATGGTCTCCCGGAGCTCGTGGCTGCGGTCCGGCGGCACGTTCGACAGGATCTCGATGAGCGAGAACACCGCCGCCCGGCGCACGAGGTCGCTCTCGTCGCCCAGCCGCTCGACCAGCGCGTCGACGGGCTTGGCGTTCTCGAACTTCCCCAGCGAGCTCACGGCCGTCCGCCGCATCTCCTCGCTGTCGTCGTCGACGACCTGCAGCAGTCCCCGGAGCGCCGTCTTGCCGTTCAGCCGGCCGAGCGCCTCCGCGGCCTCCCGGCGCACGCCCAGCGGCTGCCCCTCCAGGCACTCCACGAGCACGCCCGCGACCGACGGGTCGCCGATGCGGCCGAGCGCGCGCGCAATCCGCGCCCGCACCTCGGGGTGGGGTTCGGACTGCAGGCGCTGGGCCAGCGGCTTCGCCGCGTCCTCTACGCCGAGCAACCCCAGCACGTTCGCCGACGCCATCCGCAGCTCCACCGTGTCCGCGCGCAGGTTCTCCACGAACGCCTCCGCCTGCGCCCACGTCGCCCCCGACTCCGGGACCGACTCCCCCAGCCCCTTCATCAGGGCCTCGACCGCCTCCTGCTGGGTGAGCGCGTCGATGGCCGCCGCGCGGACGGTGGCCTCCTCGTCGCTCATCGCCTCCACGAGCGCGTCCAACCCCGCCGACTCCGGGTCGTCGAGGTTCCCGAGAATCTCGGCTGCGCGGCGCCGAACCGTCTCCTTCTCGCTCTCCCGGAGCAGTTCGACGAGCTTCTCGACGTCGCCGGAGCGTTCGAGCCCGTACAGCGATGGCACTACCCGGACGTTACGACGAGAACGTATAAGTCGGTGTTGGTGGTCGAGCACCCGCGCGGAAAACACGTAAACCCGCAGACACGAGTGCCCAAGCGACATATACGCGGGCCGCATAGGCGCCGCCATGAGCGAAGACGACGGTTCGACGCCCAGCGACCCACCGACCGACGACGCCGGCGCCGACGACGGCGGCGTGCTCGACGTCTCCCGACGGACGATGGTCGTGGGCGCGGCCGGCATCGGCCTCGGCTCCGTGCTCGGCGTCGGCTACACCGTCCTCGGCGACGACGAGCCCGGCGGGACGCGGACTGTCGAACCCGAGGAGCCGAACGACGACGGCACCGCGACGCTCGCCGAGTTCCACTACATCCTCGAGAACAGCGGCACCGAGGCCGCCCGCCTCGACGTCACGGAGTTCCGCTACTCCCCCGACGCGGACGCCGTCGAAATCTCGTATCGCACGCGCGCCGGCGAGGTCGAAGACGTCCCCCCGCAGCGCCAGCACGTCCGCGAGGTCGGCCAGATGGCGCGCATGTACGCCGAGTACGTCGCACAGGACGGCGACGAAGCCGACGTCGTCCACGCCCACATCGAGAACCCCCACGACCCCGCCGAACAGCCCGACGGCTACCTCGTGCGCCGCGACTGGGTCCAGAAGTACAACAGCGGCGAGTGGGACGGCACGAAACTCCTCAACACCGTGTTCGCGAGCGGCTACACCGACGAAGCGCTCGAGAACGAGACAGCGGACAACGGCACGTCGGCGTCACCGGCGACAACCTCCGAGTGACACTCGACTAGTTCTTCTGCCGTCGCTGTTCGACGAGAGCGTCGCGCAAAAAGTGAAAAGCGGCGCGGAGTCGACTACAGCTGGACCGTGCTGCCTTCGTCGCCGACGAGCGAGTCGGGCACCTGGAGGTTCGCGTAGCGCTGCGAACCGGACTCCGTGGTGATCGTCAGCTCGGCGACGTCGCCCTCGTCGAGGAGACCGAGCTTGCTGTTGTCGTAGCCCTCGTCAGAGTTGAGCGAGTCGATGGCGCTACCGACATCTTCCTGGTCGACGTTCTCCGCCGAGTCAGCGCTCGTGTTGTACGCCTGCTGGAGCGGGATGACGATCTCGTAGCGGTCGCTCTCAGCGGTCATCACCGTGTCGTCGCTCTCGGCGGTGATCTTGCTGACGAAGTAACCGGGTTCACCGTTGTTCCCGTCTTCGATGACCGGTTCGTCGCTGACGTTCGTCACGACGGGCGCTTCAGCCTGCGTGGCGTGGACGAGGTTCGCGAACGAGTCCCCGCCGACGTACTGGATGCTCAGCCCGGAGAGGTCGATGTCGGCAGCACCCGGCGACTTCTGCACGGCGAGCCGGATGGTGTGTGCCTTCGGTTGGTCGGTCGCGTTCTCGAAGGTCGTGAAGTTCTGCGTGCCGGACTCGCTGGTCGTGTTCACGATCGGCGGTGCGGTACCGTCCGACTCCGAGATGTCACCGACTGCGCCGATGACGTTGATGTTGTTCGCGACTTGGTCGGTACTGTCCTGCCCCGTGTCCTCGGCCTGGGTCTGGAGGACACCCGCGGTGTTGATGAGGACGCCGGCGGCAATTGCGGCGACCAGGACCATCGCGATGAACACGATGAGCGTCCCGATCCCCACTTGACCGCGCTCGTCTTCCTCGTTGATGAACTCGAACATTACTCTGGATTACAGCGTGACCGTGCCGCCCTCGTCACCGACGAGCGAGGACGGGACGCGGAGGTTCACGTAGCGCTGCGAACCCGAGTCGGTCGTGATGGTCAGCTCGACGCGGTCGCTCTCCTGAAGCAGGTCGAGGTCCGTGTTGTCGATGTCGACCCCGGACGGGTTGGCGTCGATGTCGTCGACATCCTCGTAGGCACCCGCGGCAACCTCAACGCCATCGGTCGCGTTCTGGATCGTATCGCTGCTGTTGTCCCAGTAGGTACCGGTCGGGATGACCAGTTCGTAGCGGTCGCTCTCGGAGGTCATCACCGTGTCTTCCTCGGTCTCGGCCGTGATGGCCTGCACGAAGTAGACGTTGGAGACGTTGTGCTGGGACGTGTTCTTCTCGCTGATGTGGACGAGGTTACCGAACCCGTTCGGGCCGACGTACTGGATGCTCAGCCCGGAGAGGTCGATGTCACCCGCGCCCGGGGACTTCTGGACCGTCGTCCGGATCTCGTAGACGGTCGTGTCGTCGTACTCGACTTCGCTCACGTCGTTCACTTCACCGACGGCGCCGATGACGTTGATGTTGTTCGCGACTTGGTCGGTACTGTCCTGCCCCGTGTCCTCGGCCTGGGTCTGGAGGACACCCGCGGTGTTGATGAGGACGCCGGCGGCGATCGCGGCGACCAGGACCATCGCGATGAACACGATGAGCGTCCCGATCCCCACTTGACCGCGCTCGTCTTCCTCGTTGATGAACTCGAACATTTTTGTGGTTTCTCTGCCCCGGTCCCGTGACGGGCTGCTGGGGCTCACCCGCACAGAATCCTGAACTATACTAAAAGGTACGCCCCCGGTTATCAGGCGTGAAAAACGCGGTATGGCTTCGCTAACAGCTATACTTCCGGACGCAGTGAGTCGGTAGCATGGGCGAGACAGTCGACTTCGAGGCCGTCAGACACCGCCTGAAGCTCGTGCAGGACACCGGAACCGAGCGCGTGTTCGAGAACCGCGACGGGGTGACGTGCCCGGCCTGCGGGGACGCGTTCGCGGAGGCGCTGGCGACGACCGAGCGGACCTGCCAGCTGTCGCCGGGGTCGTCAGTCGACGTCTGCATCGTTCGGGAGACCGACCGTACGATTGTCTTTACGCACGCGTAGCGGGCGCCTACCCGATTATACGAAATGGTAACCGTGGGGGAAACCTTTTATACCTACTTCGTTGCTGTTGGGCTACAAATGCTGGGTACGCTTCGAAAACTACTCGGCGGGGGGTCGGAGCAGCCGGCGACGGACGGCGGCACCGACACCGGCCAGTTCTCCTTCGGCGGGCAGGACAGACACGCGGCGGCGGTCCGGGACGGCTACGAGGTCGAGGGGGCGCGCCTCGACGCGGGCCTCCCGGACGAAGCCCACGACCACCTCGAGGGGCTCCTCGACGAAACCGGGCCGGAGCCCGGGACGTACGTCCCCGCCTACGAGGCGGCGGGCGTCGACGCCGCGGGGTTCGTCGCCGCACACGAGGCCGCCGTCGACGGCGTCGTGCGGTCGGTGTTCGAGGACCTGCGCGACGGGAACGTCGACGAGGAGGCGCTGGACCGCGCGGAAGCCCAACTGCGGACCGGACTCGGCGCCGTCGTCGAGGACGCCGCGGCGGGCGTCGACGAGTACGGCAGCGGGACCGCCAGCGGGCTGAACATCGACGACGACGAACTGCTCGACGGGGTCGGCGTCCCGGTGTTCATGCTGGACGCCGAGGGGGAGGTCGTCGCGTGGAACGAGGCGCTGGCGGACCTCACGAAGTGTCCGACCGAGGAAGCCGTCGGCCTCGAGCACGCCAGCGAGGGGTTCTACCCGGACGGGCGTCGCGTGCAGACGCTCGCGGACAAGGTCATCGAAGCCCCCGAGACCGCCGACCGGGAGTTCGACGTCGAGCGCGCCGAGGCGACCGAGACCGGCTACGTCGACTCGAGCACGATGGTGACCGCGGACGGCGAGGAGCGCGAGATCCGGTTCACGGCGACGCCGATTTACGACGACGGCGAACTCGTCGCGGTCGTCGAGACCGTCGAGGACCGCACCGAGGAGGTCCGCCGGACGGAGGCCGTCGAGGAGCTCGTCACCGAGCTCAGCACGACCATCGACGCGCTGTCGAACGGCCACCTCGAACAGCGCGCGTCCTTCGAGCACGACGGCGTCATCGACGAGCGGCTGCTCGGCGTCGTCGACGACCTGAACGGGATGGCCGACGAGTTCGAACGCCTCGTCGGGCAGGTCGACGGGCGGACCCAGGAGCTTGCGGCGTCCATCCAGCGGGCGACCGAGGACGCCACCGAGATCGCCGAGACCGTCGACGAGCAGAACGAGATGCTGTCGGACGCGGCCAGCGAGATGCAGAACTTCTCGGCGAGCATGCAGGAGGTCGCGGCCAGCTCCGACCAGGTGGCGGCGGCCGCCGAGCAGGCCCAGACCGCCGCGGAGAACGGGCTGGACGCCAGCGAGGGCGCGAGTCAGGCGACCGACGAGGTCATCGAGATCAGCGACGACCTCGTGGACAGCGTCTCCGAGCTCGAGGAGAAGATGGACGAGATCGAGGACGTCGTGGACGTCATCGCGGAGGTCGCCGACCAGACGAACCTGCTCGCGCTGAACGCGAACATCGAGGCCGCCCGCGCCGGCGAGGCGGGCAGCGGGTTCGAGGTCGTCGCCGACGAGGTGAAACAGCTCGCCAACGAGACCCGCGAGCACACCGAGCGCATCGCGGGCAGCATCGACGACGTCCAGCAGCAGGCCAACGAGACGGTCGTCGCCGTCGAGGAGTCCCACGAGCAGATCTACCGCGCGGGCGACGAGATCGACGACGCGCTGACCGCCCTCGAGGAGATCGCGGACGCGGTCGACGAGGCAGCCACAGGAATTACGGAGGTCGCGCGCGCGAACGACGAACAGGCGTCGACGGTCGAGGACGTCATCGTCACCATCGAGGAAGTCCAGGACCAGGCCGAGCAGGCCGCGGACGCGTCCGAGCGCATCGTGGAGGCGACCAGCGAGCAGTCGGAGGCGGTCCGGGAGCTGGACGACCGGGTCGACCAGTTGACGTCCAGCGACGGCCAGTTCGACGAGGAGACCGAAGCATGACGCTGAATCCACGCGAGTACGACCCCGAGGAGTTGCGCAGCGCGGCCCGCCAGAGCGACGGCCAGAACATCCGCGAGCTCAAGGAGCGGCTCACCGAACACGAGCAGACGGCCGAGGAGGCGATTCGGTCGGGCCAGCTGAAGCAGCTGCTGTTCATGCACTCGAGCGCGAGCGAGCAGAGCCTCGAGCGGCCGTACCTGGAGACGATGCCGGGGAAGTACGCCGCCGAGATCACGCTGTTCGAGTGGCTGGAGTTCCTGCTGGAGCGCGGCGGCGTGAAGCGCTCGCTGGACGCCATCGACTACTACGAGTCCATCGGCTGGGTGGGCGAGGACGCCGCCGAGGAGCTCCGCGATCACGTCCGGGGGTTCGCGGGGCCGGCCGACGAGGAGGGCCACTCCGACTTCGAGATGACCGACCACGTGCTCAGTCTCGTCTTCATCGCGCGGCTCTCGTCGATGAAATGACACGTTGAGTGGCGGTCGGCGCTCAGAGCGCTCACGCGGTCGCCTCGCTCGCTATTACTGCCGCTCGACGCGTCTCCGTGGCCTCAGGCCGTGCGAGACCAATTCATCGTTTTGAGAACTGGGGGAGAACATTAATTACGTCCGGGGCACCTGTATCACTCCGAATGAAGTTTATCCACCTCACCCCGGCTGCGCTCGTCTTCGTCCAGCTCGGGGCGCTGGCCGTCGGGATGGCCAGTTGGCTCGACGACGACGAGGAGGGGTCGGGGGACTCCGACGGCGACGAGTTCGGCGGTGACGAGTTCGGCGGCGACGAGGAGTTCGACGACGACTTCGACGACGAGTTCGGGTCGTTCGACGACATGGACGGGGGGGACGGTGGTGCGGGTGCCCAGAACGCGTCCGTGAACGAGCTCGAACACCGCATCGAGGAGCTCGAGACCGAAGTGTCGAACGTCGCGTCGAAGGCCAACACCGTCCGGAGCGAGAACGAACAGATCAGCGAGAGCGTCGAGGACGTCGAGGAGAACGTCCGGAAGCTCCTCGAGATCTACGAGATGGTGACCCGCGGGGTCAACCCGTTCGTCGACGACGTGAACGCCGACGCGATGGGGGGCGGTGGCGGCGAGAGCTTCGGCCTCTTCGACGACGACGAGGAGGGCGGCGACGACGCCGCCGAGGAGGACCTCGACGCGGACATCGCGGACGCGGACGCCGACGACTTCTTCGAGGACGACGCCTTCGAGGAGGACGACGAGATGGGCGACCTCGAGGACGACGGCATGGGGGAGTTCGACGAGGAGTTCGAGGACGACGAGATGGACGACTTCGACGAGTTCGACGACGAGGGCGAAGACGAGGAGTTCGACCTCGAAGGCGACGAGGACGACGAGGAGGAAGAGGAGGACGCCGGCGGCGGTGGCACCTCCTTCGAGGAGCTCAAAGAGGAGTACGAGTCCGGGGACGCCGACTGGGCCGAAGAGGAGGACGGCGAGCCCGTCGAAGCGGAGGCAGACGCGACGGACGCGCCCGAGCCGTCCGCCGAGGAGGCCGAACTCGGGTTCGACGACTCCGACCTCGAGGGCGACGACGAGGAGACGGCCGACGAGGACGGCGGCTTCGAGTTCGAGGAGGAAGAAGAGGAGTCGACGGCCGTCGACGAAACCTCTGGCTCGGCGCCGGCGGCGCCCGGGCTCGGATTCGCCTCGGACGGCGACGAGCCGCACCTCGCGGAGCCGCCGACGGGCTACCTCGCGGACGTCGTCGCGCTGGAGTGGCTGGACTACCTGCTCTCGGAGTTCGGGCCGAAGAACACGGTCCGCACGCTGAACTACTACGAGCGCATCGGGTGGATCGGCGAGCCGGTCCGGGACCACCTCTTCGACTACCTCGAGGGGTTGACCGACTCGGACTACCTCTACCGCGAGGAGTTCGGGACGACCGAGCTCACGATGGACGACCACTTGGAGAGCCTGGACTACATCGACGAGCTGGCGAGCGAGAACATCGAGCGCGCCATCGTCGACCGCTTCGACGACCTCCACAGGAATGGGATTCAGCGTTAGTGGCTCCGCGGCAATCCTCTTCATTGCCGCGTTCGTCAGCGTCGGCATCCTCTACTCGGCGGCGTACAACGGGTACGAGCGCGTGCAGGACGCGGACAGCAGCTACGACGACCGCGTCCTCGAACAGCGCAACACCGACGTCACCGTCGTCGACGCGACGTACAACGCGAGCGGCAACGAGTACGTGACCGTGAACGTGACCAACGCCGGGGCGACGACGCTGTCCGTCGCGGCGACCGACGTGCTCGTCGACGGCGCGTTCGAACCCCGGGACGAGTACGTCGACTGGAGCGTCGGCGGGCAGAACGACACGTCGCTGTGGCTGCCCGGGGAGACGTACAACGTCACCCTCGACGTGGGGGAGCCCGACCGCGTGAAGGTCGTCACGGGACCGGGCGTGACCGAGACCGCGACCGTGGAGGGGACCTAGATGGCGAGCGTCTCCTCCTCGACGCTCATCATCTTCATCGCGAGCATCCTCGTGGCGGCGTCGGTCGCCGGCACGATGACAAACGGCGTCCAGCGGCTGAGCGGCGCGCTCGGCGACCGCAGCGTCGACGTCAGCGACGAGATTCGGACCGACGTGGAGGTAATCAGCGACCCCGGGTCGCCGTCCGCCATCTACGACAACGGGACTATCACGCTGCTCGTGAAGAACACGGGGTCGAACACGTTGCCGGCGAGGCCGGGGGCGTTCGACGTCCTCGTGGACGGCCAGTACGTGGTGCCGTCGAACGTCACGGTCCTCGACGGCGAGAGCTGGCAGACCGGCCACGTCGTGCGGGTGACCCTCGAGCAGAACCTCACGGCTGGCGACCACCGGATTGCGGTGACGGTCAACGGCGACGAAGAGCTGCTGGAGTTCAGAACATCATGAGCACGCGAAACCTCTACTCGCTCGGGCTGGACGAACACGACCGGTTGAACAACGAACTCGGCGGCGGGATTCCCGGCGGCAGCATCGTCCTCATCGAGGGCGACTACGGCGCGGGGAAGTCCGCGATGAGCCAGCGGATGACCTACGGCCTCTGCGAGGAGGACCACTCGGTGACGCTGGTGTCGACGGAGCTGACGGTGCGGGGGTTCATCGACCAGATGCACTCGCTGTCCTACGACGTCGAGGAACACCTCCTGAACGAGAACCTCCTGTTCTTCCAGGCGGACGTCGACTCCGGCGGGAGCACGCTGCGCGGGGACTCCGACGAGGAGGGCAACCGCATGCAGCTGTTGAAGCGGCTGATGGAGGCCGAGAAGATGTGGGAGGCCGATGTCGTCATCATCGACACGTTCGACGCCATCCTGCGCAACGACCCGAAGTTCGAGGCGCTCGTCCGCCAGAACGAGGAGCGCCAGGCCGCCCTGGAAATTATTTCCTTCTTCAGGGACTTGGTCTCGAAAGGAAAGGTCATCGTTTTGACCGTGGACCCGAGTACTGTAGACGAGGAGGCCATCGGCCCGTTCCGCTCCATCGCGGACGTGTACTTCGAGTTACAGATGGCGGAGGTCGGCAACGACGTCCGCCGTTCGATCGCGGTGCGGCGGTTCGCGGGGATGGGCGAGCAGGTCGGTGACACCATCGGGTACTCGGTGCGGTCCGGGACCGGCATCGTCATCGAGAGTCGGAGCGTCGCGTAGCAGGAGACAACCACCATGGCAGACCACGGGAGTCGACAGATCGGGCACGAGTTGCGGGAGACCGCGAGTCGGAACACCCACCTGCGGGAGTACCTCCAGCGGTTCAAGCAGTTCACGGGGGAGTTCCCGGAGTTCATCGACGAGCCCGAAGAGGAGTGGGAGGCGGACAAGCCGAACGTCCTCTACCCCGTCGGCGGCCCCATCTACTGCCACGTGTACGGCGACCTCGGGAAAGACACGAAGTACTACACCATCGAGCCGGAGCTCTCCGGTCCGGAGGCGGCGGTGTTCGGCCAGGTCCGCGAGCGCATTCTCGAGAAGTCGGTGAACAAGCCGGCGCCCGAGCAGGAAGCCGAGTACGACGACCGCATCGAGGAGCTGCTGGAGGAGACGGTCCGCATCAACGACGACGAGGGCGGCGTGTTCCAGCGCGTGCGCACGCTCCCGAACAACCTCGGGTCGCTCGTGCGGAACTTCGACGCCTCGTCGGTCGCCGACCGGATGGTCAGCGACCAGCGCGGGCAGATGTCCCTCGACTCGGGGGACCTCTCCGGCCAGCAGGTGAAGGCGGGCGCGCGCCGCGTCGCGGCGGCGCCGAAGCAGGCCGCCCGGCAGGTGCGGGCGGCCGCGCCGCTCGTCCGGGACGCCCTCGAGGAGGCGTTCGGGTTCGGGCGGATTCCGGTCACGCAGTCGACGTACGAGAACATCCGCTACCAGCTGAACCGGGACATCGTCGGGTTCGGACCGCTGGAGCCGGTGATGCGTGACCCGTACAACGAGGACATCCACGTCATCGGCCCGAGCCACTGCTACGTCGACCACGGCACGTTCGGGATGCTGGAGACCACCGTCGACTTCGGGTCGCCCGACGAGTTCGACGGCTGGCTGCGGAACATGGGCGAACGCATCGGCGACCCGGTGTCGGACTCCGACCCCATCGTGGACTCGACGCTCCCGGACGGCTCCCGCGTGAACATCATCTACAGCGACGATGTCTCGTTGAAGGGGCCGTCGCTGACCATCCGCCAGGGCGACGAGGTGCCGCTGTCGGTCGGCCAGATCACGAACTGGGGGACGCTCTCGCCGGAGCTGGCGGCGTACCTCTGGCTCTGCCTGGAGAACGAACAGACAGTGTTCGTGGTCGGGGAGACGGCGTCCGGGAAGACGACGACGCTGAACGCCATCATGTCGTTCATCCCGCGGGACTCGAAGATCTACACCGCGGAGGACACCGCCGAAGTGCTGCCGCCCCACGACACGTGGCAGCAGCTGCTCACCCGCGAGGGGCAGGGCGAGAACTCCGCGGACGTGGACATGTTCGACCTCGTCGCGGCCGCGCTGCGTTCCCGCCCCGACTACATCATCGTCGGCGAGGTGCGCGGCGAGGAGGGGCGGATGGCGTTCCAGGCGGCCCAGACCGGCCACCCCGTGATGCTGACGTTCCACGCCAGCGACATCGTCTCGATGATCCAGCGGTTCACCGGGGAGCCCATCAACGTCCCGGAGACGTTCATGGACAACGCCGACGTGGCGCTGTTCCAGAACCGCGTCAAGCAGGGCGACGACGTCCTGCGCCGGGTCACCTCCGTCCAGGAGATCGAGGGGTACTCGAAGGAGATGGGCGGCGTGGTCACGCGGCAGGCGTTCTACTGGGACCCCGTCGAGGACGAGATCGTCTTCCAGGGCCGGAACAACTCCTACGTCCTCGAGGAGCAGATCGCGACGCTCCTGGGGTACGCGGACACCCGCGAGATCTACGACGAACTGGACTTCCGCGCGGACGTCATCGAGCGCATCATCCAGGAGGACTTGACGGGGTACCACGAGTTCAACGAGACCATCGAGTCGTTCCAGCGGGACGGCATCGAGGGCCTGCCGTTCACCATCACGCGCGGGTTCTAGCCATGGCCGCCGAGGACGTCGAAGCGGAGCCACGGGGCACGCTGGAGGAGATCGAACTCGGCGACCTGGTCGACTCCGTCGTCGAGTCCTACCGGCAGATGGGGATGCCGGCGTACACGTACGCGCTGCTCGTCGTCGTCCCCTCGGTGGTCTTCCTGCTGGCGTCCGTCGCGGCCGTCTTCGTCGTCGACCTGCCGATGTTCCTCGCCGTGCCGATTCCGATGCTGGGGGCGCTAGGCCTCGTGACAGCGGTCCTGTACCCGAAGATCAAGCGCGACCAGCGCCGCACGCGGATGGAGAACCGCTTCCACCTGTTCGTCACCCACATGACCATCCTGTCGACGACGAACATCGACCGCGTGGAGGTGTTCCGGCGGATGGGCGACGAGTACGAGTACGGCCCGCTCGCGGAGGAGTCCCGGCGCATCGTCCAGCTCATCGACGCGTGGAACCAGAGCCTCGACGACGCCTGCCGGATGCGCGCGAACAAGGTGCCCAGCGACCTCGTCGCTGACTTCCTCGACCGGCTGGCGTACACCATCAACTCCGGGGAGAGCCTCGAGGCCTACCTGACCTCCGAGCAGGACGCCATCATCCGGAACTACGCGACCGTCTACGAGGGCCAGCTGGAGAACCTCCAGGTGATGAAGGACCTCTACCTGTCGATGGTGCTGTCCGTGACGTTCGCGCTCGTGTTCGCGACCGTCCTCCCCATCCTCTCCGGGACGAACCCGACGATGACTGTGTCCGCGGTCGTCGTCCTCTACTCGTTCATCCAAATCGGGTTCCTGTACGCCATCTACACGGTCGCGCCGACCGACCCGGTGTGGTACTTCCCGGAGAACCGGACGACGTGGACGGAGTGGCGGCTCCGCATCGCGACCGTGGTCGGCTGCGGGCTCTCGCTGGCGCTGGTCGTGGGGACCATGGCGGTGTTCCTCGGGTGGACGCGCGTCGACCCGCACAGCGTGCCGCTGCCGATGTACGCGGCGGTACCGACGACGCCGCTCATCATTCCGGGGCTGGTGGCCCGCGCCGAGGAGAAGCGCGTGAAGGACCGCGACGACGCGTTCACGAACTTCATCCGCGCGCTCGGAGCCAGCGAGACGGCCCGCCAGACGACGACAACGCGGGTGCTGGAGACGCTGCGGAACAAGAACTTCGGCGCGCTCACCGAGCTCGTCGACGACCTCTACAAGCGGCTGAACCTCCGGCTGGACGCGGAGAAGGCGTGGCGGTACTTCACCGCTGACGCCCACTCGTACCTGATCCAGAAGTTCAGCGAGATGTACCTCATCGGGCGCCAGATGGGTGGCGACCCGAAACACCTCGGCGACCTCATCTCGGGGAACATGAGCGAAGTCCAGCAGCTCCGCCAACGCCGCAACCAGGCGACGTCGACGATGATCGGCGTGCTGTACGGCATCACGGCGGCGGCGACGTTCGCGTTCTTCATCGGGCTGGGCATCGTGGACGTCATCTCCGGGCTGGGGCTGGACTTCTCAAACGCTGCGCTGCCCGTCGACGACCTCATCAACACGGGGATATACGACATCCAGCTCATCGAGTACCTGCTGGTGGTGACGGTACTGGTCAACGCGGTGCTGTCGTCGCTGATGATTCGCGTCGTCGACGGCGGCCACAAGGTGAACGCGTACGTCCACTTCGTCGTGCTGACGTGGATCTCCTCCATCATCGGGTCGCTGACGCTCCGGCTCGTGGAGTCGCTGCTCTCCGTGTGACCGGGGGGCCACACTTATGTATCGTAGTCCGCTACCTACCCCACGATGAACGAGGCCGGAGGCGACGGGTATGTGTTCGCCGTCGCCAGCGGGAAGGGCGGCGTCGGGAAGTCGACGACCACGGCGAACCTCGGCGTCGCGCTCGCCGACGACGGGTTCGACGTGGCGGTCGTGGACGTCGACCTCGGGATGGCGAACCTCGCCGGCCTCCTCGGCGTCGACCCGGACGTGACCCTCCACGACGTGCTCGGCGGTGACGCCGCGCCCGCCGACGCCACGTACGAGACGAACGGCCTCACGCTCGTCCCCGGGTCGACGAACTTGGAACAGTTCGCGCGCGCCGACGCGAAGTCCCTCCACCGGGTCGTGGAGTTCCTCCGCGAGGACAACGACGTGGTGTTGCTGGACGCGGGCGCGGGGCTGAGCTACGACATCGCGATGGCGATGAGCGTCGCGGACGGCGTGCTGCTGGTGACGACCGCGGAGCTGACGTCGCTGACGGACGCCACGAAGACCGGGAAGCTCGTCGGGAAACTCGACAAACCCGTGGTGGGCGCGGTGTTCACGCGCACGGGCGACGGCGGCTTCGACGACGTGGAAGGCATCGCGACGGCGCTCGGGACGACCGACGCCGTCACCGTCAGCGTCCCCCACGACGACGCGGTCAAGCTCGCGGTGCGGAAGGGCCGGCCGGTGGTGTCGCTGAAGCCCGAGAGCCCCGCGGCGCGCGCGTACGACCGCCTCGCGGCGAAGCTCGCGGACAGCGTCGGCATGGAACCCAGCGAGCCGGAGGAGCCGACGGGCTTCGAGTGGGTCGACCCGGACACGGGCGAGACCGAGGAGCCCGCGGAGCCGGTCGACGACGGGCCGGTGTACGAGATTCCGCTCGAGGACCTCATCGAGGAAGCGGGCCTGGAGACGGAGGGCGAGGCGTCGGAGCGCCGCGTGAAGCTGTACGACCGCGTGAAGTCGAAGTTCTCCTAGTCGGGCGTGACGATGCTGTAGATGACGAAGAGGTAGCCCGCGGTCGTGAACACGTAGTTCGCCGTCAACAGGGTGCGGGTGTACTCGAAGCCGGTGACGAACGCCACGACGGTCGTGCCGATGGCTGCGGTGACGACGAGGGCGAACCCCGCCGAGAGGTGCATCATGGAGTGGCGGCCGGTGTCGAGGTACGCGCGGACCGCGAACGCCACCATGCTGAGGCCGGCGGCGGCGAGGGTCGCGCTGAAGAGCAGGTAGATTGCTTCGATGGGTCGCATGGGCGCGTGGCTCGTACGCACGTTCCCCAGACTCCGTATAAAGATGTCCCCGCGATTATTATCTCGTAGAATCACGGCCGGACGCTCTCGGATTCGACCCTACTGCTCGGAGCGGAGGTCGCTCCAGACGTCGACGAGGGCGTTCTTCGCCTCCGTGCGCTCGGTGGTCTCGACGTCGGTCTCGTCGACGCCGAACTTCACCGTGATCTCGTCGACCTGCCGGCGGTACACCTTCGTGCGGCGTCCCTCGTCGGAGAGCTCCTTCCCCTCGAGCTTGAGGAGGTCGTGCTCGTTGAGCTCCTCGATGCGCCGGTAGCTCGTCGCGATTGGGATGTCGAGCTCCTCGCTGAGCTCCTGGGCCGACTTCGGCGCGTGAGTGGCTTCGAGAATCTCGGCGTTGTACTTGTTGCCGAGTACCCGCAACACGTCCACCGGGTCCATCGGACTGATGATGTGAGTGGAGGGAAAAAAGAGTGTCGGGCTCGGCGGGCCTCCGCGCCGAGGCGGAATCGACGGACGGAGCGGGGAAACGTAGGCAGCCTAACACTTCCGCCGGCGTAGACCCAACGCTTAATTCGGTCGGCCAAGATTCGCCGGTATGACATCGGCGACCGACGTCCTCGAGTTCTCGCTGGGCGAGGACCGATACTGCATCGACATCGCGCACGTCGACGAGATCGTGGACGCGACCGAAGACGTCACTCCGATTCCGAACGCGGACGCCAACGTGGTCGGCGTCGTCGACCTCCGCGGCGAGACGACGACGGTCGTCGACCCCCGCGTCCGCCTCGGCGTCGACGGCGAGGCGGACGGCAGCCGCATCGTCGTCCTCTCCGAGCACGAGAGCACGGGCCTGCTGGTCGACGACGTCCACGAGGTCGAGTCCGTCGACGGCGAGGACGTCGACGACTCCGCGGCCTCGGAGACGACCCGCGGGGTCGTCCGCCGGGACGACCGCTTCGTCGTCTGGGTGGAACCTGACGCCCTAATCTAGGAGCGCGTCGACGTCCGCGTGGTCGTAGAGGAGCTCCTGCATCCGGTCGACCGTGCGCTCGTCGCGGACGCGCCCGCCGCGCACCAGCTGTTCTGCGCGCTCGACGGTCGTCAGCGTGTCCGACTGCACCGACAGCACGGGCACGCCCTGCTCGGCGGCCTTCCCGAGCACCGCGCCGGAGGGCCGGTGGCCGCCCGTCAGCACCAGACACGTCACCCCCGGGGCGTCCAGCGCCGCGGTCTGGACGTCCGCGCGGTCGCCGCCCGTGATGACCGCGCGTCCTTCGTCCGCCGGAAGTGACTGAGCGCGGCCTCGCCGCTCATCGCGCCGACGAGGAACCGCTCGACGCGGCCGTCGGTTCCCGCGCCGTCCTCCGTGAGCAGGTCCGCGCCGAGTTCCGCCGCGAGGTCCGAGACGGTGACGCCCGCGAGGTCAGCGTCCCGCGGAATCACGCCGAGCACGGGCACGTCCCGGCCGTCGAGGAACGGCGCGACGTCCGTCTCCACGTCGTCGTAGACGGCGTCCTGCACCGCGTTGAACACGACGCCCGCGCAGCGGTCGCCGAGGTCGTCGGCGGCCGCGAGTACGTCGTCGACGTCGCCGGGCTCGCCGTACGGCGCGACCACGAGCACCTCGCGTCCAGCAGCTCCGCGACCTCGGGGTCCGTGAGGTCGACGATGCCGCCCGTGGCGAGGTCGTCGGCGCCCTCCACGACCATCGCGTCCTTGTCCTCGGCGAGGCCGTCGAAGGCCTCCTGCACGCGCGACCGGAGTTCCGCGGGGTCCTCGCGGCCGCGAATCGCGCCCTCGACGAACGTCGGCGAGTAGACGACGGGTTCGAGTTCGTGCATCTCGGCGTCGAGGCCGAGCAGTTCGCGCGCGAGCATCGGGTCGGCGTCGAGGGTCTTCCCGACGTTGGACTCCAGCCGGGTGCCCTTCGGCTTCATGTAGCCGACGTCGTCGCCGCGTTCGGTCGCGAGCCGCGCGAGCGCGAGCGCGACCGCGGTCTTGCCGGTGCCTGCTTCCGTGGATGTGACCAGTAGCGTGTTCATAGCTGTTCGGGGTCGATGGTGAGCCGGACGTCGAGCGCCTGCACGCCGTCGCTCGTCGCCAGCAGCGGGTTCACGTCCAGTTCCAGGATCGCGGGGAACTCCGTGACGAGCTGGCTGAGCCGCTGGACGGCCTCCGTGACCGCCGCCTCGTCGGCGGGGTCGCGGCCGCGCGCACCGCGCAGCAGCGGCGCGGAGTCGAGGTCGTCGAGCATCGCGTCGGCCTCCCGCTCGGAGACCGGCGCGACGCGGACGCTCGTGTCCTCTAAGACTTCGACGAAGATGCCGCCCAGTCCGAACAGCACGAGCGGGCCGAACTGGGGGTCGCGGTTCGCGCCGAGAATCGTCTCCGTGCCCGCGTCCGTGTCCACCAGCTCCTGGACCTGCACGCCGAGGACGGTGGCGTCGGGCTGGTAGTTCTTCGCGCGGGTCACGAGGTCCTCGTAGGCGTCCCGGACCTCCCCGTCGGGGACGCCGACCTTGACGCCGCCGATGTCGGACTTGTGGAGGATGTCCGGGCTGACGATTTTCATCACGACGTCGCCGTCGATGTCGGCGGCGACCCGCTCGGCGTCCGCGGGGTCGTCGACGACCTCGCCGTCGGGCGTCGGGATGCCGTAGGCGTCCAGCAGGTCCATCGCTTCGACGCCGAGCCGGCGGTCGTCGCGCTCCGCGGCGGCCTCGAGAATCTCGCGGGCGCGCTCGCGGTCGACGTCGAACTCCGTGGGCGCCTCGTACTCGCGGGCCTCGACGGCGCGCTGGACGGCGAGCGCGTCGAGGCTCCGCACCGCGCGCGCCGGGTCGAAGTAGTTCGGGATGCCCGCCTCGGCGAGCGCGTCGGCCGCCCGCTCGGTGCGCTCGCCGCCCATGAGGCACGCCACCACGGGCGTGCCGTGCTCGGCCTGCCGCTCGGCGAGCACCGCGGCGAGGTCCGCGAAGTCCATGACGGCCGTCGGGGCGGCGACGACGACCGCACACCCGACGTCCGGGGAGCCGAGGACGGTGTCGAGGGCGTCCGCGAACCGGTCGACGCCCGCGTCCCCGAGCACGTCCACGGGGTTGTAGACGTTCGCCGCGTCCGGCAGCGACGCCTCGAGTTCGTCGACGGTGTCGTCGCCGAACGACGCCATCGAGAGCCGCGCGTCGCCGACCGCGTCGGTCGCCATCACGCCCGGGCCGCCCGCGTTCGTGACGACCGCGACGTCCTCGGAGTCCGGCAGCGGGAGGCCGTCGAGGGCGCGCGCGAAGTCGAACAGCTCCTGGACGTTCTCGGCGCGCACCACGCCCGCCTGCTCGAAGCCCGCTTCGTAGGCGGCCTCGCTGCCCGCGATGGTGCCCGTGTGCGAGGACGCCGCCTGCGCGCCGGCCTCCGTGCGACCGGACTTCACCACCACCGCGGGCGTGTCCTGCGTGACCTCGCGGGCGGTGTCGACGAACTCGCGGCCGTTCTCGATGCCCTCGAGGTAGCCGAGCACGACGTTCGTCTCCGGGTCGTCGTGCCACTGTCGGAGGAAGTCCGTCTCGTCCATGACGGCCTTGTTGCCGAGGCTGACGACGTCCTTGAAGCCGATGCCTTGGTCGTTCGCCCAGTCCAGGACGGCCGTGATGAACGCGCCCGACTGGCTCATGAACGACAGCGAGCCGTCGAGGGCGTTCGACGGGCCGAACGTCGCGTTCAGTCCCGACGGCGTGGAGAGCACGCCGAGGCTGTTCGGGCCGACGAGGTTGAGGTCGTAGTCGTCGGCGACGGCCGCGAGTTCGCGCTCGCGGTCGGCGCCCTCGCTGCCGGTCTCGCTGAACCCCGCGGTGATGACCACCACGTTCCGGACGCCCGCCTCCCCCGCGTCGCGGACGGCGTCGACCACCACCGACGGCGGGACGACGACCACGGCGAGGTCAGCGGCGGGCGCCGACTGCAGGTCCGGGTAGCAGTCGTAGCCGAGCACCGCGTCGCGGCCCGGGTTGACGGCGACGACGTCGCCGTCGAAGTCCGCGAGGTTCGTCACGATGGCGCGACCGATGGAGCCCTCTCGGTCGGTCGCGCCGACGACGGCGACCCTGTCGGGCGCGAACAGCCCGCTTGCGTCGTCTTCCATCTTCGTTCGGACAGACGCCCAGCAGCGGCATAAAAGCGTCCGCGGCTCCCGCGAACCGAGAACCCTACTCGCCGGAGCCGGCGGTCCCGGAGTCGTCGATGCGGGCCTCGTACTTCGCGAGCGCCTCGTCGAGGGCCGCGCCCGCGTCGTAGTCGAGTTCGTCGGCGAGCGCGAGCAGGCAGAACAGCGCGTCCCCGAGCTCGTCGCGGTCGACGTCTGCACCGTCGCTGGCGCCGTAGTCGGAGGTCTCGTTGACGTTCTTCGCGAGTTCGCCGACCTCGCTGGCGAGGTCGAGCACGCGGTTGGCGGGCGGCGCGCGGAGGTCCTCGTCGTCGAGGAACGCGGCGACGCGAGCTTGCTCGTCCATGCGCGGGGCGTGAACCCGAACCCACTTCACTCGTCGTGGTTCGCTCGCGGCGTCGCGTAAGCGATATGTTCGCGCCCCGCGAGACGTCGAGCGTGTCCGACCGTGGGGACCGCTGGCTGGTCGCGTGGAGTCTCGGCTACGCCGCCGTCGGCGCCGCGTCCGTGCTCGTGCCGCTGTACGCCATCGCGCTCGGCGCGGACGCGTTCGTCGTCGCCGTCGTCGCCGCGACCGCCGCGTTCGCCGGCATCCCCGGCGCGCTCGCGTGGGGGTCGCTGTCGACGCGGACCGGCCGCTTCCGGCCGTTCCTCCTCGTCAGCCTCGCGCTCTCCGCGCTGGCGTTCCTCGCGCTCCCGCTCGCCGATTCCCTGCTGGCGGTCGTCGTCGCGAACGCCGCGCTCCAGTTCGCCGTCGCCGCGGCCGCGCCCGTGCTCGCGCTGCTGGTCGTCTCCGGCCACCCGGACGGCGACTGGGACCGCCGCATCGGCGTGCTGAACGCGTGGCAGGGGTACGGCTGGCTCGCCGGCCTGCTCGTCGGCGCCGCGTGGACCGCCGTCGCCGGCCGGTACGCCGCCGCGGTCACCGCGCCCAGCGGTGGTTCTTCTACGCCTCCGCCGCGGCGTGCGCGCTCGCCGCGGTGCTCGCGTGGCACTGGCTGCCCGGCCGCCCGGACGTCTCGGCCGCCCGGTTCGGCCGCGCCACGGTCTCCATCGAGCGCCTCCAGCGGGGCGCGGGGCGGGCCGCTCGGCTCGCGCCGTTCTCCGGCGTGCGGTCGTTCTGGGCGCTCCGCCGCCTCCACCCGCGCGCATTCGCCGGCCGCCTCACGCCCGGGCTCGCGGGCTACCTCGCGGCCGCGACGCTGTTCTTCACGGGGTTCGCGGTGTTCTTCGGGCCGCTCCCGGCGTACCTCGCCACGGACCTCGGGCTCGCCTCCGGGAGCGTGTTCGCGCTGTTCCTCGTCTCCAGCGCGGCCTCCGCGGTCGCCTACGAGCGCGTCGGCGCGCTCGCCGCGGCCCGCGGCCCGGAAGCCGTCCAGACCGCGGCGCTCGCCGCCCGCGTCGCGCTGTTCCCGTCGGTCGCGTTCGCGTCAGTGCTCGGCGCGCTCGCGCTCCCGGGGCTGGTCGTGCTGTTCGTCGCCGTCGGGCTGACGTGGGCGGTGGTCGCGGTCACCGGGACGAGCATCGTCGCGCGACTCGCGCCGCCCGCGGTCCGCGGGGACGCCCTCGGCGCGTACACCGCGTTGGGCGGGCTCGGCACGGCAGTCGGGAGCGTCGCGGGCGGCGTGCTCGCGACGACGGCCGGCTACGTCGCGGCGTTCGGCGTCGCCGGCGGCCTCGTCCTCGCGGGAGCGGTGGTCGCGGCGGCGACCCGTCGCCGGACCGCTACAGAATGATGGACTTCTTGCGGACGAACTCGCGGATGGTCGCGTCGAGGCCCTCGCGGCCGATGCCGGAGTCCTCGTTCCCGCCGAACGGGATGTCGCCGAGCCCGTGGGAGGGCGCGCCGTTGATGCGGACCGCGCCCGCGTCGATGTCCTCGGCCATCCGCATCGCGCGGTCGTAGTCCGCGGTGAACACGCAGGCGTCCAGCGCGAGGTCCGATCGGTTCGCGACCTCGAGCGCGTCCGCGTCGTCCTCGAACGTCGTCACCGCGCAGACCGGCCCGAACTGCTCCTCGTCGACGATGCGCGCGTCTTGCGGGACGTCCGCGAGCAGCGTCGGCTCGAAGACGTGGACGCCGTCGCCGTCCTCGTGGCGGTCGCCGCCGCGGACGACGGTCGCGCCGCGGTCGACGGCGTCGTCGACCAGTTCTTCGACCCAGTCCGCTTGGTCCTCGCTGATGAGCGGGCCGAGGTCGGTGTCCTCGTCGAAGAGGTCGCCCTGCACCCAGTCGTCCATCCCCGCGTCGATGCGCTCGACGAGGTCGTCGTGGGCGGACTCGTGGGCGAGCACGCGCGAGACCGCCGAGCAGCGCTGGCCGGCGTACTTCAGCGACCCCTTCGCGGCCGCGGCGGCGGCCTTGTCGAGGTCGGCGTCGTCGAAGACGACGGCGGGCGCGTTCCCGCCGAGCTCCATGTGGAGGTTCACCATCCCGGACTCGCGGGCGACGTGCTTGCCGGCGCCCGAGGAGCCGGTCATCGCGATGGCGTTCACGCGGTCGTCGCCAGCGAGCTCGTCGCCGATGACGCTGGCCTTCCCCGGCACGAAGTTGAACGCGCCGTCCGGGAGGTGGGCGTCGTCGACGACCTCCGCGAGGATGGCGGCGCTCACGGGCGTCTTGCTCGCGGGCTTGACGACCACGGCGTTGCCGGCGGCGAGCGCGGGCGCGACCTGCAGCGCGGTCGTCGCGAGCGGGTAGTTGTACGGCGTGATACAGAGCACGGCGCCGACCGGCTCGTGTTTCACGATGGCCTGCCAGCCCTCGTGGCCGCTCGTGGTGCCCTCGCGGTACTCGCCCTTGAGGTGGCGGATCTCCTCGATGGCGCGCTCGAAGCGCTCGGCGGCGCTGTCGACCTCGCCGCGCGCCGAGGAGATGGGCTTGCCGGCCTCGCGGACGATGACCTCCGCGAGTTCGGTCTTGCGGTCGCGCAGACCGTCCGCGATGGCCTGCAGCCACTCGCAGCGCTGCGGAATCGTGGTGTCTCGGAGCGTCGCCTTCGCGTCGTCGGCGGCGGCGAGCGCGTCGTCGGCGGCGCCCTCGTCGGCCGCGGCGACCTCCGCGAACGTGCCGCCGTCGGCGAGGTCGGTGACGGGGAAGGTGTCCGGCCCCGTGACCCACTCGCCGCCCACGTACAGCCGCTCCCGGCGACGGATGGCCTCTCGTTCCATACCCGGTGGTTGGCGCGCCCCGGGTAAAGACTTTACTCAAATCCGTATAAAGACCGTCCGGCGGTTTTTTGCCCGCTGCGCGCCGACTCCGCCGCGTGCCAACCCCGACCGTCGCCGCCTGCCAGACCGACCTCGCGGACCTCGACCCGCCCGCCAACCTCGCCGCGGTCGGCGAGCGCCTCGCCGCCCTCGACGACCGCGTCGACGTCGCCGTCTTCCCCGAGTACGCGCTCACGGGCTTCGTCGCGGACGACCGCGTCTACGACGCCGCGCTCGCCCGCGACGGCGACGAACTCGACCGCCTCGCCGCCTCCGCCGCGGACTACGACGTGGCCGTGCTCGCGGGCTTCGTCGAGGACGCCGGCGACGCGTACTACAACTCCGTCGCCTACGTCGCGCCGGACGGCGAGCGCACTTTCTATCGGAAGCGCAACCTCTGGGGCGGCGAAGCCGACGTGCTCGAGGCCGGCGACGAGGCGGTCACCGTGGAGACCCCCGCGGGGAAGACCGGGCTCGCCACGTGTTACGACCTGAACTTCGTGGACGTCAGCGCCGAGTTCGCCCGCGAGCGCGTCGACGCGCTGTTCGTCGTCGGCGCGTGGCCGGGCACCCACAGCGAGAACTGGCGGCTCCTCCTGCGCGCCCGCGCCCTCGACGGCGTGCGCTGGGTGGTCGGCTGCGGGCGCACCGGCCGCCGCGACCTCCCGGACGCTCGCGTCGTCGACTACGCCGGGAAGTCGGCGGTCGTGCGGCCGGACGGCGCCGTCAGCGCCGCGCTCAACCGCGACGAACGCACGCTCGTCGCCGACCTCGACCCCGAGATACTGGCCGAGCAGCGCGAGTTCGTCGGCGTGTTCGCAGAAGCGCCCTGACTACAGCGCTTCGAGGTCGGCGGCGCGGTCGTGGACGTCCGAGGACGAACAGCCCGCGGGCGTCTTCAGCGCCTTCATCCCGATGGGGGCGCCCGCGCGCTCGCCGGCGACCCGGAGCGCCGCGGCCGCCCACGCCGCCGGTTCGTCGTCGACCGAGTGGGCGTCGCCCGCGGCCGTCAGCAGGTCCCGGGCGGTGTCCGCGACGTACTCCGAGGCCGGCAGGTACTGGCGGTACCAGTCGACGGCCTCGACCGCAGTCGCGGGCGGCGGGTTCCGCTCGCGGAGCACCTCCCGTTGCTCCTTGTAGCGGTTCCGGATGGTGACGTGGGTGACGTCCGCGAGCTCCGTGAGCGTGTCCTGTCGGACGTCCATGTCCGCCTCCACGCTGGCGTTGTAGATGGCGGCGGCCGCCCACCCGCTCGGGGACTTGCCGCCGGCGATGCCCGCGTCCTCGCAGTGGTCGACGATTTCTCTCGCGCGGTCCGCGACGCCCTCCGGGAGGCCGAGCTCCCCGGCGTACCGGTCGACGTACTGGGAGGCGTCCGCGAACCCCGAGAGGTCGATGCCGAGTTCGCTGGTGACGGCCTTCGCGCGCCGCAGCAGCTGGGTGCGATCGACGCCCGTCGCGTCGACGAACTCGTCGACGGTGCGCGGGACGCGTTCGACCTTGCACGCGACGTACAGGCACGCCGCGGCCGCCGTCGCCGCGTCGTGGGCGTGGACGGCGCGCTGGTCGCGGTGGCGTCGGAACACCGCGACTGCGGTCTCGGTCGTCTCCGCCGGCACCCCGAGTGCTGTCGCCGCCGACTGGATGCTGTCGAGCGCGTCGCCGACCGCCTGCGGCTCGACGCTCGTCTCGTCGGTCGTCATCTAATCGTCCCCGAATGTGTCGTGTGGGGACAAATAGCTCGGGGTTCAGGCGGATACCACGCCCCGCGCCGTCCTGCGGTCACGCCGGCAGCGCGTCGACGAGGTCGTGGAAGTCTCCGATTGTCAGGTCGGGGTCGCCCGCGAACGGCTCCCACGGCGTCGCCTTCCGGTCGACCCACGCGCTCTGCATCCCGGCGTGGGACGCGCCGAGCACGTCGAACCAGCCCGCCGTCACGTGGACGATTTCGTCGATGGGCGTCCCCGTGCGCGCGGCGGCGTGGCGGTAGAGTTCGGCCGCGGGCTTGAACGTCTCCACCTCGTCGGCGCTCACCGTGTCCTCGAGCAGGTCCCCGATGCCGGCGTGCTCGACCATCGACGCCAGCATCTCGGGGTTCCCGTTCGAGACGACGTAGCAGTCGTAGCCCGCGTCGGTCAGCGCCGCGAGGCCGTCGCGGACGTCGTCGAAGACGTCGAGCTCGTGGTAGACGGCGAGAATCTCGTCGCGCTCCTCGGTGGTCACGTCGGCGCCGTGGGCGTCCAGCGCGTACTGGAGCGCGTCGCGGTTCATCTCGTAGAACGGCTGGTAGGCGTCGATCTGGTTCGCGACGAACGTGTACGCCAGCGACCGCGAGCGCCACAGCCGCGAGACGGGCTCGGGGTCGGCGACGCGGTCGGCGAGCGCCCGATCGGCGGCCTCGACGTCCACGAGCGTGCTGTACGAGTCGAACGTCACCGTGGTGACGCGCTCCGGGTCGAAACTCATTCGCCCCGGACTACGCGGGCGGCCCCGATAACTCTCGGGTCAACCGGCGGCGCTCGCGGCGGCAGCCGGTTTCTTGGCGCCGGCCCGCGTGGGCGGCGTATGGACGAGTTCGACTTTCTGGTAATCGGCTCCGGGTCGGGGCTGGACGTCGCGAACGTCGCCGCCAATCAGGGGCAGTCGGTCGCGGTCGTGGAGAAGGGGCCGCTCGGCGGGACGTGCCTGAACCGCGGCTGCATCCCCTCGAAGCTCCTCCTCTATCACGCCGACGTGCTCGAAACCATCGAGCGCGCGGGCGAGTTCGGCATCGACGCAACCGTCGACGACGTCGACTTCGAGGGCATCGTCCGCGAGGTCAACGAGGAGGTGCAGGCGGACGCGGACTCGATTCGGCGCGGCCTGCGCTCCTCGGACCGCCACACGCTCTACGAGGGCGAGGCGCGCTTCGTTGACGACCGCGCGGTCGAACTCTCGGGCGGCGAGGACGACGGCGCCCGCATCCGCGCGGACACCGTGCTCATCGCGGCGGGCACGCGGCCCGCGATTCCGCCCATCGACGGCATCGAGGACGTGGACTACCTCACGAGCGACGAGGCCCTCCAGTTGGAGACGCCGCCCGACCACCTCGTCGTGGTCGGCGGCGGCTACATCGCCGCGGAGCTCGGGCACTTCTTCGAGACGTTCGGGAGCGAGGTCACCGTCGTCGGCCGCCGCCCGAATCTCCTCCCGAACGCCGACGGCGAGGTCGCCGACGCGTTCACCGAGCGGTTCGCCGAGCGCGCGGACGTCTACACCGGCTACGAGGCGACGAGCGTCTCGCAGTCCGGCGGCGAGGTCACGCTGGAAGCCCGCGAGTACGAGTACGGCGACGACGCCGGCGTCGTGGAGGGCGGCGAGTCGGTCTCGGTCACCGGCGACGCCCTGCTCGTCGCGGCCGGCCGCACGCCGAACACGGACACGCTGAACCTCGACGCGACCGGCGTGCGGACCGACGACAGCGGGTTCGTGGAGACCGACGACTACCTCGAAACCGACGCCGACGGCGTGTGGGCGCTCGGCGACATCGTCGGCGAGTACCTCCTCAAGCACAGCGCGAACCACGAGGCGCAGGCGGTCGCGCGCAACGTCTTCGGCAGCGACCCCGAGCCGGTCGACTACACGGCGATGCCGTTCGCGGTGTTCGGGTCCCCGGAGGTCGCGGGCGTCGGCGCCACGGAAGCCGACCTCGAGGCGGAGGGCCGGGAGTACGCGACGAACACCTACGACTTCGCGGACACCGCGCGCGGAGACGCGATGCACGCCGACGGGTTCGTGAAGGCCATCGTCGACCTCGACGGCGAGATTCTCGGCTGCCACATCGTCGGCCCGGAGGCCTCGACGCTGATTCAGGAGGTCGTCGTCGCGATGAAGGCCGGCACCGGCAGCGTGCGGGACGTCCGGGAGTCAATTCACGTCCACCCCGCGCTCCCGGAGGTCGTCCAGCGCGCGTTCTCCGGGCAGTTCAGCCGGGGCGGCCACCGCCACTGAGGCGGCTTACGGACCCGTAACCCCGTTACTGGGACGTTCGCGCGGGCTTTTGTGCGCGGCGCCCCTCGACGGGAGTGTAATGACGAAAGCAGCAGTCGTGATTCTGGCAGGCACCGAATCCCACAGCGACCTCGGCCGGCTCGCGAACGGCCTCGAAGCCGCCAAGGAGTTCGCCGACGAGCCCGAGGACGACCTCGAACTCATCTTCGACGGCGCGGGCACGCAGTGGATTCCCGAGCTCGAAGACCCCGACCACGACTACCACGACCTCTACCAGTCCGTGAAAGACGACACGTCCGCCTGCGACTACTGTTCGGGCGCGTTCGGCGTCGAGGACGCGGTCGCGGACGCCGGCGTCGTCACCCTCGACAAGCACGATGGCCACCCGAGCATCCGCTCGCTCGTCGACGACGACTACGAGATCATCACCTTCTGAGGCCTACGCGTCGGCGTACAGGCGCGACGCGAGGTAGGCGTCGACCTCCTCGCGGACCGTCTCCGCCCGCGCCTCGTCCGCCGTCACGCGCTGGTTCATCGCGCCGTTGAACAGCGTCACGAGGAACGACGCCACGCCGTCGGGGTCGACGTCGCGGAACGCGCCAGCCTCGACGCCCTCCCGGACGATGCCCGCGAGCTCCTCGTGCAGGGACTCGTCGCTGCGCGTGAAGTGGTCGCGGTAGCGCTCGTCGTGGGCGGCCTGCGCGCGCAGCTCCACCATCGCCTCCGTGAACTCCCGGTGGTCGTCGGGGAGCTTCGCCGCGAGCACGTGGTCGAGGACGGCCTCGAGGTGCTCGCGGGGCGGCAGGTCGTCGTCCGGCGCCGCCTGCTCGAACTCCGCGAGCATGAACTCCAGGAACTCCAGGAGGAGCTCGTCCTTGCTGTCGTAGTGGTGGTAGAGCAGCGACTTGCTCTTCGCGAAGTGGTCGCCGATGCGCTGGATGGTCAGTCCCGCGTAGCCGTGCTCGCGGAGCGCGCGGAACGTCGCCTGCATGATCGCTTCCCGCGTGGTCTCCGGCTCGCCGGAGAACGGGTGGGCGTGCGCCATCGGCGAACCGGTAGTCCGCCGAACGGGAAAGCCATGTCGGTGCCCGCTCCGCGGGCCGGCCGCACCGTTTACCAGTCGTCACCACGTCACTCCGAGTATGCCCGACACGTACGTCGACACGGAGGTCGAAGTGGAAGTGGACTCGACCGAGCTGGAAGTCGAAGCCGGCGAGGAAGAGGAGTTCGAGGCCGAACTCGACGCCCCCGGCGTCTCCATCGAGGTGGAGGCCGAGATCGAAGTCGCCGGCGAAGACGGCGACGACGAGTACTACGCGCCGGAAGCGGAGGGAATGGACGACGAAGAACTCGAGGAGTAGCCAACACGCCGACGGAGAGCCGGCCCCGAACCCGTTCGGGAGAGCCGGCAAGCAGCCCCTCGGGCACCGCGGCTAAACCCCCGGCGGCGCTACGCCGACGCGATGACTGACGACGTGTTCTCGCCGCTGGACGTGCGGGACGTGACCGCCCGGAACCGGTTCGTGATGTCCCCGATGTGCCAGTACTCCGTGGACGACCGCGACGGCCTCGCGACCGACTGGCACCGCGTCCACCTCGGCTCGCGGGCGACCGGTGGCGCCGGCGTCGTGATGACCGAAGCCACCGCCGTCGAACCGCGCGGCCGCATCACGCCCGAGGACCTCGGCATCTGGAGCGACGACCACCGGGACGCTCTCGAGCCTATTGTCGACTTCGTGAAGTCCCAGGGCGCCACGCCGGGCATCCAGCTCGCGCACGCGGGCCGGAAGGGGTCGAAGTCCCGGCCGTGGGAGGGCTCCGAGCCCGTCCATCCCCAGGACGGCGGCTGGACGGTCGTCGGCCCCTCCGACGAACCGTGGCCGTACGAGGGGGAGCCGCCCGCGACCGAATCCCTCGACGCCGAGGGCGTCGACGAGGTAATCGAGTCGTTCCGCGAGGCCGCCCGCCGCTCCCGCGAGGCCGGCTTCGAAATCGCGGAGGTCCACGCCGCCCACGGCTACCTCCTCCACGAGTTCCTCTCCCCGGTGACGAACGACCGCGACGACGAGTACGGCGGGAGCTTCGAGAACCGCACGCGCATCGTCCGCGAGGTCACCGAGGCCGTCCGCGAGGAGATGGGCGACGAGAAGGCCGTCTTCGTCCGCATCTCCGCGACCGACTGGCTCGACGACCGCGACTCGTGGAACGTCGAACAGTCCGCCCGCCTCGCCGACGACCTCTACGAGGTCGGCGCGGACCTCATCGACGTCTCCTCCGGCGGCATCCACCCTGACCAAGACATCGAGTGGACGGGCCCGAACTACCAGCTCCGGTTCGCCGAGCACATCCGGAACAGCCGCGACACGGACGTGAAGGTCGGCACCGTCGGCGGCATCACCTCCGCGGAGCAGGCCGACGCCGTGATTCGCAACGACCGCGCGGACCTCGCCATCGTCGGCCGCGAGTTCCTCCGCGACCCCTACTTCCCGCTGCACGCCGCGACGGAGCTCGGGCGCGAAGACGCGGCCGACGTGCCCGTGCAGTACCACCGCGCGTTCTGAAGCAGCAGCCGCGAGCGATTGCTACGCCGGCTCGAACCGGTAGCCGTCCCACTCGTGGCTCTCCGGCTCGCGGATGCCCGCTTCGGGGTCCCGGAGCTCGTCGGCGTAGACGGGTTCGACCTCGCTGCCGATTTCGACGCCGTCGGCGGTCGTGAGCTGGCCGAGCGCGCGCACGTCCTCCCCCTCGACAGAGAACTCCACGATTGCGAGGTGGTTCGGTTCGCGGACGCCCGGCGGCGTCGCCGTGGAGGTCGTCCACGTGACGACGGTGCCGGTGCGGTCGGCGAGGTCGACGGTCTCGGTCTGTTCCTCCCCGCACTCCGGACAGCGCGTGTGTCCGGGGTACGTGACGTGGCCGTTCGGGCAGCGGTGTGCGTCGAAGCTCATGGCTGTTCGAGGATGGTGGTGGTCACGCAGTTGCCGAAGCCGCCGACGTTGCAGGCGAGGCCGACGCTCCCCTCGACCTGCCGGTCGCCCGCGTCGCCGAGCAACTGCACGTAGAGTTCGTACGCCTGTGCGACGCCGCTCGCGCCGAGCGGGTGGCCCTTCGACTTCAGTCCCCCAGAGGTGTTGATTGGGAGGTCGCCGTCGCGGTCGGTGACGCCGTCCTCGACGGCCTTCCAGCCCTCGCCCTTCTCGAAGAAGCCGAGGTCCTCGCTCTGGAGGAACTCCAAGATAGTGAACATGTCGTGGAGCTCCGCGAAGTCGACGTCCCCGGGGCCGCGGTCGGCCATCTCGTAGGCGACCTCGGAGGACTCGACGACGCCCCGCATCGTCGTCGGGTCCTCGCGCTCGTGGACGACGTGGGTGTCCGTCGCGCCGCCGATGCCGGAGACGACGACGTAGTCGTCGGTGTACTGCTCGGCGACGGACTCCGGGCAGAACAGGAGCGCGGCGCTCCCGTCCGTGATGGGGCAGAAGTCGTACAGTCGGAGGGGGTCGGCGACGACGGGCGACTCGAGGACGGTCTCGAGGTCGACCTCCTTGCGGAACTGCGCGTGGGGGTTGTCGACGCCGTTGCGGTGGTTCTTCACGGCGACCTTCCCGAGGCTCTCGCGGGGCGCGTCGTACTCGTCGAGGTACTTGCGCGCCGTCAGGCCCGCGAAACTCGGGAGCGTGACGCCGTGCTTGTACTCCACGGGGTGCGTGAGGCTGGCGATGACGTCCGTCGCCTCGCCGGTGGTCCGGTGGGTCATCTTCTCCCCGCCGACGAGCAGCGTCATGTCGCTGGCGCCGGAGGCGACGGACTGCCACGCGGCGTAGATGCCCGCGCCGCCGGAGGCGCTCGTCTGGTCGACGCGCTGGGTGTACGCGCCGAGCGCGCCGAGGTCGTGGGCGAGCGCGTTCGGGACGCCGGTCTGTCCCTCGAACTCGCCGCTGGCCATGTTCGAGACGTAGAGGTGGTCGAGGTCGTCGCCGTCGACGCCCGCGTCCCGCAGGGCGGCGTCGCCGGCCTCCGCCAGCAGCCCCCGCACCCACGCGTCGCGGTCGCCGAACGCCGTCATCGACGCACCGATGATTGCTACGCGGTCCATACCCGCACCGTCGCGGAGCGGGGTCTTTACGCTTTCACGTTCGCGCCGGGCGCCCGGGCGACGGCTCAGTCCCCGGTCGCCGCGCGGAGTTCGAGCGTGATGGCGCTGCCGTCGTCCCGTTCGTCGTACGCGACGGCGCCGTCGTACGCGGTCGCGATCCAGCGGACCAGCCAGAGGCCGAGGCCGCTCCCGTGGTCGAGCGGCGTCAGGTCGACGTCGCCGGTGAGGAGGCGGCGCTCCGTGTCCGGGAGTCCGGGACCGCGGTCGCGCACCGTCAGCTCGACGGCGTCGTCGGTGCGCCGAGCCGTGATTTCGACCACCGGCGTCTCCGCGTCCGCGTACCGGACCGCGTTGTCCACGAGCGCGGCGACCGCGCGGTCGAGGTGGCCCCCCGACAGCACCGCCGGTGCGTCGCCGACGTCGACGGTCACGTCGGCGTAGTCCGCCAGCGGCACGTCGGCGAGCGCAGACTGCACCACCTCGCCGAGGGGCGTCGGCTCGAGGACCGGGTCGGCGTCCAGCACGCGCTCGAGGTCCCGCGCCTCCTCGCTGGTGCGCTCGAGCGCGAGCGCGCGCTCCCGGAGCGCCGACGCCGTGGCCGCGAGCTCCGGGTCGTCGACCGACGCCGCCAGCTCCTCGGCGTGGCCGAGCAGCGCGTCCACGTCCTCGGAGAGGTTGTACCGGAGCACGCGGTTCAGCACGGCGAGTTCGCGCTCCTGGCGAATCTCGTCGGTGAGGTCCGTGTACAGCGCGAACCCGCGGTCGCCGCCGTCGTAGGGGATGCCGCGGTACAGCAGCGTCTTCAGGCCGTCCTCGGTGCGCCGGTCGACGATGGCGTAGTTCGACTTCCCCGCGGCCGTACGCTGGTCGAAGCGGTTGCTCTCGGTCATCCGCTCGCTCGGGACGATGAGGTCGTTCAGCGACGCGCCCACCACCTCCCCGCGGTTCACGCCGAACATCTCGCAGAAGGCGTCGTTGACCGTCGCGACGACCGGCTCCTCGCCGTGGAGTTCGAACTCCACGACCGCGTCCTGGACGTTCTCGAAGAGGTGCCGGAACCGGTCCGCGTCCTCGCGCGCGTCGACCGCCCTCGAGTCGTTGCCGCTCATTACCGTCACCTCCCGTCGCCCCACGTATCACTCTTTCCGTACATCCACTAAAATCCGTTAGTACGATATGAGCGTATGGAAAGAAGGTAAGGAAGTACATTTCTGTAACTAAATTCCAGATATTACTGAACGCTCGAACCTCGGCGATGGACGCGTCTCGGTCCGCCACGACCGGCACGCGCGGGTCGTCGACGTTCGTCCCGGTCGCGCCCGTCCGAATCAGCGCGTCCCGGTTCCGGGTGTTCACGGCGGCCTGTGCGAGACGAGACGACCACCGCGGAAAGCCGAAGGTTCAATGCGCCCGCCGGCGAAGACGGGACGAATCACTGCGATGGAACGGGATACCGACGGCTCGGTCGACGAGGAGCGCGTCGCCGCGCTCCGCCAGTCCGTGGACGCCGACGGCGTCGACGAGCTCGCCGACCGGCTTCACAGCGACGACGCCGACGAGCGCGCGGGGGCGGCGTGGCGGCTCGTCGAAGCCGTCACGACCCAGCCGACGAAGGTCCGGACCGTCCTCGACGACGTGCGCGAGGCGGCCGCGGACGACGACGTGTGGGTGCGGCGGGGCGCGACGTGGGTGCTCGCGGAGCTCGCCGAGCGCCAGCCGGACGCCCTCTCCGTGCAGTTCTCGGAGCTCGTCTCGCTGACGCGGGCCGACGACCCGCTCGTCCAGCAGAACGGCGTGGTCGCGGTCGCGGGCGTCACGAAGGCGTACCCGGCGCGAGCGACGACCGGCCTCTCGGCCATCGCGCCGCTCGCGCAGTCCGGGGACGCGCTCGTCCAGCGGTACGCGAGGCAGGCGGTCCGCGAGGTGACCGCGGCCATCGCGGAGCGCGCGGAGGACGCCGGCT
>NZ_WPCF01000151.1 GCF_009741975.1 Halobacterium sp. CBA1126 | reverse complement strand
TCGCGGCGACGAGCGCGCCGCCGACGACTCGGACGGCCGTGAGGGCGGCGCTGTCGACCGTAAGCGCGAGGAGGGCGTCGACGACGTCGAAGAGCACGAGGGCCGCGAGCACGGCGTGTTTCGAGGGGCGGCGCCGCGGGCCGTCGCCGGGTGCGGGCCAGCGGACGCGGAAGTTCTCGGGGAACAGCGCCGGCAGGCGAATCGGCGGCAGCTTCAGGGAGAAGCCGCCGTCGTCCTCGCGGTCGTCGTCGGGCATCGCTACTCCGCGGCGAGCACGCGGTCGAGGACGTCCTCGGCGTCCGCGAGGACGGCCTCCGGGGACTGTGTGGCGTCGATGCGGACGAACCGCTCGGGCTCGTACTCCGCGAGCTGCTCGTAGTTCTCCCGGACGCGGGAGAGGAACTCCACCTGTTCGAACTTGTTCGTGGCGCCGGCGCGGGCGGCGCCGGTCTCGGGGTCGACGTCGAAGAACAGCGTGAGGTCCGGGGGGCGCGTCCACGGCTGGTGGACGCCGCGGACGTACTCCATCGGGCGGTCGACGACGCCCTCGAGGGCGACGCCCTGGTAGGCGTACCGGGAGTCCGAGTACCGGTCCGAGATCACGACGTCGCCGGCGTCGAGGGCGGGCCGGACGACCCGGGAGAGGTGGTCGGCGTGGTCGGCGGTGTAGAGGAACAGCTCCGCGAGCGGGTCCGCGTCGTCCTCGCCGATGGACCGCCGGACGGCGTCGCCGTACCACGAGTCCGTGGGCTCGCGGGTGAACGTGTAGCCGTCGCCGCGGGCCTCGCGCAGGGCCTCCCAGACCGTGGTCTTGCCGCTGCCGTCGATGCCCTCCAGCGTGACGAGCATGCCGGAAGGACGGCGACGGACGTACTAACGGCTTCGGGTTCCGAGCGGCCCCGGAGCCGGCGGCGCTCGCCGGTAGATTCCGCCGCGCTCGGGCATAGTTTTAGGGAGTTGCCCGCCGTCCTCGGGGACATGGACGTGCTGGTCACTGGCGGAACGGGATTCATCGGGACGCATCTGTGCCGCGAACTCGCCGACCGGGGCCACGACGTGACCGCCCTGTCGCGCCACCCCGAGGACGCGGACCTGCCCGACGCCGTGGAGACCGTGGTCGGGGACGTGACCGCCTACGACTCCGTCCGGTCGGCCGTCGAGGGCCACGACGCGGTCGTGAACCTCGTCGCGCTGTCGCCGCTGTTCAAGCCCAGCGGGGGCGACGACCGCCACTTCGAGGTCCACCTCGGCGGCACCGAGAACGTCGTCGAGGCCGCCGAGGACGCGGGCGTGGAGTACCTGCTCCAGCTGTCGGCGCTCGGCGCGGACCCCGACGGGTCGACGGCGTACATCCGCTCGAAGGGGCGCGCGGAGGACGTCGTGCGGAGCTCCGAGCTGGCGTACACCATCGTGCGGCCGTCGGTCGTGTTCGGTGACGGCGGGGAGTTCGTCTCGTTCACGAAGCAGCTGACGACGCCGTACGTCACGGGGCTGCCGGGCGGCGGGAAGACGCGGTTCCAGCCCATCTGGGTCGGCGACCTCGTGGGGATGCTCGCGGCGGCCGTCGAGGACGACAGCCACTGGGGGGAGACGTACGAGCTCGGCGGTCCCGAGGTGTTGACCCTCGGGGACGTGACCCGGCTGGTCTACCGCTCGGAGGGGAAGTCCGTGCGGGTGCTCCCGGTGCCGATGCCGCTCGCGGGCGTCGGGATGCGGCTGGCGGACCCGCTGCCGTTCGTGCCGTTCGGCACCGACCAGTACCGGTCGCTGAAGTTCGACAACACGGTCGCGGCCAACGACGTCGGCGCGTTCGGCGTCGACGAGTCGGAACTGACGACGCTGTCGGCGTACCTCGGCACCGAGTAAATCGTCAGCGCGTAGACACCAGCCGTCAAACTTAAACTTACCGAGGAGTCGGGTCGACAGCGTCCCCGGCGGAGAGTCACCGACTGCGCCCCGTCTGTCGAAAACCGGTTCCGCCGCTGAACCGTCGGACACGTGTCTGCAAAAGCCTTATACCCTCGTTTCTACTCTAACTGTGCAAAGGGTTCCGTATGAAACTGGCAATGATCGGGTTCGGCCAGGCGGGCGGTAAGATACTCGACAAGTTCCTCGAGTACGACAAGCGGCACGACTCCAACATCGTGCGTGCCGCGGTCGCCGTCAACACCGCCAAAGCCGACCTCATGGGCTTGGAGCACGTGCCGAAGGAGAATCGCGTCCTCATCGGGCAGTCCCGAGTGAAGGGCCACGGCGTCGGCGCCGACAACGAACTCGGCGCGGAGATCGCCGAGGAGGACATCGACGAGGTGCAGGGTGCAATCGACTCCATCCCGGTCCACGAGGTCGACGCGTTCCTCGTCATCTCCGGGCTGGGCGGCGGCACGGGCTCGGGCGGCTCCCCGGTCATCGCCAAACACCTCAAGCGCATCTACACCGAACCCGTCTACGGCCTCGGCGTGCTGCCCGGCAGCGACGAGGGCGGCATCTACACGCTGAACGCCGCGCGGTCGTTCCAGACGTTCGTCCGCGAGGTCGACAACCTCCTCGTCTTCGACAACGACGCGTGGCGGAAGTCCGGCGAGTCCGTGCAGGGCGGCTACGACGAGATCAACGAGGAGATCGTCACCCGCTTCGGCATCCTGTTCGGCGCCGGCGAGGTCGAACAGGGCGGCGACGTCGCCGAGAGCGTCGTCGACTCCAGCGAGATCATCAACACGCTCGCCGGCGGCGGCGTCTCCACGGTCGGGTACGCCTCCGAGACCGTCGACAACGACACCTCCGGCAGCGGCCTGCTGTCGCGGTTCACGGGCGGCGACGACGACACCCTCGAGGACTCCGCCTCGACGACGAACCGCATCACGAGCCTCGTCCGGAAGGCGGCGCTCGGCCGGCTCACGCTCCCCTGCGAGATCGAGGGGAGCGAGCGAGCGCTGCTGGTCACCGCGGGCCCGCCGAAGTACCTCAACCGGAAGGGCATCGAGCGCGGCCGCAAGTGGCTCGAAGAGCAGACCGGCTCGATGGAGGTCCGCGGCGGCGACTACCCCGTGCCGGACTCCCAGCAGGTGGCCTCCGTCGTCCTGCTGTCGGGCGTGAACAACGTCCCGCGCATCAAGGAGCTGCAGGAGGTCGCCATCGAGGCGCAGGACAACATCGACGACATCCGGGAAGAAAGCGAAGAGAACTTGGAGGAATTGGTCGAAGACGACGACGATGAACTTGAACCGCTGTTCTAAGCTAGCGGTCGCTCTCGTCGTCGTGCTCGCCACCGCGGCCGTCCCAGCCGCGGCCGTCTCGGTCAGCGGCGACACCCCGGACAGCGTCGAGGTCGACGCCAGCCAGAACCTCACCTACGAGGTCACGGACCTCTACACGGACTACGACCAGTGGACGCTCCAGGGCCAGACCGAACTCACGGGCGTCTCGTGGACGGTCACGCTGTACGACCAGACCGGCGCGCAGATCGACCGGCTGACGTACAACGGCCAGAGCTTCGAGCAGTCCATCGAAGCGAGCGAGGACGTCAACAGCGTCACGGTGCGACTCGAGGGCACCGTGCCGGCCGTGGAGTCGTACTCCTACGACCCGGCGCAGTCGATGACGCTCGCGTCGTTCGCGCAGGTCCAAGAGGGCGGCACGTCGACGACGCTGACGACCTACGAGACGCGGCCGTACACGCAGGCCAGCGACGAGGCCCGCACCGCCATCGGTGACGCCCAGGACGCCATCGAGAACGCCCAGAACCAGGGCGCGAGCGTCAGCGGCGCCGAGGGCGACCTCGAGGACGCCATCGAGTTCTACAACAGCGGGAACTTCGAGCAGGCGGTCAGCAACGCCGAGGAGGCCGAGTCCGCGGCGAACAGCGCGGCCTCGTCCGCGGAGCGCACCGACCTCATCATCATGGTCGGCGCGGCGCTGGTCGTCCTGCTGTTGATCGCGGGCGGCGTCTACTGGTACCTCCAGCAGCGGGACACCTACGACAAGCTCGGCTGAGGGAATGCGGACCCTCGTCCCGTTCGACCCGACGAACCCGAACACGCGCCTCTCCTCGCTGCTCTCGCCCGCCGAGCGCCGCGAGTTCGCGGCGGCGATGCTCGCGGACGTCCTCGCCGCCGTCCGCGAGGCCGGCGGGACGCCGACCGTGCTGGCGACGGAGCCACTCGACAGCGTCGACGCGCCAGTAATCGTCGACGACCGGTCGCTGTCGGTCGCGGTGAACGACGCGCTCGCCGAGGGCCGCCCAGCGGCCGTCGTGATGGCGGACCTCGCGCTGGCCACGCCTGACGCGCTCGAACGGCTGTTCGACGCCGACGCGACGTGGTCATCGCGCCGGGTCGCGGCGGCGGCACGAACGCGCTCGTCGTCCGCCACCCGGAGTTCAGCGTGGACTACCACGGCACCTCCTTCCTCGACCACGTCGCCGCCGCCGAGGCAGCGGGCGCGTCCGTCGAACCCGTCGACTCGTTCCGGCTCGCGGTCGACGTCGACGAGCCCGCGGACGTCCTCGACGTGCTCGTGTACGCCTCGGGCGAGGCCGCCGACTGGCTCCG
>NZ_WPCF01000053.1 GCF_009741975.1 Halobacterium sp. CBA1126 | reverse complement strand
GGGGGCGTCGAGGCGGTCGGCGACCGCGCTCGCGGAGCGCTCCCCGGACGCCAGCGCCGCGAGCACGTCGGCGTAGAGGCGCTCGTTGCCGTCGCCGACGGCCTCCGCGAGCTCGTCCTGGACGTCCGCGAGCCGGCCCTGCACCCAGCGCTGGGCCAGCGAGAGCTCGCGCTCGAGGTCCTTCAGCTCCTCGAGCTTCCCCGCGAGGTCCGCGACGTCGTCGTTGCGGTCCTGTCGGATGCGGATGGAGACGTGCTGGCACCGCGTCAAATCGAGGTCGGCGCTCGCGGGGTACGCGGACTTCGCGCCGAAGTCGAACGGCGACAGCCGCACCTCCAGTCGGAGGTTCTCGGCGATGTGGAAGTACTTCCGGCGCTGGTCGTCGACCTCGGACTCGACGAGGCCGGCGTCCTCGAGCCGCCGGAGGTGGTCGATGACGGCCTTCGGGCTGACCCCGAGGTACTCCGAGATTTCGGTGACGTAACAGGGCTTCCGCGCGAGCAGTCGGAGGATGCGTCGCCGGTTCTCGTTGCCGAGTATGTCGAGCAGTGCCCCCGAGTCCATCTTCACCCTGAGTTAGCGGCCGACGGGGAAAAGGGTGTCTGCTCTCGGTGGAATTGCGCGACGACTTAGGGGTTCGCCGGAGCGCTTATGTGGTTCCGTGGTAGACGTTGACATACATGTTCGAGGCGTTCTCCAGCGGCTACTACCTCGGACGGCTGTACGTCGAACCGACGGACGGCGACCGCGCCGCCATCAACAGCCGTCACCACGAACGGGTCAACGAGCAGCTGTACGCGGACGGCGAGGGCATCTCGCGGACGGACCTCCCGCTCGTGATGAAAGTCGGCCCCGCCCACCTCTCGGTCCACGGCGACGACGACGTCCCCGAGCGCACGCTCGCCGTCCCCGCGTCGGTCATCGAGAACGCCGACGTCGACAACCCGCCGTCGCTCGAGGAGGTGCTGCTGGCGAAACGCGAGCACGCCGCCCGCCTCTACGACATGGGCGCGGTGTAGCGCCCGGTGGGAAACGCCTAAGCGCCCGGGACGCCGCCGTCCGTCCATGCTGGACAGACTCCTCGGGCGCGCCTCCCTCAAGGAGCGCATCGAGGAACTGGAGGCCGAGAAGCAGTCCCTGCAGAACCAACTCGACGCCGAGAGCGAGCGCCGCAGCGAGGCCGTCCGGGACAAACAGGAAGCCGAGCAGCGCGTCAACGAACTCGAGGACCGGGTCACGGAACTGGAGGACCGGGTGCGCCGGCAGGGCGGCGAGGGCGGCGGGCCCGAGTTCCGGGGCCGCCGGGACCTGCGGGGGGAGCGCCGCGAGCGCGTCGTCGCGCTCCTCGACAGCCTCGAGACCACCGCGGAGGGCGTTCTCACCGCGTACGTCCCCGACGACCCGCCCGAGGCAGTCCGGGAGGCGTTCGGCGACCGCGCGCCGCTCGTTGAGCGCGCCGCCCCCTGTCTCGCCGTCCGCGACCGCGAGGGGCTCGTCTCCGCGGCGCTCCGCCCGCCGAACCCGCCTGGGGCGTTCGCCACGTGGGACTCGAGCGTGCAGGTCGACCGCGAGTGCTCGCGCCCACCGGCCGGTACGCGCTCGCGGTCGTGCGCGCGGACCTGTTCGCGCTGGGGGTCTTCGAAGCAGCAGACGGCGGACAGCCCGAGCGCGTCCGCTTCGAGGGGTTCGAGAGCGACGTGAAGGGCAAGCACTCGAAGGGCGGGTTCTCGCAGGACCGCTTCGAGCGCCGCCGCGAGAGCCAGATTCGCGAGCACCTCGAGAAGTGCCAGCGCGCGCTCGACGGCGTCGACGCCGAGCGCGTGTTCGTCGTCGGCGAGGGCACGCTCCTCGACGAGTTCGACGCCGACGCGACCGCCGCCGTCGACGCCACCGGGAAGCCCGAGGACGCGCTCGAGGACGCCCACGACGCCTTCTGGACGGTGCCGCTGTCGCTGCTGTGACCGGTCGGCGTCCGGGTTGCCCGCGACTTCAGGCTTAAGGCGGCGGCGGGCCTCCGTCGTCGTATGGACGTCGCACTCCTCGCACACGAGCAGTTCCCCGACCGCGCGAAGACCGCCGTCGGGGTGCTCCGCTACGCCGACTACGACGTCGTCGCCGTCCTCGACCGGGACAACGACGGCACCCGCGTCAACGACCACATCTCGGACGTCCAGGACGCGCCCGTGGTGGCGTCGATGAGCGACGTCCCCGACGGCGTGGACGCGCTCGTCATCGGCATCTCGCCCATCGGCGGCGCGTTCGAGGAGTCGTGGCGGCCGGACGTCCGGAACGCGCTCGAGCGCGGCTGCGACGTCTACTCCGGCCTCCACTACTTCCTCAGCGAGGACGAGGAGTTCGCCGACCTCGCGGCCGAGCACGGCGCGGAACTCTGGGACGTGCGGCAGCCGCCCGCCGACCTCGGCGTCGCGGACGGCGTCGCGGACAGCGTCGACGCCACCGTCGTCGCGACCGTCGGGACGGACTGCTCGGTCGGGAAGATGACCGCCACCCGCGAACTGTACGAGGCCGCCCGCGAGGCGGGGATGGACGCGGCGTTCGTCGCGACCGGCCAGACCGGCATCCTCATCGAGGGCGACGGCATCCCGGTCGACCGCGTGGTCTCGGACTTCGCCGCGGGCGCCGTCGAGCGCATGGTGCTGGAGGCGGGCGCGGACCACGACTACGTGTTCGTGGAGGGGCAGGCGAGCATCGTCCACCCCGCGTACTCGGGGGTCACGGCGAGCATCGTCCACGGCGCCCAGCCCGACCACCTCGTGCTCTGCCACGAGGTCGGCCGGGACTCCGTCCACGGCTACGACCAGCCGCTCCCGCCCGTGGAGTCGTTCGTCCAGCGCTACGAGGAGTTCGCCGAACCCGTCGCCGAGGCGGACGTCGTCGGCGGCATGCTGAACACGCGCAGCGTCGACACCGACGAGGACGCCCGGGAGGCGGTCGCCGACTTCGCGGACGCCATCGGCGTGCCCGCCGACGACCCGGTGCGGTTCGGGCCGGACTCCGTCATCGAGGTGATTCGGTGAAGGCGACCTTCGAGCGCCGCGAGTTCCCGCTCGAAGACCCCTTCACCATCGCGCGCGGCACGCAGGACACCGCCGCGAACGTCGTCGTGCGCGTCGAAGACGACGAGGGGAACGCGGGCGTCGGCGGCGCCGCGCCCTCCGCGCACTACGGCGAGACCGCCGGCACCGTCGAGGCCGTCCTCCCCGAGCTGCTCGCGGTCGTCGAGCGCGTCGACGACCCCCACGCCCTCGCGCGCATCGAGGAAGGCATGCGCGAGGTCGTCGAGGACAACCCCGCGGCGCGGGCCGCGGTCAGCGTCGCCTGCCACGACCTCGCCGCGAAGCGCGTCGACCTCCCGCTGTACCAGTACTGGGGGCTGGACGCGACGAGCACGCTGGCGACCTCATACACCATCGGCATCGACGACGAGGAGACGATGCGCCGGAAGACCGCCGACGCGGTCGACGCGGGCTACGGCACGCTGAAGGTGAAACTCGGCACCGGCCGCGACGAACAACTGCTGTCGGCGGTGCGGGAGACCGCGCCCGACGCCACCATCCGCGTGGACGCCAACGAGGCGTGGACGCCGAAGGAGGCGCTCCGCAACATCGAGTGGCTCGCCGACTACGGCGTCGAGTTCGTCGAACAGCCCGTCCCCGCGGCGAACCGCGAGGGCCTGAAGTACGTCTACGAGCGCTCGCCGCTCCCCATCGCCGCCGACGAGTCCTGTCTGGTCGCCAGCGACGTGCCGGACGTCGCGGACCGCTGCGACGTCGCGAACCTGAAACTGATGAAGACCGGCGGGCTCCGGGAGGCCAAGCGCCTGATTCACACAGCTCGCGCGCACGGCCTCGAAGTGATGTGCGGCTGTATGATCGAGTCCAACGCCAGCATCGCCGCCGCCTGCCACCTCGCGCCCCTGCTGGACTACGCGGACCTCGACGGCTCGCTGCTGCTCGCCGACGACGACTTCGAGGGCGTGCCGCTGCCCGCCGGCCACGTCGACCTGCAGGCCGTCGACCGGCCCGGCACGGGCGCGCGCGAGGTCTGAACGCTTCAGGGGCCTGCGGCACGCACTCGCACCGTCTCAACAGGCTTATGGGTGCCTCCGGGCGAACTAACGGACAGCATGAGCACCGTTACTGTGACGCTCCCGGACGGCGCGACGCTCTCCGTCGAGTCCGGGGCGACGGTCGAGGACGTAGCGTACGAAATCGGGCCCGGCCTCGGCCGTGACACAGTCGCCGGGAAACTCGACGGCGAACTCGTCGCGAAGGAGGAACCCATCACGGAGGACCGCGAGATCGAGATCGTCACCGAGGACTCCGACGACTACCTCGACGTCCTCCGGCACACCGCCGCGCACGTGCTCGCGCAGGCCATCCTCCGCCACCACCCCGACGCGAAACTCACCATCGGCCCGTACACCGAGGAGGGGTTCTACTACGACGTCGCGGACGTCGAACTCGACGCCGACGACCTCGAGGAGATTCAGGAGGAGGCCGAGGACATCATCGAGGCGGACTACGACGTCGAGCGCGTCGAGTACGACCGCGAGGCGGCCTTCGAGCAGTACGAGGACAACCCGTTCAAGCGGGAGATTCTCGAGACCGAGGCCGCCGGCGAGGACCCCGTCAGCTTCTACCGGCAGGACGGCTTCGAGGACCTCTGTCAGGGCCCGCACGTCGACTCCACCGGCGAAATCGGCGGGTTCGAGGTCCTGGAGACCTCCGCGGCGTACTGGCGCGGCGACGAGGACCGCGAGACCCTCACCCGCGTCTACGGGACGGCGTTCCCGACCGAGGAGGGCCTCGAGGAGTACCTCCAGCGGCGCGAGGAGGCGAAGGAGCGGGACCACCGGAAGCTCGGCGCCGAGATGGACCTCTTCTCCATCCCGGACGTCACCGGCCCCGGCCTCCCCCTCTACCACCCCAACGGGAAGACCGTCCTGCGCGAGCTCTCGGACTACGTCCACGGGCTGAACCGCGAGATGGGCTACGAGGAAGTGGAGACGCCGCACCTCTTCCGCACGGAGCTGTGGAAGCAGTCCGGGCACTACGACAACTACGTCGACGACATGTTCCTCATGGACGTCGACGACGAGGAGTACGGCCTGAAGCCGATGAACTGCCCGGGCCACGCCACCATCTTCGACCAGTCCTCGTGGAGCTACCGCGACCTCCCCGTGCGGTACTTCGAGGACGGGAAGGTGTACCGCCGCGAGCAGCGCGGCGAGCTCTCCGGACTCAGCCGCGTGTGGGCGTTCACCATCGACGACGGCCACGTGTTCGCGCGCGCCGACCAGATCGAGGAGGAGGTCCGGCGCATCATGGACCTCATCTTCGAGGTGCTGGACACCTTCGACCTCGACTACGAGGTCGCGCTCGCGACGCGCCCGGAGAAGTCCGTCGGCAGCGACGAGATCTGGGAGCAGTCCGAGCGCCAGCTCCGGGAGGTCTTAGACGAGCAGAACGTCGACTACGACCTCGAGCCCGGCGACGGCGCGTTCTACGGCCCGAAGGTCGACTTCGCGTTCGAGGACGCGCTCGGGCGCACGTGGGACGGCCCCACCGTCCAGCTCGACTTCAACATGCCCGACCGCTTCGACCTGGAGTACACGGGCTCGGACAACGACGCCCACCAGCCGGTGATGATCCACCGCGCGCTCTACGGGAGCTACGAGCGGTTCTTCATGGTGCTCATCGAGCACTACGACGGGAAGTTCCCGACGTGGCTCGCGCCCGAGCAGGTCCGCATCCTCCCCGTGACCGACGACAACCTCGGGTACGCCCACCGCGTGAAGAACGAGCTCGACGACTACCGCGTGGAGGTCGAGGACCGCGACTGGACGGTCGGCCGGAAGATCCAGCAGGCCCACGACGACAACGTCCCGTACATGCTCGTCCTCGGCGACGACGAGGAGGACGCCGGGACGGTCTCGGTCCGCGACCGGCGGGAGCGCGAGCGCAACGACGTCGCCGTCGAGACGTTCCGTGACCACCTCGAGGGCGAGGTCGACGAGAAGCGCACCGAGCCGGACTTCGTCGGCGAGTAACCCACTCCGTCTCTTCTAGTCGCCGACGTGGAAGTTCGGCGGTTCGCGGCGCGGCGCCGCGGTCTGGAGGAAGCCGACGAGCGGACTGCCGACGAACCCGACCAGCGCCGCCAGGAAGACGGGCGTGATGCTCGCGCCGTCGGTCAGCGCGATGGCGATGAGCGCCGACGACAGCGGCGTCCCCGTGACGACGGCGTTGAACGCTGCCATGCCCGCGAGCATCGAGAGTATCGGCGGGAGCGCGGGGACGACCAACGACGCCGCGAGCCCGAGCACCGCGCCCATGAACATGTGCGGGACGATGAGGCCGCCGATCCAGTTGCCGTTGATGGTGAACGCGGCCGCGACCATCGTCCCGAGCAGTGTCGCGACCAGCACCCCGAGTCCGAGGTCGGCACCGACGAGCTGGTTCATCTTGCTGCCGCCGTAGAAGTACGTCAACGGGAGCGCGTACCCGAGCAGGCCGATGCCGAGGCCGGCGACGGTCGTCCGCACGTAGATAGCTGGGGACCACCGGTTGAACAACCGCCCCACGGCGTCGAAGATGGTCGCGTAGAGCGCCCCGAACGGAACGGCGACGACGGCGACGGCGGCCGCGGCGACCAGCTGGCCGCCGGTGACGGGCGCGACGGCGGAGACGTGCCACGTCGGGAACAGGTGGAAGCCGCCGACAGCGGCCTCCGTGAGGTAGCCCGCGAAGCTCGCGACGAACGTCGGGATGATGGCCTCGTAGTACTCGAGGCCGCGCTCGTGAGGGAGTTCCAGCCACAGCAGCGCGCCGCCGATCGGCGCGCCGAGGATAGCGCCGAACCCCGCGCCCATGCCGGCGAGCGTGAGCAACTTCTCGGCGTTCGGGACGCCGAACGTCTCAGCGGCCTGCGTACCGAAGCTCCCGCCGACGACGCTCATCACTCCCTCCGGGCCGGCGTTCTGTCCCGCGATCAGCCCGAGGAAGCCGACCGGCACCGTCGGCACGTTCTCCGTGAGCGGGACGCTGCCCTCGTCGTGGAACCGGCGGACGAGCGCGGCGAGCGCGCCCGGATAGTACGTCTTGTAGAGAATGGCCCCGATGAGGACGCCGGCCGCGACGCTGACCGGGACGCGCCAATAGGTCGCCTCAAAGGTGTGCCAGAGCGCGTGCTTGGCGGCCAGCCACGCAATCCGGAACCCCGTGGCGACGAGGCCGACCGCGACGCCGAGCACGGCGGCGCACGCGAGTAGCTTCGAGAACCGGCGCTGGTCCATCAGCCGTGTCGGACGCCCGGGACCGGCACGTAGCTTACGATTCGTCCTTCGACGTCCGGCGCGCGACGAGCACGGGCCGGTCGGCCTTCCGGACGACGCGCTCGGTGACACTCCCGGAGAGCAGTCTGCTGACGCCCGAGCGGCCGTGGGTCGCCATTACGACGAGGTCGACGTCGGCCGCCGCCGCGTAGTCGAGTATCTCGCGGTGCGGCGTCCCGGTCCGAATCTCGGTCTCGGCGTCGAGGCCGCGGTCGTCGGCGGCCGCGGCGACGGTCTCGACGGCGCGCTCGGCGGCTGCGACGACGCTCGACTCGCCGCCGTTGCCCGAACTGCCGACGATGCTCGCGCGCTCTGACTCGGGAACGACGTAGAGCGCGTGGACGACCGCGTCGAACTCAGCGGCGAGGTCGAGGCCGTGCGTGACGCCGGCGGAGGCGGCGTCGCTGCCGTCCGTCGGCACGAGGACCGCGTCGTACATGCGTCGGAATACGGTGGATGGCCACGTAAGTGTCGGGTGCGCCGGCGCGTTCAGTTGTCGACGTCGCCGCTGCGCTCGGTCTCCCGGAGGATGAACGGCCCGATGGAGAGCGTGCGCTTCGTGACGGTGACGATGCGGAGGATGTACGCCAGCAGGATGGTGAACGGCAGCACCGCGACGGTCGCGCTCGCGCTCACGAGCACAAGCGCGTGGCTCACGCCGAGCGTGCTCCCCGGGTGCGCCGACGGGTCCAGGAGGAGGACGGCGACGATAGACACCGCGAGCGCGGGCACCGCGGCGTACAGCAGCGTCCGCGAGAGGTCCGAGAGCTCCCACTGGAAGTACAGCGTCTTGAAGTGCTCGCGGGCCGGCCCGAACAGCGCCAGCGTGTCGAGGAGGTCCGAGAGGGCGTCGTCGGCGTCCTCGCCGAGGGCGTCGCCGTGCTCGGAGCGCAGCCGCTCGCCGGCGTAGATCTTCCACGAGTAGTTGTAGTTCAGCGCCGCCCACACCACGTCGAAGTCGCCGAACTGCGCGCCCTCGAGCTGGTCGGTCACCGCCCTCGCGTTCCCCGTGAGGTTGTCCACGTACCGCTGGACGGCGTCGCCGGTCTCCCCGTCCGGGGCGGCGTCGGCGAGCGCGTCCGCCTGCTCGCGGGTGGCCGCGACCAGCCCGCGAAGGAACGCCGACGGTTCGGTGGGCGCGACGTCCATCCCGGCGGCGTTCGCGGCGTCCTCGCGGAACTCCATGGCGCCCTCCATCCGGTCGCGCTGGTCGCCGACAGCGCCGAGCTCCTGTGAGAGCACGAGCTGGCTCAGCGTCAACACGAGCGTGACGCCGGTGATGGTGGAGCCGACGAGCGCGTTGAACAGCGTCTCGTGGGGGTCGCCGTCGGTCAACAGCGCGTACGCCGGCGTCGGCAGCAGCGTCCCGGCGACGACCATCGAGCAGAACAACACGACCAGGAGGCCGCCGGCGACGGCGCGCCGGTCGGCGTCCAGTACGACCCAGAACCACCGGCTGTTGCGGGGGACGCGCTCCCGCATCCGGTCGCTCGGTTTGTCCTCGCTGCCGTCGGTCATACCCGGCCTTCGACGTACGCACGGAAAACAGTAGTCGCTCCGGCCGGGTCGTCGCCGGGGCTACGCCTGCTCCTCTTTCTCGCGGATGGCCTCCAGCTCCGCTTCGACGGCCTCGTCGTCGACGTCCTCGAGGGCTTCGCGTTCGACGTCGCCGAGGTCGTCGTCGACTGCTTGTTCGCTCGTTCCTTCGACGTCCACGTCGACGGCCCCGTCGGGCTCCTCGCCGCGGACCTCCGCGCGCAGCTCGTCCAGCTCGGATTCGACGCCGTCGCCGCGCTCTGCCGCGAGTTCGCGGTCGATGCTGTCCTCGTCGGAGAGCGGGCCGTCGAGGACGCCGCGGTCGTCGAGCTCGTCCAGCGCCGCCGCGCGCGCCTCCAGCTCCTCGGTCTGGTCTTTCGCGCGCTCGATGGCCCGCGAGACGTCGTCGTCCCCGACGCCGGAGACGGCCTCGGAGACCCGCGTCTGGGCCTCCGCGGCCTCGTGGCGGGCCTTCATCGTCTCCTTCTTCGTGCGGAACTCCTCGACCTGCCGCTCGAGGTCGTCTTTCTTCTCCTCGAGGTCCCGCTGGGTGCGCTCGAGGTCCGCAATCTGGTCGTCGAGCTCGGCGACCTGGTCGCGTTTCGCCTGCTTCTTCTCGAGGGCGCGCCGCGCGAGGTCGTCCCGGCCCTGCTGGACGGCCTCCCACGCCTGGTCGTCGTGCTTCTCGACGTTCTGCGCGAGCCGCTCGCGCTGGACCTCGAGGCGCTTCTTCTGCGCCGTGAGGTCGGCCAGCCCCTTCTCGACGTCCCGGAGTTCGTCGCGCAGCCGCTGGTAGGAGTAGTCCAGCGTCTCGGTCGGGTCCTCCGCGGACCTGACGAGCCCGTGCAGCTTCGACCGGACCGCGTACGAGAGTCGTGACACGATACCCATACACACGGCTTGGGGCTCTGGACGTATAATCTTCACCGGCGTGGTCGACCGGAGGGAGACCACGTTACCGCGAGCGGCGACCGCAGGGAGCCGCGAGCCGCGTGCCCGAGCCGCGCACCAGACACTCTACACCGACCGCAGCCTACACCTCGGTCGCCCGCGAACGCCCGTGCATGCAACAGGAGACCGTGCTGGTGCCGGGCGGCCGGGACGTGGAGGCGACGCTGGATTCGCCCGATGGCGGCGCGTCGGCGTGCGTCGTGCTCTGTCCGCCCCACCCACAGCACCGCGGGCACCGCGGGGACGAGCGGCTCGTCGCGGTCGCGGAGCACCTCGTGGACGCGGGCGTGGCGGCGCTGCGCTTCGACTACGGCGACTGGGACGAGGGACTGGGGGAGCGCGAGGACGCCCGGAACGCGGTCCGGTGGGCGAGCAAGCGCTACGAGCGCGTGGGGCTGTTCGGGTTCAGTTTCGGCGGGTCGATCGCCGCGCTGGCGGCCGCGAGCGTCGACGTCGACCTCTGCGCGGTGTCGCTGCTCGCGCCCGCGGCGGAACTCGAAAGCGGCCTCGACGCCGCCGACGCGCTCGCGGACGTCGCGGCGCCGCTGCAGGTCGTCTACGCGACCCGGGACACGACCGCGGACTGGGAGCCCGTGGTGGCGGCCGCCCGCGACCTCGACTGCGCGGTCGTGGAACTGGACGCCGACCACTTCTTCGTCGGGCGCACCGACAGCGTCGCGGAGGCGGTCGGCCCGTTCCTCGCCGAGGCCTGCTAGTGCCGCAACCGCTATCAGGCGCCGCGTCCACGCACCGGCCATGACGAGTGGCTGGACGCGGTTCAGACGGTGGGTGACGCTGACCGGGGACCGCCGCGCCGTCGCCGCCGCGCTGCTGGTCGCGTTCGCGGTGGCGTTCGGTCCGATTGGCCACCTGTTCACGCTCGGCGGCGGCGGCCCCGAGACGACGGTGCCGCTGGTGACGACGCTGCTGTCCGGGAACTTCGTGCTCGTCTCCATCGTCGTCTCCGTCAACTCCGTGTTCGTCTCCGGCGAGCAGAACCCCCTCGGCCAGCAGTTCGGCCGCATCCACGACACCGCGGAGTTCCGGCGGCAGCTCGAGTCCGTCGTGGAGGCCGACCACGTGCCCGCGGACCCCGAGGGGTTCCTGCAGGTGCTCACCGGCGACATCGTCGAGCGCGGGCAGCGCCTCGAGGACGACGTGCCGCCCGCGGACGTCGACGTGCGCGCGGACCTCGACGCCTACCTCGACCGGCTCGGCGCGGCGTCCGGCGAGATGAACGCCCGGCTCCGGGACGTCGACCGGCCGCTGGCGGTGGTGCTGGCGACGATGCGCTTCGACTACGCCCGGCAGGTCGAGGACCTCCAGCGGCTGCGCGCCGAGCACGGCGACGACCTCCCGGAGAGCGCGGCGACCACCCTCGAGGAGATGCTCGACCTGCTGGAGTACTTCGCGGTCGCCCGCGCGTACTTCAAGTCGCTGTACCTCCGGCGGGAGTTCGCGAGCCTCTCGACGAACCTCGTCTACGTCGCCGTCCCCTCCATCGGCGTGGTGTCGTTTTTCCTGCTGCACTTCTCCCGGCTCCCGAGCACGCACGCGCTCGTGGTCGCCGTCCACGTGGTCGCGCTCGTGCCGTTCGCGCTGCTGTCGGCGTACGTCGTCCGCGTCGCCGCCGTCTCGCGGCGCACGGAGTCCCCCGGCCACTTCGTGTTCGGGGACGGCGAGCCCGGCGTCCCGGGCGTCGCCTCGAAGTAGCGTCGTGGCAGCGGCTGGCGAACGACGCCCGTCCCGAAACCGTTTTTGCCACGCCCGCCGCACAGTCAGTATGCCGACGGAGACCGGATACGACCCATCGCTGGGCAGCAAGTTCGTGTTCGTCACAGGCGGGGTGATGTCGGGACTGGGGAAGGGCATCACCGCCGCCAGTCTGGGACGCCTCCTCTCGAACGCGGGCTTCGACGTCACGGCCGTCAAAATCGACCCCTACCTCAACGTGGACGCGGGGACGATGAACCCCTACCAGCACGGCGAAGTGTACGTGCTGAAAGACGGCGGGGAGGTCGACCTCGACCTCGGGAACTACGAGCGGTTCCTCGACGTCGACATGACCTCCGACCACAACGTCACCACGGGGAAGGTCTACCAGCACGTCATCGAGCGCGAGCGCGCAGGCGACTACCTCGGGAAGACCGTCCAGATCATCCCGCACGTCACCGACGACATCAAGCGGCGCGTCCGCGAGGCCGCCGAGGGCAGCGACGTCTGCATCGTCGAGGTCGGCGGCACCGTCGGGGACATCGAGGGGATGCCGTTCCTCGAGGCGCTCCGGCAGTTCAGCCACGAGGAGGACGACGAGGACATCCTGTTCGCGCACGTCACGCTCGTGCCGTACTCCCAGACGGGCGAGCAGAAGACCAAGCCAACCCAGCACTCCGTGAAGGAGCTCCGGTCGATCGGTCTCCAGCCGGACATCCTCGTGGGGCGCTGCGAGGACAAACTCGACCCGAGCGTCAAGGAGAAGATCGCGCTGTTCTGCGACGTCCCCACGGACGCCGTGTTCTCGAACCCGGACGTCGAGGACGTCTACCACGTCCCGCTCGTGGTCGAGGAGGAGGGCCTCGACGAGTACGTGATGGAGGAGTTCGACATCGCCGACGACGCGCTCCCCGAGAGCGAGCGCTCGACGGAGTGGCGGGACCTCGTCACCCGCGACCGCAGCGGCGAGGTCGACGTCGCGCTCGTCGGGAAGTACGCCCTCGAGGACGCCTACATGAGCATCCACGAGGCGCTCAAGCACGCCGGCCTCGAGCGCGGCGTGGACGTGAACGTCCTCTGGGTGGACTCCGAGAAGATGAACGACGACCACGAGCAGCGCCTCCGCGAGGCGGACGGCGTCGTCGTCCCCGGCGGGTTCGGCTCGCGCGGGACGGAGGGGAAGATCCGCGCGATCCAGTACGCCCGCGAGCACGACGTCCCCTTCCTCGGGCTCTGTCTGGGCTTCCAGCTCGCGGTCGTGGAGTACGCGCGCAACGTCCTCGGGATGGACGACGCCCACTCCTCGGAGATCGACGACGAGACGCCGTACCCGGTCATCGACCTGCTGCCCGAGCAGTACGACCTCGAGGACCTCGGCGGGACGATGCGGCTGGGCGCCCACGACACCGAGATCCAGCCCGGGACGCTCGCCCACGAGCTGTACGGCGACACGTCCTGTACGGAGCGGCACCGCCACCGCTACGAGGTCAACCCCGAGTACATCGACGACCTCACGGAGAACGGCCTGACGTTCTCCGGGGAGGCGGGCAACCGCATGGAGATCCTGGAGTACGACGACCACCCGTTCTTCTTCGGGACGCAGTTCCACCCCGAGTTCCGGTCGCGGCCGACGCGCGCGAGCCCGCCGTTCGTCGGGCTGCTGGACGCCGTCCTCGAGGAGACCGACACGAAGGCGGAGGTGGTGAACTGATGGTCGACGTCGAGGAGTTCGTCGCGGACGCCAAGGCGGAAATCAGCGAGGGGCTCGGCGACAGCACCGCCATCATCGCGCTCTCCGGCGGCGTCGACTCCTCCACCGCGGCGGCGCTCGCCTACGAGGCGGTCGGCGACCAGCTCGTCCCCGTCTACGTCGACACCGGCCTGATGCGGAAGGGCGAGACCGAGGAGATTCGGGAGTCTTCGACTACATGGACAGCCTCCGCGTCGTCGAAGCGCAGGACCGCTTCTTCGACGAGCTCGCGGGCGTTACGGACCCCGAGGAGAAGCGCCACGTCATCGGCGAGCAGTTCATCCGGGAGTTCGAGACGGTCGCCGAGGAGGTCGACGCCGACTACCTCGTGCAGGGCACCATCTACCCGGACCGCATCGAGAGCGAGGGCACCATCAAGAGCCACCACAACGTCGGCGGGCTGCCCGAGCGGGTCGGCTTCGAGGGCATCGTCGAGCCGATGCGCGACCTCTACAAGGACGAGGTCCGGGAGGTCGCCCGCCACCTCGGCCTCGAGGAGATCATCAGCGAGCGCATGCCGTTCCCCGGCCCCGGTCTCGCCGTCCGCGTGCTCGGCGAGGTCACCCCGGAGAAGGTCGAGGTCTGCCGGGAGGCGACCGCGGTCGTCGAGGAGGAACTCGAGGAGTACGACCCGTGGCAGGCGTTCGCCGCCGTCCTCGGGAAGGCGACGGGCGTGAAGGGCGACAACCGCGTCCACGGCTACGTCGTCGCCGTCCGCTCCGTCGAATCGCGGGACGGCATGACCGCCCGCGCGCAGGAGCTGGAGTGGGAGACCCTCCAGCGCCTGCAGTCCCGCATCGCCGGCACCATCGACGACGTCTCCCGCGTCGTCTACGACGTCACCCACAAACCACCCGCGACCATCGAGTACGAATGAAGGCCATCGTCGTCGGACCCGACCGCGGCATCGTCGACGCCCTCGAAGCGGAGGGCGTGGAAGTCACCAGCGTCGAGGGCGTCGCCTCCGGGCAGCGCCTCGAGGACGCCGGCGTCGCGGACGCCGACCTGCTCGTCATCACGGACGCGGCGGAAGCCACCGCCATCCCGGTCGCCCGCGAGCAGAACGAGGGCCTGAAAATCGTCGCGTACACGCCGGACTCGATGCCGGAGTTCGTGAAGGGCGTGCTCGACATCGCCGTCGACCCGGCGCTGCTCGGCCCCGAGACGGTCGCCGAGGAGCTCGTCGAACCCGACAGCTAAGGCTTCCGCCGACTCGCTTCTGGCGTGTCCCTCGACCGCTACCCCGACCTCGACCCCGAGACCGGCGAGGTCGTCACGGAGGAGCTGTACTACTCGCCGGACGAGCTCGTGAAGGCGTTCGCGCTCGGCCCCGGCGCCGAAGTCGAACCCCACGAGCACGGCGACCAGACGAACGCCTTCCACGTCCTCGAGGGCGAACTCGTCGTCGTGCAGGGCGACAGCGAGGAGACCGTGGACGCGCCGGGCGTGGTCGTCCACGAGCGCGGCGTCGCCCACGGCGCGCGCAACGAGAGCGACGGCGTCGCGGTGTTCACGGCGACGATGGCGCCGATGGGCTAGAGGGAGAGCGCGACGGGCCGCCCCGGCCGCTCGTCCTCGCCGTCGACGGCCGCCGAGTGCGGGCTGACGTGCTCCCAGCAGACGAACTTCTCGACGCTGCCGGGCTCGTAGAGGAAGTAGTCCGCGGGCTTCGAGCACAGCGAGCACTCGGGGTCGCCGTCGGCCGCCTCGACGGCCGCCGCCAGCGCCGCCTCCGCGCTCGCGTCGTCGTCGCTCGAAGCCGGCATACGAGTCGGCTACGGCGCTTTCGTGTTTAAACGCTCGGGCGGTTCAGGGCGCGAGCCGCGCGAGCACGGGGATCTCCTCGCGGCGTTCCTCGCTCACCGCGTCCCACTCGACGCCCGCGGGCTTCTCCGCGGGGGCGTCGGTCTCGACGACGCGCTCGGGCGTGACGACGTAGTCCATCGGCACGTCGTGGTCGTCCGTCGGGACTGCTTCGTCGACGACCTGCCGCTCGTGGACCGTCGTCGCCGTCGCCGTGTCGTCGTCCACGCGGTCGAACTCCCGCAGCAGGGCGAACTCGAGGTCGCTGTACCCCTCGCCCTTGCCGACGCGCGCGCCGCGCTCCGTGACCGCGACGCTCCCCGAGACCACGAGGTCGACGGGTTCGACGTCCTCGGGGCCGACGGCTTCGCCGTGCTCGCCGATGCCGCTGACCGTCGTGGCGTCGTCGACGTCCGCGACCTCGTCGGGGTCCAGTCGGAGGAAGCACTGCTCGTCGCGCAGCCGCGGCACCGCGACGTACACCGTCTTCCCCGCGCGGAGGGCCGCGCGCCGCACCGGCAACTGCGGTGCGTCCGGGTTCGCCTTCACCACGTCGGCGTCCCGCCACGCGTCGGTGTCGGCGAGCCGGTCCGCGGCCTCGTCGGCGCCCGCGAAGTTCGGGATGCGGCCGTGCGGCGGGAACGGGAACCGCGCCTCGCCGCTGGCCTCGAGGTCGTCCCAGACGCGCTCGCGGAGCTCCTGCTTGTCCATGCGCGAGTGTGCGGGCCGGCGGGACGTGAACCCCCGGCTTCCCGAGCCGGAAGCCTGCGCCGCCGCCGACGTTCCTTTCCTCCCGACGCCCGTTGGACCGTCCGTGACCGACTCGCAGATGACCGCGCACGTGATCGAGGAGTACGGCGACCCGGACGTCTTCACCGAGACGACCGTGGCGACCCCCGAGCCGGGGCCCGAAGAGCTCCGCGTCGAGGTCGCGGCGACCAGCCTCAACCCCGTCGACTACAAGATTCGCCGCGGCGACCTCCCGGACTTCGCGCCGCCGTTCCCCGCGACCCTCCACTGCGACGTCGCGGGCGTCGTCGACGCCGTCGGCGAGGACGTCGAGGGCTTCGAGGTCGGCGACGAGGTGTACGGGATGCCGGGCGGCGCGGGACGGCAGGGCGCGCTCGCGGACTACGTCGTCGGCCACGCCGGCACGTTCGCGCCCGCACCCGACGCGATTCCGCTCGAAGACGCCGCCGCGCTCCCCGTCGTCGCCACCACCGCGCTGGAGATGCTCACGGACAAGGCCGACGCGGGCGAGGGCGACGAGGTGCTCGTCTACGGCGGCGCGGGCGGCGTCGGCCACGTCGGCGTCCAGCTCGCCGACGACCTCGGCGCGG
>NZ_WPCF01000041.1 GCF_009741975.1 Halobacterium sp. CBA1126 | reverse complement strand
CTCCGTCCACGAGGACGGCCTCGACGGCGCCACCGAGGGTCAGGAGACGGACATCGACATCTGAGCCGCGGACCGATGGCTGTCGGCGGTTTTAAGCCGGTTTCGTCCGTCGACCAGAACGAATGAGCGACGGTTCTTCCGCCGACGACGGTCTCGCCGCGGAGTACGCCGAGGACGTGCTCGAGCGGCTGTTTCGGGACAGCTGGACGAACGCCGTCATCGCGTGGCTGCTCGTCGCCGTCCTCGCGCTCGTGTTCGCGGACAGCGTCGTCGACTCCGACCCCCAGTGGATGGTGTTCGTCGCCGCCGTCGGCGCCATCGTGCTCGTGCCGCCGGCCGCGTTCCGCGAGTGGCGGGTGATGCTCCCGTGGGAGCTGCTCGTGCTCGCGCTGCTCCCGATTCTCGTGCGCGGGCTGTTCGGCGGCACCGTCGGCACGTTCGCCGTCTACTTCGCGCTCGCCGCGCTCGCGCTCATCGTCGTCGTGGAACTCCACCTGTTCACCGCGCTGGAGGTCACCCACTGGTTCGCCGTCGTGCTCGTCGTGATGACCACGCTCGCGTCCGGGGCCGCGTGGGCCATCGTCCGGTGGAACTTCGACCAGTACTTCGGCACGTCGTTCCTCAGCGACAACCACGCGCTGATGATGGAGTTCGTCTGGGTGACCCTCGCGGGGTTCGCCGCGGGCGTGCTCTTCGACGCGTACTTCCGGCGGCGTGACCGCTGGCTCCGCCGCGCGCTCGCCCGGGTGGTGCCGGTATGACGCGGCTGCCGCGGCCCGCGCCCGCCACCCAGCGCGCCATCACGCGCGCCATGCAGGTCGTCCTCGCGGGCCTCGTCGTCTACGGGTTCGCCCGCGGGAACTCGAAGGCCGTCGTGAACGGCTCGATAACGCTGCTCATCACGTTCCTCCCCGCCGTGCTGGAGCGCCGCTATGACCTCCCGCTGGACCCGTGGCTCGCGCTCTGGCTCACCGCCGCCGTCTTCCTCCACGTGCTCGGCTCCTCGGGGCTGTACGTCCACATCCCGTGGTGGGACCACGTGACCCACGCGCTGTCGGCGTCGCTGGTCGCCGGCGCCGGCTACACGGTCGCCCGCGCCATCGACCTCCACCACGAGGACATCACGATTCCGAACCGCGTCGCGTTCGTCTACCTCTTCGTCGTCGTGCTCTCGTTCGGCGTCGTCTGGGAGCTGTTCGAGTTCGGCCTCGACGTCGCCGCCCGGGAGACCGGGCTGACGATGCCGCTCGCCCAGCACGGCCTCGACGACACCGTCAAGGACTTCATGTACAACTCGGTGGGCGCGCTCGTCGTCGGCCTGTTCGGGCAGGCTCACCTCCTCGGGGTCGCCGAGGGCGTCGAGGACTGGTGGCTCTCGCGGTAGCGAACGTTCAAGTGCGGGGACGGGACCACCGCGTGCCGTGTCCGACTCGAACCGGGTCGCGTTCAGCGACCTCGCGCGCGCCGCCTACTGCCCGCGCCAGCTCTACTACGCGCGCCGCGACGACCGCAGCCCGCCCCCGGAGCACGACGCCGCTCGCGCGCTCGCCGGCCAGTACGACGCGCTCGCGGTCGCCTCGGCGGCCGCGCTGGCGACCTACGACCTCGCGGTCGAACCCCCCGAGTTCCGGTCGAACCTCCGCGCCAGCCTCGACCGCCACCCCCGCGTCGCCGACCCCGCCGAGACGGCCGTATTCCTCCGCGGGAAGGACGCACACGGCCGCGTGGGGAAAGTTCACACGGGCCCGCTGGAGGTGTCGGTGGTCACGCCCGGGCGCCCACCCGAAGCGGGGTGTGGGAGCCCCAGTCCGTGCGCGCGGTCGCCGCCGCGAAGGCGCTCGCGTGGCGGGAAGAACGGGCCGTCGAGCGCGCGTACGTCGAGTACGCTCGCCACGGCGTCGTCCGCGAACTCGACCTGACGACCCGCCGGAAGGCCGCCTACCGGCGCGCGCTCCGCGCGGTCCGAGCGCTCGACGGCCCGCCGCCGCGGCTCCACGACGACGCGAAGTGCGGCGCCTGCGAGTACAGCGACGAGTGCGGGGCGAAGACGCGCACCCTCGGCTCGCTGCTGTCGTTCGGCGACGGCTGAGTCAGGCGCGCGCGGCCAGCCACTCGCGGACGGCGTCGCCGACCGCGCCCTCGCGGAGAATCTCGTTCCGTTCGACGTCGACGACGGTGCTCCCCGTCCCGCCCGGTGTCTCCCCGGCGTCCAGTACGGCGTCGACCCGCGCCCGGAACTCGGCGTCGAGGTCCGCGGGGTCCGTGACGCTCGGCTCGCCGGAGACGTTCGCGCTCGTCGCCGTGAGCGGCGCCACGCGGTCGAGCAGCGCGAGCGCGACCTCGTGGTCGGGGACGCGGACGCCCACGCGGTCCCGGCCGCCCGTGAGCGCGTCCGGGACGCTGTCGCGCTTCTCGCAGACGAGCGTGACGGGGCCGGGGAGGAACTCCTCGGCGAACGCGCGCTCGGTGTCGGTCCAGTAGACGTGCTCGCTGGCGGCGTCGGCGTCCGGGAACGCGAACGACAGCGGCTTCTCGCGGTCCCGGCGCTTCGCGTCGAAGACCGCCCCGACCGCGTCCGGGTCGAGGGCGTCCGCGCCGAGGCCGTAGACGGTTTCGGTCGGGTAGACGACGAGGCCGCCGCCGCGGGCGGCGTCGGCGGCCGCGTCGAGTGCGTCCTCCGTGACCATGTGCGGGCGGAGGCGCCCGCCGGGAAAAAGCGTTACAGGTCGCACTGCGGGGGAGGCCGTCACTCGTCGCCGGCGTCGACGTCGTCGACGGTCGCCGCGTACACCGCGAGCCCGAGGACCGTGAGGACGACGGCGCCGAGGGCTCCGGCGACGAACAGGCCGAGCACCGCGCTGACCGCGAGGACCACGAGGAACGACAGCGGGTGGACCGCGTTCGAGTCCGTCACGTCCCCGCCTTCCCGTTCGCAGACAAAATGTTTTCGGGGGGCGTTCTCAGTTCCCGTTACAGCTCCGCGAGCGCGGCCTCGACGGCGTCGTAGTCCGGGAAGTCCGGCCACTCCTCGGCCGCCCACGCGTACTCGACGGTGCCGTCGGCGGCGACGAGGAACACCGCGGGCCGGGCCTCGCTGACGCCGGCCATCCCGTCGAGGTCGTGGCTGACGCCGTACCGCTCGGCGACGCCGTTCTGCGGGTCGCTGAACAGGCCCGCGAACGCTTCGATGCCGCGGTCCTCGACGGTGGTCTTGTGCTCGTACGGCGACGAGACGGAGACGCCAGCGACCTGTACGCCGTACTCCGCGACGCCGCGGTCGCGGAGCTCGTTCCAGATGTACGTCGTCGGGAACGCGCCGTCCATCGGCGTGAACACCAGCAGGACGGGGCCGTCGGCGAGGAGGTCCGAGAGCGCGACGTCCTCCCAGTACTCGTCGTTCACGAGCGGGCGCGTGAAGTCCGGGGCGTCCTCGCCCTCCGCGACGTGGTCGGCCTCGGGGAGGTCGACGACCTCGAAGTCCAGCTCCATCAGGCCTCACCCCCGTAGGTGGCTTCGAGGTACTCGACGATGTTCGCGCTCTCGGCCATCGCCACGCCGGTCTCGTCGTCGACGATGGCGGGCACTGTGCGCGCGCCGACGATGCGCTTGACGGCGTCGCGTTCGCCGTGCATCGGCTCGATGAACCGGGAGTGGTAGTCGATGCCGAGTTCGTCCAGTTTCCGGACGACGCGCTCGCAGTACGGGCACGCCTGCAGGCGGTACAGCGTGACGTGGGCGTCGCTGTGCTCGGGTCGCGGCGGTGCGGTTCGCGCGCTCATGTGCGGCCGTTCGCCCGAAACCCGGGTAAACGCTTCGCCCCCGGCGGTCCCCGCGGGTGTAGTGGGTAAACTCTTAACCCGCGCGCTGAAAAGGGAGCGTGGAATGGGTACATCGTCGCTCCCGCTCGCAGTGTTACTGTTCGGGGTCGAGCTCACGCAGGACGTCATCGTCGCGGCTGGCGTCCTCGCGATGGTCGTCCTGATGGCGCTGTCCGCGTTCTTCTCGTCCTCCGAGCTCGCGATGTTCTCGCTGGCGAGCCACCGCATCGACGCGCTCCAGGAGGAGGGCAAGCCCGGCGCGAACACCGTCGCCGCCCTGAAAGACGACCCCCACCGGCTGCTCATCACGATTCTCGTCGGCAACAACCTCGTGAACATCGCGATGTCCTCCATCGGCACCGCGCTGTTCGGGTTCTACCTCTCGCAGGGGCAGGCCGTCGTCGCGGCGACGTTCGGCGTCACCGCGCTCGTCCTGCTGTTCGGGGAGAGCGCGCCGAAGTCCTACGCCGTCGAGAACTCCGAGTCGTGGGCGCTCACCATCGCCGGCCCCCTGAAGTGGTCCGAGCGGCTGCTGTACCCGCTGGTCGTCCTCTTCGACTACCTCACCCGGGTCGTGAACCAGGTCACGGGCGGCCGCGCCGCCATCGAGACCAGCTACGTCACGCGCTCCGAGATCCAGGACATGATCAAGACCGGGGAGCGCGAGGGCGTCATCGAGGAGGACGAGCGGGAGATGCTCCAGCGCATCTTCCGGTTCAACAACACCATCGCGAAGGAGGTGATGACGCCGCGGCTGGACATGAACGCCGTCTCCACGGAGGCCACCATCGAGGAGGCGATTCAGACGTGCACGCAGGCCGGCCACGAGCGCATCCCCGTCTACGAGGGCGAGCTCGACAACGTCATCGGCGTCGTCAGCCTCGAGGACCTCGTCCGGGAGTACCTCTACGGGGAGAGCGAGGACCTCGAGCTCGAGGACCTCATCGAGCCGACGCTGCACGTCCCCGAGTCGAAGAACGTCGACGACCTGCTCCGGGAGATGCAGGACGAGCGCGTCCAGCTCGTCATCGTCATCGACGAGTTCGGCACCACTGAGGGCCTGCTGACCGCCGAGGACATCACCGAGGAGATTGTCGGCGAGATACTGGAGGGCGAGGAGGAGCTCCCCATCAACTTCGTCGACGACGACACGGTGCGCGTGCGCGGCGAGGTGAACATCGAGGAGGTCAACGACGCCCTCGACATCGACCTCCCGGAGGGCGAGGAGTTCGAGACCATCGCCGGGTTCATCTTCAACCGCGCGGGCCGGCTCGTCGAGGAGGACGAGACGTTCCGCTTCGAGAACGTCGCGCTCACCGCCGAGCGCGTCGAGAACACCCGCATCATGAAGGCGCGCGTCCGCCGCCTCCCCGAGGAGGAAGCCGAGGACCGCGACCTCGAATCCCTCGAGGACGAGACCGTCGAGGAGACGTAGTCCGCCGCGCTCGTTTCTGCGTGGCTGCCGACTGTCAATCGATCCTGTACAGCGCCCAGTAGAGGGCGACGGCCAGCGTCACGACCGCGATGACGACGATGCCGCGGCCCGTTCGCAACACCGGCCAGACCTCCACTGCTACGAGCACGGACAGCAGCCAGATGACGAGGTTGAGCCGCAGAACCACTCCGTTTTGTGCCATCAGTTCGACGTGGAACTCTCCGGACAAGTATCTAATTGCGGACGACTGTGGCGTGAACTCCCCGTGCGTCCCGACTGCTCGGCGTCTCGCTCTGCGCGCACGCTCCTGCTACAGCACCGCGTCCACGGCGAGGAAGCCGCCGTAGCCGACGCCGAGCGCGAGCGCGAGCGACGCCACCCACGCGAACGCCGTGAACAGCATCTTGCGCTTGCTGACGCCGCCGCCGGTGGAGGCGGCGTAGCCGGAGCCGACGATGGCGCTCACGATGATCTCGTTGAACGAGACGGGGATGCCGAAGAAGACGGCGGTCTGGGCGATGGCGAAACTCGGGATGAGCGCGGCGATCGAGCGCCGCGGCCCGAGCGAGGAGTAGTCCTGACTGATGGCCTTGATCATGCGCGGGGCGCCCGTCCACGACCCGACGAGCAGGCCGATGCCGCCGCCGACGAGCACGTACGTGAGCGGGACGTCGCCGCCGAGCAGCGGGAGCAGCGGGCCGACCGCGAGGCCGACCTGGCTGCCGCCCGCGGAGAACGCGACGAGGCCGCCGAGCGCGAGCAGGAAGTGGCGCTGGCCGCGCTCGGGGTCCCCGCGGAGGTCGTAGTAGAGCGCGCCCGCGACGACGAGCGCCGCCAGCAGCGTGACGCCGACGCGGACGCCGAGTTCGTACTGGCCGGCGCTGACCGCGGCCGCGCGGGCGAGCGACTGGCTCGCCCCCGGCGGGCCGAGGAAGACGAACTGGATGTTCGCGAGGATGACGCCGACGACGCCGCCGAGCACGGGCACCGTCTCGGTGTCGCGGTCGATGGAGCGGAGGCCGCGAGCGGTCGCGTACGCGATGCCGCCGCCGACGAACGGCACGAGCACCCACAGCGTCGCGACCTGCTGGTACTTCGCCCACGCGGGGCCGGCGCCCATCGCCAGCCCGGTGCCGACGACCGCGCCCGTCACCGTGAACGCGGTCGCTATCGGGTAGCCGGTGAACACGCCGATAGCGACCAGCGTCGCGGCGATGATGAGCGCGGTCGTCGCGGCCAGCGGCGAGAGCGTGGCGCCGACGAGCAGCTCGCTGCCGACCGCCTCGGAGACGTTCGCACCCTGGAAGACCGCGCCCGCGAACCCGAGGATGCCGACGACGAAGCCCGCGCGCATCACGGTGATCGCGTTGGCGCCGACCGCGGGCGCGAACGGCGTCGACCCCGAGGAGCCGGCGCCGATGGCCCACGCCATGAACAGGCTCGCTACAGCGGCGACGACGAGAACCGCGAGTCCGGCTCCTGCCATTACGCCCGTTCTCGGTGCGGGCCACCTAAGAGACTACCGACCGCCGCGCGGCCTGCCGTCAGTTCGTCGTCGACGTCGTCTCCGCGTCCTCCTCGTTCTGCTCGGGCGGCTCGACGCCCTCGACGGCCTCCGCGGTCCCGGTCTCGCGCTCGGTGTCGACGTGCCAGCGGTCGATGTCCTCGAAGGACTCGAGGTGGTCGCGGACGTCGTCTTTGACGTCGTCGTCGTTGACGTTCACCTCGAAGACGAACTCCTCCTGGCTGCGCACGCGCTGGATGTTCGCGGAGACGAGGTCGTTGTCGAAGTAGTACGGCGCGACCTGGGTCATCACGCGCTGGTAGACGACGTTCTCGACCTTGCGGAGCGCGCGCCGGCTGGCGGTGTCGGCCGCGCGCTTGACGTGGCCCAGCGAGTCCTGCCACTTCTCGACGGCGGTGTCGGCCTCCCCGTCCTCGAGTTCCTCGTAGGACTCGGTGAGGCGTTCGCCCGCGCTCTGGAGCTCCTCGTCCGGGGAGCGGCCGGCCTTCTCGCCCTCGCTCTCGCCGACGCTCGCCTGGTCGGCGGTCTTCTCGCTGACCTCCTCCTCGATGCGCTCGTGGGACTTCGGTCGCCACTCGTTCCACTCCGCGAACGCGTCCGGGTACCGTTCGTGGGCGTCGGCCTCGCGGAGCGCCTGCGTGATGCGCTCCCCGTGTTCGACGACGTCGCCCCACGTGCCGCGCTCTTTGAACCCGGCGACGCTCTCCTCCATCGTTGGCACACCTATGACGCGCGCCAATAAACATCTTGCCGCGTCGCGTTCGCACGGCACACGCCGCGCGATAGCGGGTTTTAAGCGGGCTCGTGCTCCCTCGTTACGTATGCCCATCGAGGACCGCGGCGACGCGAACGTGCTCACGCACGCGCTGGCGAAAGACACCCTCTCGCGGCTCCGCGACGTCGAGACCGAGCAGGTGGAGTTCCGGAAGGGCCTCGTGAAGCTCGGCCGCATCTGCGGGTACGAGATCATCGACGGCGCGATGGAGACGGAGTTCGTCGCCATCGAGACGCCGCTGACGGAGACGACGGGCGAGCGCGTGAAGGGCCTCGACGACGTCGTCATCATCAACGTCCTGCGCGCGGCGACGCCGTTCGTCGAGGGGCTGCTGAAGGCGTTCCCGCGCGCCAAGCAGGGCGTCATCAGCGCGGGCCGCGACGAGGACGCGGGGATGAACGACGCCGGCGAGTTCCCCATCACCATCGACTACGTGAAACTCCCCGAGATCACGCCCGAGGACACCGTCATCGTCGCGGACCCGATGCTCGCCACGGGGTCGACGATGTGTACGGTGCTCGACCACGTGACCGCGGAGGCGCCCGACGACGTCGAGGACCTCTTCGTGCTGTCGGCGGTGAGCGCGCCCGACGGCCTGCTCCGCGTCGGCGAGCAGTTCCCCGAGGCGGACCTGCTGACGGTCGCCATCGACGACCACCTCGACGACGACGGCTTCATCGTCCCCGGCCTCGGCGACGCCGGCGACCGCGCGTTCCGGACGACCTGACGGACCCGCACGTATAAGGCGCCGCCCGTTCTGGTGGTGGCCATGAGCGAGGACACGGAGCCGTGTGACTGGTGCGGGGAGTCGGTCGCGGACCCGCTCTCGCGGACCGTCCGCGTGACGGTCGACCGCTCGCAGATCGACAGCCAGCGACTCTGCCCGGAGTGTTTCGCCAACTGGATCGACCGCTACGACGACGAGATGCGCCCGGAGGAGGACGACGACTCCGGGCAGGCCGTCATCGACGACGCCGACAGCGACACCGACATCATCGTCGACTGACCGCGACCCCTCCGTTTCACCTCCCGACCGCCCCGCAGTCACCGGGTTCCGCGGCGTCCCGGGCGCTCCCGAAGCCGACCCCCGAACGCCTCTATAGCCGTCCCGAGCCGGCTACTCCTCGTCCTCGCCAGCGGTGAGCCCGTCGTTCCGCGGGCGGTCGAGCGCGCGGTCGGCGTCGCGGTGGGCCGAGTAGCCGTCGAACCACCGGACGATGCGCTCGACGCGGTCGACGACGTGGCCGGGCTCGCCCGACCGCGAGAGCTCGTGGCCCTCGCGGGGGTAGCGCACGAGCCGCGTGTCCACGTCGTGTCGCTTCAGCGAGCGGTAGAACAGCTCCGCGGTGTTCGCGGGCGTGCGGTAGTCCCGCTCGGCGTGCACGAGCAGCGTCGGCGTGTCGACGTGTTCGACGTACGCCGCGGGGGACTGCTCCCAGAGGAACTCGGCGTCGTCCCACGGCACCGCGCGGAAGTCGCCCTCGACGAGCTTGTAGGCGTCCGTGGAGCCGAAAAAGCCCGTGAGGTCGTAGACGCCGCGCTGGGCGACCGCGCCCGCGAAGAAGTCCGTGTGGCCGACCAGCCACGCGGTCGCGTACCCGCCGAAGCTCCCGCCCGCGACGAACGCGTCGTCCTCGTCGACGTACTCGCGGTCGGCGACCTCGCGGGCGCCCGCCAGCACGTCTTGAGCGGTCACGTCGCCCCAGTCGCGCTCGATTGCCTGCATGAACTCCTCGCCGTAGCCCGTCGAGCCCCGCGGATTACACCAGAAGACGACGTAGCCGCGCGCCGCCAGCGTCTGGAACTCGTGCCACATCGACCCCGACGTCGTCCACATCCGGTGGGGGCCGCCGTGGACTTCGACCGCGAGGGGGTACGCCTCGTCCGGGTCGACGTCCGGCGGCGTCAACACCCACCCCTGAATCTCGACGCCGTCGGACTCGAAGCGGACTTCCTCGGGCTCGCGGACGGCGCGCCCGTCGAGGTAGTCGGCGTTCACGCGCGTCAGCTGCACTTCCTCGGCGCCGCCCGGGGTCGCCGCCACCACGTCCCCGGGGTGGTCCCACTCGGACTGCACGACGCCGACCGCGTCACGCGACACGGAGAACCCGTGGACGTGGCGGTCGCCGCCGAGCACGACCTCGCCCGCGCCCGTCTCCGGGTCGAGGCGGCGGAGCACGTAGCCGCCCTCGTCGGGCGTGCAGACGTAGAGGTAGTCGCCCTCCGGTCCCCACTCGGGGGCGTGGCTCGCGTTCCACAGCTCGAGGTCGCGGTCGAGGTCCGCCGTGGGGTGGGTCACGTCGCCGACCTCGCGCGTGAACACTTCGACCTCGGTCTGGGCGAGCGTTGGGTCGTCCTCGGGGGTCGTCGTGTACGCGATGCGGTCGTGGGGCCGCGACGAGTCCACGGCCAGCGTCGGCCCCCAGCCCTCGACGACGGTGACGGTCTTCGCCTCGCCGTCAGCGGGGTCGTAGGCCTCTATCTCCCACCGGAGGTCGTCGTCGCTGCCGTACCGAATCGGGTAGTAGAGGTCGTCGCCCCACGCCGGCCGCAGGCAGTCGACCTCGCCGCTCGTGACGCGCTCGACGTCCCCGGATTCGACGTCGACGGCGTAGACGTGCGAGCGCGCGCCGTCCGCGTACGACTCGTTTGAGCGGTAGACGTGGCGGTCGACGACCCGCGGGTCGGGGTCCTCGCGCTCGTACGCCTCGTCGACCGCGAGGTCGTAGCCTTCCTCGACTTCCGCCGGGCGCACGGACTGCAGGAAGGCGATGCGCTCGCCCTCGGGGTCCCACTCGATGCCCGAGACGCCGCCCACGACGTCCGTCACCTGTTCGGCTTCGCCGCCGTCGACGGGGAGGACCCACAACTGGGGGCGGTCGTCGCTCGCGCCTCTCGTGGAGACGAACGCGATGCGGTCGCCGGAGGGGCTCCACGTCGGCTCTGCGTCGACGCCCTCCGCGACGGTGAAGCGCTGCGGGTCGCCGCCGTCGGTCGGGGCGACGTGGACGGTCGCCTCGTAGTCGGTCTCGGAAACGGGGGTGCGCTGGACGTACGCGACGCGGTCGCCGTCCGGCGACACCGCGGGGTGCGAGAGCTGCGAGAACTCGGCGTAGTCGCTGGCCTCGACGCGTTCCATGCCGGAGGGCACTCTCGGCGCGCGCATAGGCGTTTGGCTCTACTCGACGGCCGCCCGGCCGCTGGTCGCGCTCTGGACGCGCTCGCGGAGGTCGTCGGCGTCCTCGCTGGCGACGGTCACGTCGAAGCTCACTCGCTCCGCGTAGTCGGCGTCGAACTCGCAGTCCGCGCTCTCCAGAATCCCCCGCACGGTGCCCGAGTCGTCGTACGCCACGGTGACGGTGAACCGTTCCTGCGGGCGCTGCTCGACGACGCCCGCGGCGTCGATGGCCTCCTTCGCGGCCCGCGAGTACGCCCGCGCCAGCCCGCCGACGCCAAGGTTCGTGCCGCCGTAGTAGCGGGTCACGACCACGACCGCGTTCTCGACGTCCCGCTGCTGGAGGACGTTCAGCGCGGGCTTGCCCGCGGAGCCGGTCGGCTCGCCGTCGTCGGACTGGTACTCGCGGAGCATGTACCCGTCTCCGGGGCCTCCGGACTCCACGCGCACCCGGTACGCGGGCACGTTGTGCGTGGCGTCGGCGTGCTCGCCCGCGACGCACTCCGCGAACGCCTCCGCGTCCGCGACGGTTGGCGCGGGCGCCGCGTAGCCGAGGAACTCCGAGCCCTGCACCTCGAAGTCGGCCTCGCCGCGGCCGGCGGCCGTCCGGTACGCGTCAGTCACGTCCACTGCTCGGGGAGCGAGCACGTTCCCGTTTGCGGTCCCGGCCCGCGTCTGCCGGGCGACGAACGACCGCGTGCCGCCCGAAGCACGGGGACAGCGCCGCGCTCCCAAAGGATTATGCGTGCGCTCGCGCAACCCAAACGTAGATGGCCGCGCTGACGTCGCTGGAACTCATCTACGTCCTGTTCAGCATCGCCCTCTCGCTGTCCGGGCTGGCGATGGTGGCGATAGCCGCGAACGCCTACCTCCAGACCGAGCGCCGCGAGATGCTGCTGCTGTCGCTGGGCTTCTCCATCATCGTCGCGGCCGCCATCGCCACCACCGTCTCCGCGTTCGCGCAGGACTTCGAGAACGCCATCGTCCTCCTCACGGTGAACTACGCGCTCACCACCATCGGCTACCTGTTCGTCGTCGCGAGCGTCGTCGGCGACGACTAGGAGAGCTCCACGGAGCGCACGAACGGCTCGTTCATCAGCTCGGTCACCACCTCGCCCGGGAGGTCCTCGTCGGTCACGAGGTAGAGCCGCGGCTCGTCCGTGAACTCGGGGTCCTCGCTGATGGTCTGGCGGATGCTGATGCCGTGCTCGGCGAGCAGCCCCGTGACCGCCGCGACGATGCCGGGCTCGTCGGCGTCCTGCACTTCGACGGTGACGACGGTCAGGTCGAGGACGGGCGCGAGGTCCATCAGGCTCGGAATCTGGCTGATGTTCTGGAAGATGCGCCGCAGCTCGTCGTCCTCGAGGATGGCCTCCGTCGTCGAGTCCACCACGCGGCGGTCGACGCCCGCGGCGTCGGCGACCTGCGTGTACGGGATCTCGATGTCGCCCGAGACCACGCGGCCGTCGTCGTTCACGGAGAACCCCCGCTCCAGCAGCAGCCGGATGACGGCCTGCTGGCCGGGGCTCCCGGCGAACTTCTGCATGATGTCCTCGAACATACGACGACGCAGGCGGCGGGCGGGCAAAACGGTGTGGGTGCGCGCCGCTCGGCAGGACTTTTGCTCCCCCGCCGCCTCCACTCGCGTATGCGCCAACTCGACGCGTGTGACTTCTGTGGCGACGCCGCCGACGGCGTCTACGAGGTTGTGCCCGCTTCCGTCGCGGGGGACTCCCGACGCCTCGCGCTCTGCGCGGACTGCCGGACGACCCTCCAGTCGGTCGTCGACCCCTTACTGAAGGCCGCCGAGCGAGCCGACGGCGAATCCGAACCGGACAGTCCCGAACCCGCGACTGTGGACGCCGACGCCGCGCCCGCGGCGGACGAGGACGGCGTCGTCATCGAATCCGGGGCCGCGGACGCGCCGGAACCCGAGGACGCAGGGGAGACGGGCGACGAGCAAGACGACGAGGCCGCAGGCGGCGATGGACAGGAGCGCCGGCCGCCGGGCTACGGGCAGGTGATTCGCCTGCTCCAGAACCGCGACGGCGCGATGCCCCGCGACGACCTGCGCGCGCTCGCGACGAACGCCTACGACCTCGGCGGCCGCGAGTTCGACGACGCCCTCGAGGCCGCCGTCGAGAACGGCGACGTCGAGGAGTCCCCGGACGGCCTGCGGACGACCTAGAGTTCGCCCTTCGTCGACGGCGTCCCGGAGCGCCGCTCGTCGACCCGCGTCGCGTCGTCGAGCGCCCGCGCGACGCCCTTGAACAGCGCTTCGATCTCGTGGTGGGCGTTCTCCCCCTCCACGTCGCAGTGCAGGGTCAGCTCCGCGTTCATCGCCAGCGACCGGAAGAAGTGCCCCGCCATCGTCGACGTGAACTCGCCGACGTACGGCTGACTGAATTCCCCCTCGAACTCGTACAGCGGCCGTCCGGAGACGTCGACGACGACGCTCGCCACCGCCTCGTCGAGCGGGACGCGGCGGTCCGCGAACCGCTCGATGCCGCGCTTCTCCCCGAGCGCCTCCTCGAAGGCCGCCCCGACGGCGATGCCCACGTCCTCGATCGTGTGGTGGTCGTCGACCTCGAGGTCGCCGTCGCAGCGCACCGTCAGGTCGAACAGCCCGTGCTTCGCGAACGACGCCAGCATGTGGTCGAAGAAGCCGATGCCCGTGTCCACGGTGCTGTCGCCGTCCCCGTCCACGTCCAGCGTCACGTCCACGTCCGTCTCCGCCGTCTCCCTGCTCACGGCGGCCGTCCGGTCTGTCATGTACGGGGTGTGGACGCCCGCCTACAAGGCCGTTCCGCCTGCTAGCCAGACTCTGCCTCGACCGCCATTCCTCCGGTCGTGACGACGCTTCCTCGAAAGCCCCCTCCCGCTCGCGCCGGCTGCGCGACATATCCGTATCGCGGATAGGGGTCGCGCACCACGACGCGACCGGTCGGCCCCTTTCGGTCCGCCCGCTACCGGTGGGGTAGTCTGGTACGGCGCGCAGTCGGTCGCAGAAGCGGCGACTACAGGGCGTCTTTGGCTTCTTCGAGGGTGAAGTTCCCCTCGTAGAGGGCGGTACCGACGACGACGGCGGCGGCGCCCGCGTCGCGGAGCGCGAGCACGTCGTCGATGTCGGCGACGCCGCCGCTCGCGACGACCGGGACGTCGACGCTGTCCGCGAGTCGGCGGACGGGCTCGGTCTCGACGCCGTCCTGCTGGCCTTCGACGTCGACGTTCGTGAACAGGATCGAGCCGGCGCCGAGGTCCGCGTACCGCTGGGCGGCCTCCGCGGGGTCCAGACCTGTTCCTTCTGTCCACCCCTCGACGACGACCTCGCCGTCCTTCGCGTCGAGACTCACCATCACGCTGCCCGGGTGCTCGGCGCTGATCTCGCCGACGATTTCGGGGTCCTCGACGGCGGCGGTGCCGAGGATGACGCGGTCGACGCCGCGCTCTAAGAGCTCGGTCGCGTCCGCGACGCTGCGGATGCCGCCGCCCACCTGGACGTCCACGCTGGTCGCGTCGAGGATGCGCTCGACGGCGTCCGCGTTCCCGCGCTCGCCCTCGAAGGCGCCGTCGAGGTCGACGAGGTGGAGCGTGCGCGCGCCCGCCGACACCCACCGCTGGGCGGCCTCCACTGGGTCGCCGTAGCGCTTCTCGGTGCCTCGTTCGCCCTGCACGAGCTGGACGACCTCGCCGTCCTGCATGTCCACCGCCGGTACGACCTCGAAGGAGTCGAACGCCATACCGACTCCTGCGGCCGGCGCCCCTAAAAGCGTCCCGTCGCCGTCGAACCCCCGGATTCATCGCTGGAGGCGGCCGTGACGCCCGTTCCCGCGGCGCGAAGCGAACAATAACTACTATGACTGCGGACTGCGAACCACTCGGACGATGCCGACGGTTGAATACCTGAACTACGAGACGCTGGACGACCAGGGCTGGGACATGGACGACGACGACCTCTTCGAGAAGGCCGCCGACGCCGGCCTCGACGAGGAGGACTACGGCACGCTCGAGGTCGCCGAAGGCGAGTACATCCTCGAGGCCGCCGAGGCGCAGGGCTACGACTGGCCGTTCTCGTGCCGCGCCGGCGCGTGTGCGAACTGCGCCTCCATCGTGAAGGAGGGCGACATCGACATGGACATGCAGCAGATTCTCTCCGACGAGGAAGTCGAAGAGAAGAACGTCCGCCTGACCTGCATCGGCTCCCCGGCGGCCGACGAGGTCAAGATCGTCTACAACGCCAAGCACCTCGACTACCTCCAGAACCGCGTCATCTAAGCGGCGACGCGGTCGCTGGCGACCCGATTTTTCGCGCGCCGCGGCCCCACTGAGGACCGCGGTTTCTCCCTCTCTACCCGCGCAGTCGCGGCGCCGTCCCCCGGACCGAGGGACAACACCTAAGCCGGCGGCGTTCCCGACACCCGGTAGTGGACGCCTCGATACCCGACCTCCTGCGGTTGCTCGTCGTGCCCGCGCTCGGGTGGGCGGCGGTCCGGGACGTGCGGACGCGCCGCGTCCCGAACGGCCTCTGGCGGCCGCTGGTCCTGCTGGGCGCCGTCCTCGTCGTCTGGGAGGGGTACGCCGCGCTCGGGACGCCGTACGCGTTCCAGCCGTTCGCGGTCCGCGTGGCGTTCAGCCTCCTCTTCGTCGTGCCGCTCGCGTACGCGTTCTGGTACGTCGGCGGGTTCGGCGGCGCCGACGCCCGCGCGTTCATGACCCTCGCCGTGTTGTACCCGACGTACCCCGCCTACGAGCTGCTCGGGTACTCGCTGCCGCTCGTCGACACCAACCTCGGCGTGTTCTCGCTGACGATTCTCACGAACACCGTCCTGCTGGGGCTGGCGTACCCGCTCGCGCTCGGCGCGCGGAACGCCCTCGTCGGCGAGTTCTCGGTCGTGATGTTCGTCGGCCGCCGCGTCCCCGTCGCGGCGCTCCCGGACACCCACGGCAGCCTCCTCGAGACCAGCGACGGCTTCACCCGGGACGGCCTCGACCTCGACGCGCTCCGCATGTACCTCCGGTGGCGCGGCCTCGCGCTCGCGGACCTCCGCGAGAACCCCGACCTCCGCGACCCGGAGACGCTTCCCGACGACCCAAACGACCCGACGGGCGGCGCGGTCGTCACGGACGGCAGCGGCGACCCGTGGGGCGCGGCCGCGTTCCTCGAGGACATCGACAGCTCCGCGTACGGCACCACGCCCGCCGCACTCCGCGAGGGCCTCGACCTCGTCGTCGACCGCGACGACGTCTGGGTGACCCCGGGCGTCCCGTTCATCGTCCCGCTGTTCGTCGGCCTCCTGCTCGCGCTCACGTTCGGCGACCTCCTCTTCTGGGCGATGGACGCCGTCGGCCTCGTGCCCGCGTGACGCGGACGTAACCGCTAACCCGCCGGCCCCCCTCGCTCCCGTATGGAGTTCGCAGTCGACCTCGACTTCGGCGACGACGGCCTCGTCGCCGTCGTCGCCCAGGACGTCGAGACCGAGGAAGTCGTGATGCTCGCGTACGCCGACCGCGAGGCCGTCGAGAAGACCGTCGAGACCGGCCGCGCGCACTACTACTCGCGCTCCCGCGAGGAGCTCTGGGAGAAGGGCGCCACCAGCGGCCACACGCAGGAAATCGAGGACGTGCGCGTCGACTGCGACGGCGACGCGCTCCTGTACCGGGTGCGTCAGTCCGGTGGCGCGTGCCACACCGGCTACCACTCCTGCTTCCACCGCACCCTCGACGGCGAAGTCGTCGGCGAACAGGTCTTCGACCCCGACGACGTGTACTGACTCCGTTTCTTCGTTCGCTCTCTCTGCTACCTTTTCGTTGACCTCGAAAGCCCCGGCGGGCTACGGTCGCGCGACTCGCTGCGCGCGCTCGCTACGCTCGCGTGCTTGTATCGTCGTGCTTCCCGTAGCCCGCCGCCCCTTTCAGTCCCACCCAGACCGGTTGGTTAGCCGGCAATTGGGCGGACTGAAAGGGGCGAGGCTGTAGACGAAGGCGCGCGACGCAAGCACCGCAGGCCGAAGGTCGAGGAGCGCAGCGAGCGCACCGAGTCTACAGCCTCGGGGCTTTCGAGGAAGTATCGACGCAGATGGAATTCGTCTCTACCAAGACCGTCCTGCGTCGCACAGAAAGCCTATCAGCGCGAGCGCCCACCGTCCACGTAATGCCCGACGCGCAGGCCGCCCGTACCACCGACCCGTCCGGCCTCGTCGCGGAGCTCGAAGCGGCGCGGGAGGCCCGCGAGGACGCTCGCGCCGCGGTCGAGGACGTCGGCGAGTCCCGGCTGCGAGCCCTGCAGGACGCGCTCGACGGCCTCGAGCGGCTGTTCGACCGGTACGAGGCCGACGCCACGGGGACGGGGGACTTCCAGTCGTACATCGAGTTCCAGGACGAGCTCGTGGCGTACGTCGAGGACCTCGACGACGACCTCCCGGAGCGGGAGGCGTTCGAGTCCCTGCTGGACCTGTTCAAGAAGAAGCGGCTCTCCGAGGGCGACTTCGCGGAGGCCCGCGACCGGCTCGCTGACGCCCGCGACCTCGTGGGCCGGCTGGACGACTTCGAGGACGCCCGCGACGAGTACGTGCAGACCCGCCAGCGGGTCGCGGAGCGCGCCGACGAGTACGCCGACGAGGTCGAACGGCTGGAGCGCCTCCGGCGACTCGGGGACGCGGACCTCGACGCGCCCGTGGAGACGCTCCGCGAGCCGGTCGAGACGTACGACGAGCGCGTCCGCGCGGCGTTCCGAGAGTTCCGCGACAACGCGCCCGCTCGCGACGTGCTCGACTTCGTGGAGACCGCGCAGTCGTACCCGCTCGTGGGCTTCGACCCCGTGCCCGAGGACCTCGCGGCGTTCGTCGCGGACCGCGAGGCCGGCACCGAGCCGCTCCCGCAGCTGCTGGAGTACGCGGAGTACTCGCCGTCGAAGCTCGACCACTACGTCGACGAGCCGACGGCGTTGAAGCGCGCGGTCGGCGGCAACCGCACGTACCTCGACCGGCTGGACGCCGAGCCGCTCACCGTGGGGTGGCCGCCGGCGCCCGCGGACGAGCTCCGGCACCGGCTGGACGAGCTCGTCTCCGTCGTCGCGCGGTTCGCCGACGAGGACGTGCTCGCGGCGCTCCACGCCGTCCGGCGGCGGGTGCGCGACGACGACTACGAGCGGCTGCGGACCGCCGCGGTCGCCGAACACGAACTCACCGAATCCGAGAAGGAACGCATCGAGGCGGGCGTCGAGGCCGACCTCGACGCCGCCCGCGCGGCCGAGCGGGAGCTCCGGGACGCCCTCGAACGCCTCTAGACGCCGGCTTTCGCGGCGCGGAGCGCGGCCGCGAACTCGTCGGCCAGCGACTGCGCGCGGTCCTCGCTGGTGGCCTCCGCGTAGATGCGGACGACCGGCTCCGTCCCGGAGGGCCGCGCGAGCACCCACGCGTCCCCGTAGTCGAGGCGGTAGCCGTCGATGGTCGTCCGCTCCGCGTCGGCGTCCAGCGCACGGTCTTCGGCGGCGCCGAGCAGCGCCTCGCGCTCGGCGTCGCCGTCGTAGCCGACGTTGACGCGGACGTTGTGGTAGTCGCTGTACGGCGCGACGACCTCGCTGGCGGCGCCGTCCGCGAGCAGTTCGAGGAAGCGCGCGCCCGTGTACGCGCCGTCCCGGGTCATCCGGTAGCCGGGGAAGATGACCCCGCCGTTGCCCTCGCCGGCGACCGGCACCGTCTCGCCCTCGGACTCCAGCTGGCGGATGCGGGTCATGATCTGGGTGCTCCCGATGGGCGTGAGTTCGAGGTCCGCGCCCGTGCGGTCGCAGACGTCCACGAGGCGCTGGCTGACGTTCACCGCCGAAACCGTGGTGTCGCTCTCGTCGAGTTCGGCTTCCGCGAGCGCCGCCAGCGTCGCGTCGCCCTCCACGTACTCGCCGTGCTCGTCGAAGAAGATGGCGCGGTCGGCGTCGCCGTCGTGCGCGATGCCGACGTCGGCGTCCGTCGCGCGCACGAGGCCGCCGAGGTCGCCGAGGTTCTCCGCGACGGGCTCGGGGTCCCGGCCGGGGAAGTGGCCGTCCGGCTGGCCGTTGACGGTGACCACCTTGCAGCCGAGGCGGCGGTAGAACTCGGGGCTGGTGAGCGCGCCCGCGCCGTGGCCGGGGTCGAGCGCGACCGTGAGGTTCGCGTCCGCGATGGCCTCCCGGTCGACCGCCGCGAGGAGCTGTTCGACGTACTCGCGGCGCGCGCTCTCGACGTCGACGTCCGCGCCGACCTCGTCCCACGCCACCTCGTCGAACTGCTCGGTGAGGAACTTCCGCTCGATGCGCTCCAGCTCGTCGACCGGGAGCTCGACGCCGTCCGCCCCGACGAGCTTGACGCCGTTGTACTCCGCGGGGTTGTGGCTCGCGGTCACCATCACCGCGGGAATCCCTTCGCGCTCGGCGTACGCCTGCAGGCCCGGCGTCGGCACGACGCCCAGCCGGTCGACGTCGGCGCCGACGCTCTGGAGGCCGCTGGCCGCGGCGTTCACGAGCATCCGCCCGGTCGTCCGCGTGTCCCGCGCGACCGCCACGCGGTCGGCCCGCCACACCGACCCCGCGGCCTTCGCGACCCCCTGCACGAACCCGGGGGTGAGCTCCTCGTTCGCGACGCCCCGGGTGCCGCTGGACCCGAACACTTTCATGGGCGTTCCTCGGGCGGCCCGCGCCTAATCGCTTCCGAACTGGCCGAACCGTTCGGCGTCACCCTGTCGCCGTCCGCGTCGGTCACGCGGACCCGGTACTCGCCGCCCTCGTAGTGGTAGACGGCGTCGACCCGGGGACAGCGGTCGCGGAGGGCAGCGGCGAGGTCCTCCCCCGTCTGCCGGTCGACGTCCGCGACCACCCACTCGCCCTCAGGGGCGGTCTTCGCGGACGTCAGCACGCGCCCGAGCGCGGGGTGGGCGTCGACGAACGACGCCGAGAGCGTGCAGTGCGTGCCGGCCGCCTCGGTGGCGCGCCGCACCCGCACCTCCACCGGGCCGTCGCCGACCACCTGTAGACAGCCGCTGCCGGCCGCCAGCGCGGCCACCGCCGCGAGCACCGCCCGCCGTCGCATGCCCCCGCCTACGGCCGCCACGACAAAGACGTTTCGCGGTCGGGGGCGCAACCGCAACGCTAACGCCGGCCCGCGAGACGCCTTCACGTATGCCGACCATCCGCGAGAAGCGCGTCTACACCGACCAGTCCGAGACCGTCGACGCGTACGTCGCCGCCGACCTCGGCGTCGCCGTCGCGCGCGTCTCGCAGGACACAGTCGGGGAGTTCAGCCTCGTCGAGCGCTGCACGGCCCGCGACGTGGCGGCGACCCCGCGCGGTATCGCGGCCGCCACCACGGACGAGGTGCTCCTCGGTGACGACGACGGCTTCGCGGCGACCGGGTTCGGGCCCGCGGTCGCGGTCACCGCCTACGACGGCGACGTGCTCGCGGCCGGCGAGGACGGCCGGCTCGCGCGCTACGACGGGGAGTGGACCACTGTGGGCGAAGTCGACGACGTGCGCGCCCTCGACGCGGACCTCGTCGCCGCCGCGGACGGCGTCCACCGCCTCGCGGACGACGGCCTCTCCGCGGTCGGGCTGGACGACGCGAACGACGTCGCGGCCGCGGGCGTCCCGCTCGCGGCGACTCCGGACGGCCTCTACCGGCTGGGCGCGGGCTGGATGCACGCCGCCGACGGCGACTTCGCCGTCGCCACGAGCGACCCCGTGACCGCCGAGGCGGGCGAACTCGGGCGCGCGCACGCCGCCACCGCCGAGACCCTCTACGAGCACGCGCGCGGCGAGGACGCCGACGCGTGGCACGCCCGCGACCTCCCGGTCGACGGTACGGTCGCGGACGTCGCGTACGCCACCGACGCCGTCCTCGTGCTCACCGCCGACGGCACGCTCGCGGCGGACGCCGGCGACGGGTTCCGGCACCGCAGCCTCGGCCTGCGGGCGGCGTCCGCGCTCGCGGTCGTCGCCGAGGGAAACGCGTAAGCCGCCGGCAGGCCTCGCGTCGGGTATGATACTCAGCGGGTCCGCGACCCAGCAGCTCGCCGCGGCGCTCGCGGCGGAAGTCGGCGACGACCTCGCGCGCGTCGAGTACGAGTCGTTCCCCGACGGCGAGCGCATCGTCCGCGTGCCGCCCGTCGACGGCCGCGCCGTCGTGGTCGCCTCCACGGTCTCCAGCGACGCCCACGTCGAACTCCTCCAGCTGCAGGACGCCGCCCGCGAGGCCGGCGCGACGACGTCGTCACCGTGATTCCGTACCTGGGGTACGCCCGGCAGGACGAGGCGTTCGAGCCCGGCGAGCCCGTCTCCGCCCGCGCGATGGCGCGCGCTATCTCCACCGGCACGGACCG
>NZ_WPCF01000038.1 GCF_009741975.1 Halobacterium sp. CBA1126 | reverse complement strand
CCGCCTTGTGCATCAGGACCTCCCGAATCGGGAAGAAGCGGTCGACGTTGAACTCCTGGGGCGCGAGCCCGATGGCGTCCCGGGCCTCCCGGTAGTCGTCCTCGACGTCGTGGCCGAACACTTCCGCGGTCCCGCTGGTCTTCCGCACAAGCCCGACGAGCGTCTCGATGAACGTCGTCTTCCCCGCGCCGTTCGGCCCGACGACGCCGACGAGGCGGCCGTCGTCGACGTCCGCGCTGACCGCGTCGAGAATCTGCGTGCCGCCGAGCTCCACGTCGACGTCGCGGACGTCGAGGGTCACAGCGCGTGCACCTCGCGTTGCCGGAGCAGGTAGAGGAAGAACGGGGCGCCGACGAACGCCGTCACGATGCCGACGGGGAGCTCGGCGGGGCCGGCGCGCGCGAGCGTGTCCGCGGCGACGAGGAACGCGCCGCCCGCGAACGCCGACGTGGGGAGGAGGACGCGGTGGTCGGGGCCGACGAGCAGCCGCATCACGTGCGGGACGACGAGGCCGACGAAGCCGATGACGCCGGCGACGGAGACGGCGGCCGCGGTGACGACGCTGGAGACGGCGAGCAGCACGCGCTTGGTGCGTTCGACCTCGACGCCGAGGGTGTGCGCGTCCTCCTCGCCGGCGAGGAGGACGTTCAGGTCGCGGCCGTACGCCAGCAGGACGAGGCTGCCGACGAGGACGACCGGAAGGGTGAGTTCGACGTCCGACCAGTTCGCGAGGTGGAGGTGGCCCATCAGCCAGTACATCGCCTCGCGGATGCTGTCCCCGGAGTGGACGATGACGTAGGAGGTGATGGCGCCGAGGAACGTCTGGACGGCGACGCCCGCGAGCAGGAGGGTGGTGACGGGCGTCCGGCCGCCCTCGGTGGCGAGCAGGTAGACGCCGAACGCGGCGACGAGCGCGCCGACGAACGCCGACACCTGCACGCCGAACGGGAGCAGGAGGGGGAAGGCGATGGCGGTGACGGCGCCGACGGCGGCGCCCGAGGAGACGCCGATGATGGAGGGGTCGGCCATGGGGTTGCGGAAGAACCCCTGCATGACGGTGCCGGCGACGGCGAGCGCGGCGCCGACGACCGCGCCGAGCACGATGCGGGGCAGCCGGATGTCGCCGACGATGAGTTGCTGCTGGGCGGGGACCGCGAAGTTCAGGGGCGACGTGTACGTGAGGTCGACGGTGACCCACGGGACGGCGCCGACGGCGGGGACGGCGACGGGGGTGACGTAGAACGTCGCGGCGCTGGGGACCGCGAAGGCGTCCAGCGCCGCGAGCGCGACCCGGTCGGCGGGAATCGGGACGGGGCCGACGGTGGCGCTGGTGAGCATGACGGCGACGAGCGCGAGGAACGTGCCGGCGGTCCACGCGCTCGCCCGGGTGTGGGCGCGCATCTGGTCAACCGTAGTTTCTTTAGGCAAATATTTATTGCGTTGGCTCCGTCCTCCGACCATGCGACAGGCCGCAACCGTAGTTGGAGTAGTACTACTGCTGTTGTCCGCGGCGGCGCCGGCCGCCGGCGCCGCAGCCCCGGTGGCCGACGACGCCGCCGCGGACACCGGCGCGCAGGCCCTCGAGTGCTCGTTCCCGCTCACGAAAGAAGACGCGAGCGGGCACGACGTCACCGTCTCCGAGGAGCCCGAGCGCGTCGTCACGCTGAACCCGAGCGCCGCCCAGACGATGTGGGAGCTCGGCGCCAGCGGAAAGGTCGTCGGCGTCTCCCAGTTCGCCGGCTTCCTCGAGGGCGCCGACGAGCGCGAGGTCGTGACCTCCGGGTTCCCGTCGACGGTCGACGTCGAGCAGGTCATCAGCCTCGACCCCGACCTCGTGCTCGCGCCGAACACCATCAACAACGAGTCCGTCGCCCAGCTCCGCGACGCGAACGTCACCGTCTACCGCTTCGAGATGGCCCGGTCCATCGAGGACATCTACCAGAAGACCGAGACCATCGGCCAGCTCACCGGCGAGTGCCAGGGCGCCGAGTCCACGGTCACCGAGATGCGCGACCGCGTCGAGACCGTCGAAGCGGCCGTCGAGGGCGAGGAGCAGCCGAGCGTCTTCTACGACATGGGCGACCGCTACACGGCCGGCCCGAACACCTTCATCGGCCAGATCATCTCGCGAGCGGGCGGCGACAACATCGCGGCCGGCGCCAACACCACGCAGGCGTACCCGCAGCTCTCCGCCGAGTACGTCGTCGAACAGGATCCCGAGTTCCTCGTCGTGAGCGCCCAGCCGAACGAACTGGGCAACGACAGCCGGTCGTACGTCGGCGAGGGGTCGATTCTCCGGAACACGACCGCCTTCGAGGAGGGGAACATCGTCGTCGTCAACACCAACCACATCAGCCAGCCCGCGCCCCGCGTCGTCGAACCGATGACCCAGATGGCGCAGGCGTTCCACCCCGACGCGTACGCGGACGCCAACGCGACGGCGACCGCCACCGCGCAGGAGCCGACCGCGACCGAGCCTGAGACCGAAGCGACGACGCAGTCCACCGGCACGACCATCCCCGGCTTCGGCATCCCCGCCGCGGTCGTCGCCGTCCTCGTCGCCGGCCTGCTCGCGCGGCGTCGCGGCTAAACGGCGCGACGCTTCGCGTTAGCCCAATCTTGGCCTCGCTTCATTCGGGCACGCGGCTCGCGGGTCGCTGCGCTCACGGTTCACTCCGTTCACCGTTCGTCGTTAGTGCTCTCTGCTCGCTCTGACGTGGCCTCTTTCCCGTCACGCGGCACGCGGCTCACGGCTCGCTGCCGCTCGCCGTTCGCTCTAACGTGCTCTCCCTCCGGTCGAGCACGCGTCCGATACCGTTTAAGGGCGCGACCCGCTACCCGACGTATGGTCGAGAACGTCATCTGGCCCGCGTACTTCGACGCGACGCTGTCGCGCCGCGAGGGCCGCCGCGTCCCCGAGTCCCTCTCCGTCGAGGAACCGACGGTCGACGAGGTCGCGACCGCCGTCCAGCAGGTCGGCTACGACGCGGTCGTCGAGCGCGACGTCGCGTACCCGCGCCAGCACTGGACGGACTCCGGGCGCGTCCTCGTGCAGGGCGCCGACGACGCCGGGAAGTCCGACCTCCTGCAGGCCGTCGCGGCGTACGTGACGGCGCTGCGCGAATAATGGAGCGCGCCGGCGACGTCGTCCGCACCGCGCAGAACGTCGCGGTCGTGCGCTGCGAGGGCGGCGACCACCCCGACATCGGGGCCGTCGTCGTCGACCAGAACCTCGACGAGGTCGGGCGCGTCGTCGACGTCTTCGGTCCCGTCGAACGCCCGTACCTCTCGGTCACGCCCGACGAAGGCGTCCACCTCCCCGCGCTGGTCGGGCAGACGCTGTACGTCCGGTGACCGAGTCGCAAAGCCAAAGCACGCGTGGGCCGACGCTCCGGGCATGAAGAATTCGCTGCGCGGCGTCCCGGTGCTCGTGGGCGTCGTCGCGCTGTTTCTCGTCGTGCAGTTCGGCACGCTCGCGCTCCTCGAGCCGTTCGAGAGCGCCGGCCTCCAGTCCACGGAGAACCCGCAGAACCCGCTGAACAGCATCGTCTACGTCGCGTTCCTGCTGGTGGCGACGGCGGGCATCCTGCTGGTCATCAAGTACGACCAGCAGTGGATTCTCCGCGGGTTCATCCTGTTCACGAGCGGGTTCATCGCGACGTACGTCTTCGGGGTCGTCTTCCCGACCGTCGACGTCGCGGGCGTCAACGCCGCCGCGTACGTGCCCGCAGCGGCGCTGGTCGTCGCGCTGTACGCCTACCCCGAGTGGTGGGTCGTCGACAGCGCGGGCGCCATCCTCGGGATGGGCGCCGCGGCCCTGTTCGGCATCAGCTTCGGGATTCTGCCCGCGCTCGTGTTGCTGACGGCGCTGGCCGTCTACGACGCCATCAGCGTCTACGGCACCGAGCACATGCTCACGCTCGCGGAGGGCGTGATGGAGCTCCGGCTCCCCATCGTGCTGGTGGTGCCCGCGACGCGCGGCTACTCGTTCCTCGCGGAAGGCAGCGACGGGGAGGAGGAAGGCGAGGCAGCCGACGACGCGGACGCCGAGGGGGACGAGGAGCGCCAGCTCGAGGGCACCGAGGACGGCGACCGCGAGGCGTACTTCATCGGGCTCGGTGACGCCGTGATGCCGACGATTCTCGTCGCGAGCGCGGCGCACTTCCTCGACACGCCGGCCGTCTTCGGCGTGGAGCTCGCGGCGCTGACCGCCATGGTCGGCACGCTCGTCGGGCTGCTCGTCCTGATGCGGATGGTGTTCGCGGGGCGCGCGCACGCCGGCCTCCCGCTGCTGAACGGCGGCGCCATCGCGGGCTACCTCCTCGGCGCGGTCGCTGCGGGCATCCCGCTCGTGGAGGCGCTCGGACTCGCGCCCTACATCTAGAGCCGCGGCTGGTGGGGCTGACAGGTGGCGAATCGCGTCGCGGAGCGGGCCGCCACGCTCCCGCGAGGCCGCTCCGCGCGACTCGTCAGAGCACGGGCGGGCGTGGTCCCGCTCTCGCACTTGAACCTTCGCGCTACTCGCCGGTGAGCGCGTCGCTCGCCGCCGCGAACTCGATCTCGGTGCCGAGGTCTCGTTCGCGGGCGCGCTCGTAGAGCATGTGGGCGGCCGCGGCGGTCTCGATGCCCGTGCCGCCGCTGTCGAAGACTGTCACGTCGTCGGGGGACTGGCGGCCGGGCGCGTTTCCGGCGACGACGTCGCCGAGTTCCGCGTGGACGTGGTCCTCCGTGACGGCGCCCTCGTCGAGGGCGTGCACGAACGAGCCGGCGTCCTGCGTGACGCGGTCCCGGAGGTCCGGGACGTAGACGGCGCGCTCGACGGTTTCGGCGTCGAGTTCGTGCTTCTCGGGGTGGTACTGTCCCATCGCGGTGACGTGGGCGCCGTCCGCGAGGTCCTCCGAGTCGAAGACGGGCTCGCTGGCGTTCGTCGCCGTGACGACGACGTCCGCGCCCTCCACGGCCGCCGTGTTCGACGGGACGGCCTCGACGGGGGCGTCGACGACGTCGCCCATCTCGTCGGCGAACGCCTCGCGGTTGGCCTCGGTCCGCGAGTACACGCGGACGGCGTCGAAGTCCCGGACCGTCGCCGTCGCGCGGAGCTGTCCGCGGGCCTGCGCGCCGCTGCCGATGATCGCGAGCGTGCTGGCGTCCTCGGGGGCGAGCGCGTCGACGCCGACGGCGCCCGCCGCGCCGGTCTTGAACGGGTTCATGCGCGCGCCGTCCACGATGGCCAGCGGTTCGCCGGTCTCGGCGTCGAAGAGGGGCGTGACGAACCACGCGTCGGCGTCCGCGAACCCCGCGCTGTACATGTACCCGCCCATCGCGCCCGTCTCCGGGAGCACCGCGGCGTACGCGGTGAACATCCCGGGCGGGGACTCGTTCAGCAGTTTCGTGCGCGGTTCCGCGGGCGCGCCCTCGCCGCGCTGGCGGTACGCGTCCCGGACCGCGTCGACGTAGTCCGCGGGGTCGGCGAGCCCCGCGACGTCGCCGTCGGAGAGGAACAGCGTCTCGGTCATACGAGCCGTTTCGCGGGTCGCGTAGTAAAGCGTCGGGGAGTCAGTCCGCGGACTCGTACCCGGGGTCGGTGCGCCGGTCTGTCGCCGAGGTGGGGTCGTTGACGAACAGCCCGTGCGCGGTCAGCGCGGTCGCGGCGACGCCGCCGAGCGTGAGCGCGACTGTGAGGTCGACGCCCGCGGCTGCGAGTCCGCCCGCAATCCCGGCGAGGGACAGCGGGAGGGCCGCGAGCAGGGCGTCGTAGTAGCCCGCCATAGCTACTTGATACGTTCATCCGGAGGCACATAATAGTTCGGTGGGGGTTTGGTATACCATCTGTGTAAGTTACGAAGCGGTCTGCCGGAGGCCACACGCCTTTAACGCTGAGCGGCGACTTCCAGACCGAACACCGTGAACCGGAACGACCGCTCCATCGTCGGACTCGTGGCGCTGGCGCACGCCATGGTCCACACCTACGAACTCTCCATCCCGATTCTCATCCCGCTGTGGCTCGAGGCGTTCCCGGTCGGGCAGGGCACCGTCGGGCTGGTCGTCGCCGTCGGCTACGCGCTCTTCGGGCTCGGCGCGCTCCCCGGGGGCGTCCTCTCGGACACCGTCGGCTCGCGGCGCCTCATCGCCGGCTGCCTGTTCGGCATGGCGGCCTCCTTCGCGCTGCTCTCGGTCGCTCCCTCCATCCTCGTCGTCGCGCTCGCGCTCGCCTGCTGGGGGGTCGCCGCCAGCGTCTACCACCCCTCCGGGCTCTCGCTAATTTCCACGGGCGTGGAAGCCCGCGGCGACGCCTTCGCGTACCACGGCATCGCCGGCAACGTCGGCACCGCCGCCGGCCCGCTCGCGGTCACCCTGCTGTTGCTCGTCGCCGACTGGCGGCTCGTCACCGCCCTGCTCGCCGTCCCCGCGGTCGTCGCGGGCGTCGTCGCGGTCCGCGTGCGCTTCGACGAGCGCGCCGCCGTCGCCGCGCCGGACGGCGGCGACTCGAAGGCCAGCGTCGGCGTCTCCTCGGTGAGCGACTTCCTCGCGGAGTCGAAGCTCCTGCTCGCCGGGCCGTTCGTCGCCGTCTTCGTCCTCGTCATGCTGAGCGGGCTCTACTACCGCGGCGTCCTCACCTTCCTCCCGGACCTGCTCTCCGGGATGCCCGCGTTCGCGCCCGTCGAGTTCGCCGGCCGCGACCTCGAACCGTACCGCTACGCGTACGCCGGGCTGCTGACGGTCGGCGTCGCCGGCCAGTACGTCGGCGGGAAGCTCACCGAGCGCATCCCCACCGAGCGCGGCATCGGCTTCACGTTCGCCGCCCTCGCCGTGCTCGCAGTCGTCTTCCTCCCCGCCGCGAACGCCGGCCTCCTCCCGCTGCTGGTGGTCGGCGTGTTCCTCGGGTTCACGCTGTTCGTCATCCAGCCGATGTACCAGGCGACCGTCGCCCAGTACACGCCCTCGGGGACGCGCGGGCTCTCCTACGGCTACACGTACCTCGGCGTGTTCGGCGTCGGCGCCGCGGGGTCGGCGGTCGCCGGTACCGTCCTCCAGTACGCCAACGCGGCTGCGCTGTTCGGCGTGCTCGCGGCGTTCGCGCTCACCGGCGCCGTCATCGCCGCCGTGCTCGCCGCGCGCTGACTACCCGCGGTAGTCGACGACCACGAGCGTCGCGAACCGCGCGGCGACGAGCGCGACCGTCCCGAACACGAGCGCGACGACGAAGAACTGGGGGTCCGCGCTCCCCGGGAAGAACGGCGTCCCGCGCAGCAGCTGCGCGAGGAAGTCCGCGCCGAGCCACGACACCGCGCCGTACGCTATCGCGGCCCGCGTCGACTCGAGCACGCTGGAATCGTAGCCGCCCGCGAACGGGGCGACGACCACCCAGCCGACGAGGAACGGGAGGAGAACGCCGGCGTACCGCTCGGCGGTGAGCGTGCCGTGCGACAGCGTCCCCGCGAGCACGAACGCGAAGATGGCCAGCAGGTCACCCGGCAGGAAGCGGACGACCGCACGCGGGTCGGCGTCGTAGAGGTCCATGCGGGGGCGTTCGGAGCGGGGCACTATGTCGCTCCCGGTTCGACGCCGACGACGGTCGCCGCGAACCCGCGGTCGAGCACGCGCGCGTCCAGTCCCGCGCGCTCCAGCCGCGCCGCGAGGTCGTCGGGCGCGTCGAACGACGAGCGGAAGCCGACAGCGCGCTCGGCGGCGACCAGCAGGCGGCCCCGCAGCGTCTCTGGGTCGAAGTCGCGGACGACGAGCACGCCGCCCGGCCGGAGCACGCGCTTCGCCTCCGCGAGCGCGCCGTCCCGGTCCGGGAAGTGGTGGAGCGCGTCCACTACGGTGACGGCGTCCGCGCTGTCGTCGCGGAACGGGAGCGCTGCGGCGTCGCCCTGCACCGCGGGGAGGCCGCGCTCGCGGGCCTCCGCGAGCATACGCGCGCTGGCGTCGACGACCGTGACGTCCCGCCCCGGCACTTCATTCGTGTCCCGGGCGAGCGCGCGAGCGGCACGCCCCGTGCCGCCGCCGACGTCGAGCACGCGCTCGACCGGGCGCTCGGCGGCCGCCAGCCCCGCCGCGAGATCGCCGCGGTCCGCGGACGGCATCGCGAGGTCGTAGACGGGCGCGAACCGTTCGAAGTACCGGACGTCGTGCACGCCGATGTGTAGGGTCTGCAGGCACGCAACTCTTTGCCCTCGCCGCCCAACTGACTCGCGTGCAGTACGCGGTCCTCGGGGACGCCGACGACGGCCCGACGCTCCGCCTCGACTGGCGGGCGTTCAGCTACGCCGGGAAGTTCGTCATGTCGAACACCGGGAAGGCGATAGCGTTCGAGGGCGCGCCGCTGGCCGAGCGCGGCGACTGGCCGCCCGCCGCCCGCGAGGCCGACGACCCGGCGGACGTCGTGGGCGCGGTGTCGTTCAACGACGACCGCACCGACGCGGGGACGGCCTGGCTGCGGTACGTCACGGTCCGCGAGGACCGCCGCGGCGACGGTATCGGGGCGCGACTCTGCGCGTTCGCGGCCGACCACCTGCTCGCCGACCACGAGCGCGTCAAGATCGCGGTGAACAACCCGTTCGCGTACGAGGCGCTCCACAAGGCCGGCTTCGGGTTCACGGGCGAGGAGACCGGCATCGCGGAGCTGGTGCTGGAGCGTCCCTGCGCGGGGCGGGCAGCGCGCTATCAGGACGGCCTCGACGTCTACCGCGAGCGCGACCTCTCGCCGGAGGAGGTGGCGTTCCTCGACCGGAAGGCCGGCAGCGGGCCGCCCGCGCTCGTCGTCTCGTAGCTTTTTCTCGGTCCGGCGTCGACTCACCGGCATGGCGCTACTGTCGGCTGTGCTGGTCGTTCTCGGCGCCGCCCACCTCGTCGCCGGGGTTCCACTGCTGCTCGCGCCGGGGTTCGTGCGCGCGAGACTCCCGGCGCGGTACGCCGAGGCGGTCGGGGACCGCCGCGCGTGGCGGGGCTTCGGCGCCGGCGTGACCGGCATCGGCCTCTCGCTGCTGCTCGTCGGGAACGGCATCGCACCGTAGCTCAACCGTTAAATCCGGGGGCCACCTACGGGCGGGTAATGGGTAACGCGGACCTCCGGCAGCTCGCGGTCATCGAGGAGGTCCCCTTCGAGGAACTGGAGGGGGACGTGGTGGCCGTGGACGCGCACAACTGGCTGTACAAGTACCTCACCACGACCGTCCAGTGGACCAGCGACGACGTCTACACGACCGGCGACGGCACCGAGGTGGCGAACCTCGTCGGCATCGTGCAGGGGCTCCCGAAGTTCTTCGAGCACGGCCTCACGCCGGTGTTCGTCTGGGACGGCGGCGTCACCGAGCTCAAAGACGAGGAAGTCGAGGCGCGCCGGGAGCAGCGCGAGCGCTACGAGGAACAGCTCGAGGAGGCCCGCGAGGCGGGCGAGGCCATCGAGGCCGCGCGCCTCGAAGCGCGCACGCAGCGGCTCACCGACACCATCCACGAGACCTCCCGGGAACTGCTGGACCTGCTGGACGTGCCGCAGGTCGAGGCGCCCGCGGAGGGCGAAGCGCAGGCCGCGCACATGGCGCGCGTCGACGACGACGTCGACTTCGCGGGCAGCGACGACTACGACTGCCTCCTCCTGGGCGCGCCCGTGACGCTGCGGCAGCTCACGAGCAAGGGCGACCCCGAGCGCATGGACTTCGAGGCGACCCTCGAGGAGCACGACCTGACGTGGGAGCAGCTCGTCGACGTCGGCATCCTCTGCGGCACGGACTTCAACGACGGCGTCACGGGCTTCGGCCCGAAGACCGCGCTGAAGGCCATCCGCGAGCACGGCGACCTCTGGGGCGTCCTCGACGCCGAGGGCGAGCACGTCGAGTACGCCGACCGCATCCGCGAGCTGTTCCTGAACCCGGACGTCACCGACGACTACGACGTCGACCTCGACGCGTCGCCGGACGTCGACGCCGCCCGCGAGTACGTCATCGAGGAGTGGGGGGTCGACGCCGACGAGCTCGAACGCGGGTTCTCCCGCATCGAGGACAGCGTCGTCCAGACCGGCCTCGACCAGTGGACCTGATACCACGGGCTTTTCTCGCCGGCTCACCCAACGACTGGTATGGACCTGACGCTGGCTGACGTCGAAGCGATCATCGAGGACGAGATTCCCGACGCCGAGGCGACGGTCACGCGGATGCGCGGCGAGCACGACGACGACCACCTCGCCGCCACCGTCGTCTCCCCCGCGTTCGAGGACAAGCGCCTCGTCCAGCAACACCAGCTCGTCTACGACGCCCTCGACGAGCACATGACCACGGACATCCACGCCCTCGAGCTGTCGACGTACACGCCAGCGGAGTACGAGGAACACGCGCAGTAGCCCGGTCGCTGCTGGCTGCTGGAGCCCCGTCCGGCGGGGAGGCGACAGTGCTTAGTGGCGCGTCTGCGAATCACTCACTCGACTATGAGTACTGGTTCTGACGACCTCGCGGCCGAGTACCTCCCGAAGCTCCGGCGGAACCTCGAGGACGTCGTCCTCGACTTCTGGCTCCCGCGGTGTCTCGACGAGGAACACGGCGGCTACATCCTGAGTTACGACGAGACCGGCGAGTTCGCCGGCAACGACGACAAGATGGTCGTGACGCAGTCCCGGATGCTGTGGCTGTTCTCGCGGCTCTCCCGGACGGACGTCGTCGACGGCGACTACCTCGACGAGGCCGAGCTCGGATTCGAGTTCCTCCGGACGCAGATGTGGGACGACGCCCACGGCGGCTTCTACTGGGAAGTCGACCGAACGGGCGAGGTGCAGAAACCGCGGAAACACCTCTACGGGCAGTCGTTCGCGCTCTACGGGCTCTCGGAGTACTACCGCGCGACCGGCGACGAAGCCGCGAAGGACCTCGCCGTCGAACTCTTCGAGACGGTCGACGACGCGGCCAAAGACCACGACCACGGCGGCTACCACGAGTACTTCGAGCCCGACTGGGAGCAGGTCACGGCGGGGACGACGTACCTCGCGAACATCGAGCCGGACTGGTCGCCCAAGGAGTCGGGGGAGAGCGTCCTCGACCCGACGTTGAAGCTCATGAACACCCACCTCCACCTCCTGGAGGCGTTCACGACGTTCTACCGCGCGACCGGCCACGACACCGCTCGCGAGCGCCTCCACGAGCTCCTGGCCGTGCTCACGAACACGGTCGTTCGGAAGGAGCTGACGGCGTGCACGGACAAGTACGACCCCGACTGGACGCCGCGGCTCGACGACGAGGACTTCCGCGTGGTCTCGTACGGCCACGACCTGGAGAACGTCTGGCTGACGATGGAAGCCGCGGAGGCGCTCGACGTCTCCACGCGGCTGTTCGTCGACCTCTACGAGTCCCTCTTCGAGTTCTCGCTGGACCACGGCTACGACGACGACCACGGCGGCTTCTACTTCTTCGGCCCGCTCGACGGCGACGCGACGAACCGCATCAAGGCGTGGTGGGTACAGGCCGAGTGCATGACGTCCGCGCTGCGCATGTACGAGGAGACCGGCGACGAGACCTACCGGGACGTCTTCGCGGAGACGTACGACTTCGTCGAGCAGTACCACGTCGACGACGAACACGGCGAGTGGCACTCCGGCGTCGACGACGACCGACAGCCCGTCGGCCGGAAGGGCGCGATGTACAAGGGCGCGTACCACAACGGCCGCGCGCTACTGGAGTGCATCGAAACCCTGGAGTCGCTGTGAGGGGCACTCACGCGGCGTCCACGACGTCGGGGATGGCGCGACTGACGCCGCGACTCCAGAAGGCGACCGTCACGAGTTCGCCGTAGAACGCGACGAAGAACCCGACCGCGAACGGCGCGGTGGCGCGCGCGGCGACGAGCAGGAGACTGCCCGCGACGACGCCGACGAGCACGTCGTAGAAGTAGCCGCCGTGGACCGCCGCTCGACGGAGCACGTCGAGGTCGAACGCCGCCCGGAGCTGACGACGGGCGAGATAGTTGGCGAGGGCGGCCGGCAGGAGGTAGACGAAGACGACGGCTAGCAGCAGCGACGTCGTCGACCCGAGCGCGAACCCGAACGAGACCGTGAACGGGACGTCCCCGGCCGACAGCGAGAGCTGTGACGCGCCGGCGACAGTCACGAGGAGCGTGACCGTGGCCGGAAGCAGGAACGCGACGACGACGACCGCGCCACCGAGGCCGACGCGGAGAATCTCGCGGACGTTCCGGAACTGCGGCAGCGCGTCGAAGCGCGTCTCGCCGGCGCGGCCGCAGTCTCACGGAGCACGACGAGGAGATATCCGAGCACGACGACGAGTGGTGCCACCGGGAGGTAGACGCTCACGAGGTGGAGTGCGCCGCCGACGAGCAGCGTATCCACGCCTCGTTCGCCGCGGAGCGGATACGCGAGGGGAGCCGGCAACATTAACGTGACGTGTGTCGGGAGCCACTGGGGACGCAAGGGCGTTCCGGGATGCGACCGATGCCCGAGAGCGTCGCCGGTGTCAGAGGAGCGGTTCGACGTCTTCGACGGTGTCCAGCGAGCGGTTCAACACGGCTTCCCCGGTGTCGCCGTCGAAGAGGTGGACGGCCTCCGGCGGGAACCGGACGACGACCGTGTCACCCGCCTCGACCCGGCGGAGACCGCCGATGGTCGCGGTGAACGTCTCGGGGTTCTCGCGGTCGGCGTCGAAGGCCATGTGGACGTAGTTCTCGTCGCCTTTCGGTTCGACGACGTCGACGACGACCTCGTACGTGTGGCTGTCGTCCGGGTCGCTGCCGACTTCGACGTCCTCCGGTCGGATGCCGAAGACGACGTTGTCGCCGTCGATTGCGTCCTCGTGGCGCTCGGAGAGCGCGTACTCGAAGCGTTCGGCGACGAGTCGGTCGCCGTCGGTGTGCGCTTCGAAGGTGTTCATCGACGGCTCGCCGATGAACCCCGCGACGAAGAGGTTCGACGGCTCGTGGTAGCACTCCAGCGGCGTGCCGACCTGCTGGAGTTCGCCGTCGTCGAGAATGGCGATGCGGTCGCCCATCGTCATCGCCTCCGTCTGGTCGTGCGTGACGTAGACTGTCGTCACGTCGAGGTTCTCCTGGAGGCGCTGGAGCTCCGTGCGCATCTGCGCGCGGAGCTTCGCGTCGAGGTTCGCGAGCGGCTCGTCCATCAGGAACGCCGCGGGGTTGCGGACGATGGCGCGCCCGAGCGCGACGCGCTGCTGTTGGCCGCCGGAGAGCTCGCCGGGTTTGCGGTCCAGGAGCTCCGCGATGCCCATCATCTCCGCGGTGTCGGTGACGCGTTCGCGGATCTCGTCGTCCGGGAGGTCCGTCGACTCTTCGAGGCCGAAGGACATGTTCTCGCGGACGGTCATGTGGGGGTACAGCGCGTACGACTGGAACACCATCGCCGTGTCGCGGTCCTGGGGGCGCTTGTCGTTGATAACCTCGCCGCCGAGGCGGATGGCGCCGTCGGTGATGGTCTCCAGACCCGCGATCGTCCGCAGCGTCGTCGATTTGCCGCAGCCGGACGGCCCGACGAGCACGAGGAACTCGCCGTCCTGGATGTCGATGGACACGTCGTCGACTGCGACGATTTCGTCGCCTCCGTCGTCGAACGTCTTCGTGATGTTGTCGAGTTGTAGTTCAGCCATGTTAAGCACCTCCGCCGGCGACACCTTCGGCGAACTGCTCGCCGAAGAGGATGTACACCAGCAGCGTCGGGAGCGCGGTGATGAACGCACCTGCCATCTGTAGGTTGTACTGGCTCACCATCGACCCCTGGAGGGCCGTCAGCGAGATCGTCACGACGTCGTTGCTCGGCTGCTGGATGAGCACGAGCGCGAACAGCAGGTCGTTCCAGATGTTCGTGAACTGGTAGATGAGCGTCACGGCGAACATCGGAATCGACAGCGGCAGGATGATTCGCCGGTAGATCTTCGCGATGCTGGCGCCGTCCAACCGGGCGGCCTCCAGCATCGAGGAGTCCAGGGACTTGTAGTGCGCGCGGAACAGCAGCGTCGTAATCGGGACGCCGTACGCGGTGTGCGTGACCGCGAGCGCGACCAGGCCGGACCGGTTCGCGACCGGCGGCAGCCACGAGAAGATGGTCGCCGGGTCGACGACGGACCAGAACCGCGACAGCGGCACGAGCACGGACTGGTACGGGATGAAGATGCCCGCGATCAGCAACACGAGCACGAACGCCTGTCCGCGCCAGTTCGTGTTCGTCAGCCCGTACGCGACGAGGCTACCGAGCGTCGCGGACAGCAGCGTCGCGGGAATCGTGAACAGCAGGCTGTTCACGAGCCCGCCCTGGAGGCGGTTGAACGCCTGCCCCCACGCGTCGAGCGTGAACGTCGACGGGGTCGGCGGCACCAACGGGGACGTCTCGAAGAACCCCGTCTGGGTCTTGAACGCTGTCATGATGGCGCTCTCCAGCGGCGAGAGGTAGAACGCGACCAGTAGGCCGAGCGTCGCGTACAGCGCGATGCGGTTCCACGCGAACGAGGAGTCGGATTGCTGGGTGGCCATCAGAGTTCACCTCGCTTGAACTGCAGGTAGAGGTACGGCGCGATGACCCCGAGCGCGAGCGCGAACAGAATCATCGCGATTGCGGACCCGTACGCCCAGTTGGTCGTGCCGAAGGACTCGCGGTACATCATCATCGCGAGAATGTCCGCGGAGGGCCCGGGTCGGGTTCCGAACATCACGTACAGGAAGTCGAAGGCCTTCAGCGCGAACACCATCAACACCACTGCGGCGCTGGTCGTCGACGCGCGCAGCTGGGGGACGATGACTCGCCAGTACATCTTCAGGAGGCTCGCGCCGTCGACTTTCGCGGCTTCGTACTGGTCGGACGGAATCGCGCGCAGGCCCGCGAGGTAGACGACCATCGCGTAGCCGCTGAACTGCCAGACGAGCGCGAACATCACCGCGAACAGCTTGTACTGCGGGTCGCTAATCCACTGCTGGGCGAGCGACCCGAGCCCGACCGCTCCGAGCGTCTGGTTTATCAGCCCCGACTCGGGGTTGTACATCCACGCCCAGAAGATGGCCGTCACGACGAACGACAGGCTCATCGGCAGCAGGTAGATGGTGCGGAACGTGTTCTCGAAGCGGATGTCGCGGTCGACCAGAATCGCCAATAGGAGTCCGACCGCGAGCGCCGCCACGGTGAACACGACGAGCAACACGAACGTGTTCCGCAGCGCCCAGTACTCCTGCGGCCCGGAGAGCAGTCCGCCGGCGAACACGCTGTCGAAGAACCGCGTGTACATCTCGAAGTCGAGCGACTCGTACGTGGGCTGGCGGAGGCCCTGCCAGTCGGTCAACGAGATGAGGAAGTTCCAGCCGATGGCGCCGTAGACGAACAGCCCGACGAGCAACGTCGCGGGCAGCCAGAACGGTAGCGACTTCGCGAACTCGCTGTCGAGCCACTGGCCGAGCCGCGACGTCTCGCCGGAGGCCGCGGCGGCGTCGCTGGTCGTGCCACCGTCCGTACGGACGTCCGGCTCTGCCGTCTCCGGGTCGTCCTCGTCGCTCGCACCGAGCACTCGCAAAATACGTGAACGCATTTCGTGTCTAGAACGCGTTCGTGAGACCGTTGTAGGCGTTGTCGACGTTCCAGCTGCCGTTGAACGAGGAGAACACGCCTTCGATGTTGCTCTTGACTTCCGGGGTGACACCGGTTCCGTGCGCGATTGTCGGCGGCTGTGCACTGGAGTCGTTGAAGTCCTCGCGCTGCTCGGTGAGGAACGGCCCGAACTCCTCGTCCGGGACGTCCGTCCGGGGCGGAATCGAGCCCTTGATGGGGTTGAACCGTTCCTGCCCGTCGACGGACCCGCAGTAGCTCAGCCACTTCTCAGTCGCTTCCGGGGACGGGTTCGACGTCGGCATCACGAACGAGTCCGTGACGACGTGGTAGATGCCGTCGGTGCCGGGGAACGGAACGTAGTCCCAGTCGTCGCCGTAGTCGAAGTCCTCGGCGGTCTTGTACTGTCCGGCCGCCCAGTCGCCCTGGTGCAGGAACGCGGCGTTGCCCTGAATGACCTCGTTGTTCGCCTGGTCCCAGGCGACCGAGCCGGCGTCCTCGTTGAAGTAGTCGCTGTAGTCGGCGAGCGTCTGGAGCGCGTCGCGGACCGCCTGCTCGTTGGCCGCGACGTTGCCGGCGAGCACGTCCTGGTAGACGTCGACGCCGGCGGAGCCGACGAGGATGTCCTCCCAGAGCTGGATGCTCGACCACGGCGCTTGCGTCTGGTGAATCATCGGCGTGGCGTCGGTCTCGGCGCGGATGGTCTCCATCGCACTGAGCACGTCAGCCGGCGAGCTCAGGCTCGACGGGTCGACGCCCGCGGACTCGACGACGTCGACGTTGTAGAAGAGGTTGTTGAGCCGGTGGATGTTCAGCGGGACCGCGACGAAGTCGCCGTCCGGCTGGGAGAGCTGCTTGACGCCGTCGAGGTAGGCGTCCCGCATCTCCTGGTCCCAGACGCTCTCGCCGATGTCGACGAGGACGTCGGATTCGAGGTACGTGTTCAACGACTCGCCGGGCCAGATCTGGAACGTGCTCGGCGGGTTGTTGTTCAGGATGCGGCTCTGGATCTCGGTGTCGAGGGCGCTCCCCGCACCACCGGGTGCAGCGTTGTTCGTGACGGTGACCTCGGGGTACTCCTCCTCGAACCCCTCGACGAGGGCTTCGAGGGCGTCGGCTTCCCCACCGGCAGTCCACCAGTGGACGATCTCGAGTTCCTGGCCGCCCGACGAGGACGTCGTTCCGTCGGTGTCCGTCGTCCCGCCGTCACTGTCGCCGTCTCCGCCACCGCCGAGACAGCCAGCCATCGTGAGCGCGGCGCCCGCTGCGCCGGTGCCTTGCAGGTATCGTCGTCGAGTGAGGTTGGTGTCAGATGTCATGGTTACCCGTGTGCGAAACCTAACCAAGCCATTCGTAGCGCTCCACTTAATTGTTGCTAATATTTAATCCAGAACCGAGTAATAACCGCAATCACCACGGGGTACTCGACGCAGGAGCGCGTTTACTCCCCCGAATACATACGTCTCACGATGTATCACGAACGATGTGGGGGATCGTCGTGAGGCGGACTTCTCGCGGTCGGAGCGCCGCCAGTCGTCGGCAAACGATTCATATGCCGGTGTCAGTACTGCAGAGGTATGGACGAAGCCGCCCTCCACCGGGCGCTCGAACGCGCCGGCCTGACGACGTACCAGGTGGAGGCGTACCTCGCGCTGCTGGACCTCGGCACCGCGCCCGCCGTCGAAGTCGGCCGGAACTGCTCGGTCCCGGTCTCCCAGATTTACGACGTGCTCCGCGACCTCGAGGAGGCGGGGTACGCGGAGACCCTCGACCGCGAGAAGCTGTACGCCCGCCCGACGGACCCAGAGGCGCTCACGGCGGAGCTCCAGACCCACAGCGAGGAGCTCGCGACCGCCGCCGACACCATCGAAGAGCGCTTCGACCAGCCCCAGCTCACCGACCACAAGGTCGCCGTCACGGGTCGCGCGGCGACCGCCGTCGACCACGCCGTCGACCTCGTCGGAGAGGCCGAGTACGTCGTGGAAGTCGCCGCGCGCGAGGACCAACTCGCCCGCCTCCGACCCGCGCTCGAAGCCGCCCGCGAGCGCGGCGTCGTCGTGCGCGCGGCCGTCTACACGGCCGCCGAGACGGATTCGAGCGAGAGCTTCGACCCCGACGGCGCCGTCTCGGAGCTCCGCGGCTGCCCGCTCTCCGGCCCCTTCCTCGTCGTCATCGACCGCGACCGCACGTGCTTCGCGCCGAACGACCGCGCGGACGAGAGCTACGGCGTCCTGATTCGGGACCGCATCCTCCCGTTCGTCGTCCACTGGTACTTCCTGACGTGCCTCTGGAACACTTCTCCGCGGCTCTACCGCGCGGACGACGCCGTCACGTACGTCACCCTCGAGGAGTTCGTCCGCGACTGGTACGACCGCTGGACCGACGGCTACCGCCTCCGCGTCGCCGTCCACGGCATCGACGTCGACTCCGACGACGAACGCACGGTCACCGGAACGGTCTCGGACGTCCACTTCCTCGGCGCGAACGCCGGCCGCTCCCCGAGGCTCGCCGACCTCGCGAGCCTCACGACCCTCCGCGTCGACGCGGCGGACGACACGGTGTCCGTCGGCGGGTGGGGCGCCGTGTTCGAGGACCTCGAACTCCGCCGCATCGACGTCCTCGACGTGACCTACGAACCGTTCGAGTGACTGCGGCCGGAGTCGCGTTCCGTTCGACGTCTCGTTCGCTCCTCACTTCGCTCAGTGACTGCTCTCTCGCCGCCCACGAACTGTTCTATCGATATTCTACTGTCTATCGAATTCTGATACGTGTGATGAGTGTCTATTCAGTTCGAGTCTCCTTCGAGACAGACTGAAATTGAAGTATAGAGGCTTTCGGTTAGATACAGGCGTGCTCGTAGACACTCTCTAATACGCGGTGCAACACGGCAGACGGGTTCGATAAATCGATGAATTCGAACCTTTAAGGACTCATGACTCCCGAAATAGAAATAGTGTTAGTTAGTACCACGAAATTAGGTAGAATATCATAGGTGTAGATAGAATACACAGGTTACGTATGCTTCGAACAGCTCGCTCGCGTTCGTGGACTGACGACCGCTGCGAGCGGCACCCGCCCGACAGTCCATAACAGTTGTACTCGTGTTATTCTCGCGGCGTCGGGCGAGAACGTCGCCGGCCGAAGCTCGATAGTATTGTCTCAAATCTCGGTTTCCGTTGCTCCGCCGAGAGATACGATAACTGAGTTGACTTGTCTGACTCTTACTCGTTGTTCTCAACAACCACAAGATGTAGACGTTCCTTCTCCTCTACAGCTACTTCTGTATCGTCCTACACAACAGTTAGAGAATGATAATTCGAGAGAATAGTATTGTACATCGGCAAAATTCTCTGGAGTTGCAGTCTATCGTCTGCTCCGCACGACCGTCTCACTCGAAAAGAGCCGGCGAGCGCGCCGGGCCGTCAGTCGAGGTCGAACGACGTCGACAGCGACTCGACGAACACGTGGTAGGTGCCGGATTCGACGACGTGGCCGCCGTGTGGCCGGTAGAAGCCGAAGTGGTCGGCGGGCACTGACAGCGACACGTCGCTGGCCTCGCCGGGGTCGAGGTCGACGCGCTCGAAGCCGACGAGCTTGCGGTCGGGCTGGACGCGGGAGCTCGTCTCCTGTCGCGCGAACGCCTGCACCGTCTCCGTGCCGCTGCGGTCGCCGGCGTTGCGGACGGTCACCGAGAGGTCGACGCCGCCGTCGCGGTCCGCGGCGTCGACGCGCAGGTCGTCGTACTCGAAGGTCGTGTAGCTCAGGCCGTGCCCGAACTCGTACAGCGGGTCGTAGGAGTCCGGGTGTTCGTCGTCGCCGATGGGACGCGGGTGCGCGAGATAGTTGAACCGTTGCGGGAGGTCCGCGGCGTCCTCGGGCACCGAAATCGGGAGGCGCCCGCTCGGGTCGTTGTCGCCGAACAGCGTCTCCGCGACGGCGCCGCCGCCCTCCGTTCCGGGGAAGTACGCGAGCAGAATCGCGGGGACGTTGGCGTCCAGCCAGTCGACGGCGAGCGGGCGGCCCGTGATCAGCACGCCGACCACGGGCGTCCCGGTCTCGTGGACGCGGCGCGCGAACTCCCGCTGGGCGTCCGAGAGGCCGAGTTCCGAGCGCGTCGGCCACTCGCCGGTCTCGGTGCCGGCCTGCGCCTGCGGCCCGAACTCGTGGAGGTACCAGCCCTCGCCGAGCGCGAGCACGGCGACGTCGGCGGCGGCGGCCTTCTCGACGGCCGCCTCGACGTCCAATTCTTCGTCGAGCGTCGTCCCCTGCTCGTACGTGACGTCGCCGGACGTCCGCTCCCTGACGGCCTCGAGCACGGTCTCGCCGGGGACGTTCTCGTCGTTTGCGACGCTCCATCCGCCGAGTTGGTGGACGCGGTCGTCGGCGTTCGGGCCGCCGACGAAGACGTCCTCGTCGCCGTCCAGCGGGAGCAGGCCGTCGTTCTTCAGCAGCGTCATGCTGTCCCGTGCGGCGTCCCGCGCGGCGTCGCGGTGGTCGTCGCTGCCGACGGTCTCGCGGGCCGCCGCCTCGTCGACGAACGGGTCCTCGAACAGCCCCAGTTCGAACTTCAGGCGGAGCACGCGGCGGACGCTCTCGTCGAGGCGCCGCTCGTCGAACTCGCCGTCGCGAACGAGGTCCGCGAGGTGTTCGACGTGGCCGGTGTGACCGACCGAGGCGACGTCGACGCCGGCTTCCCGGGCCTGCCGGACCGCGTCCCGGCGGTCGGCCGCCGTGCCGTGGTCGTCGGGGAGGTGGCGGACGCCGTTCCAGTCGGAGACGACGTGGCCGTCGAACCCGAGTTCGCCTCGCAGGAGGTCGGTGAGGTACGAGCGGGAGCCGTGAGCGGGCGCCCCGTTGATGGAGCTGTACGACGGCATGACAGACTCGACGCCGGCGTCGACGGCGGCCTCGAACGGCGGCAGGAAGACGTTCCGGAGCGTGTACTCGGAGACGTCGACTGTGGAGGCGTCCTCGCCGCGCGTGGGCTCGCCGTACGCGGGGAAGTGCTTGGCCGTCGCGACGACGGCGTCGTCGTCGCCGAGGCCGTCGCCCTGATACCCCCGCACTTTCGCGGCGGCGAGCTCGGCGACGAGCCGCGGGCTCTCGCCGAACGTCTCGAACGTCCGCCCCCAGCGCGGGTCGCGGGCCACGTCGCAGGTCGGCGAGTAGTTCTGGTGGGCGCCCACGCTGCGCACCTCGGTCGCGGTCACGTCGGCGGCGGCCTCCACGGCGTCCGGGTCCCACGTCGCCGCGGCGCCGAGCGCGTTCGGGAACACCGTCGACCCCGCGACGTACGCGTTCCCGTGGACGGCGTCGACGTTCAGCAGCAGCGGGATGCCGAGCCGCGTCTCCTCGGTGGCGTGCCGCTGGAGTTCGTTGGCCGCCTCGACCACCTCGCCGAGCTGCTCGTAGCGCGCGCCGCCCCAGCCGAACGGCGCCGCGACGCCGACGTGGTGGTCGGCAATCAGCCGCTTGACGTCCGCGAGGTCTGTCTCCCCGCCGAGGAACCCGCACCACGTCCCGACGACTTGGCCGGCTTTCTCTTCGACGGTCATCCGTTCGAGCAGGTCGGAGACGCGCTCCGCGACCGACAGCGCCGGCTGTCGGTACGGGGGGCGCTCGTCGTCAGTGCTCATCGGCGTGACAGTCGCCCCTCCGCTACTAAAAACGCGGGGTCGAAACCGCCGCGGGACGCCCGGAGTTTATGGTGGTCGGCCGACACCGTCGGGACGTGACACAGCTCGGCTTCCAACTGTACAGCCTGCACGCCGTCGACGACCCGCTTCCGGCCGTCGTCGAACGCGTCGGCGAGACGCCGTTCGACGGCGTCGAGTTCGCCGGCCTCGGCGACGCCTCCGTCGACGAACTGAACGCGGCCCTCGACGCCGCCGGCCTCCACGCCGCGGGCGCTCACGTCGGACTCGAGGACCTCGAAGCCGACCCCGCGGGCGTCGCACGGACGTACCGCGACCTCGGCTGCGAAGCCATCGTTGTCCCGTGGCTCGACCCCGAGCACTTCGCGTCCGTCGAAGCCGCGACGGCCGCCGGAGAACGCCTCTCCGCCGCCGCGGACGGCCTCGCCGCGGACGGCCTCGAGCTTCACTACCACAACCACGACCAGGAGTTCGCCGACCTCGACGGCGGTCCCGCCATCGACGTGCTCCTCGACGCGGCCGACGGCGTCGGCTACCAGGTCGACCTCGGGTGGGTCGGCGCAGCTGGCTACGACCCGCTCGCGGTCCTCGACCGGTACGCCGACCGCGTCGACCTCGTCCACCTCAAGGACTACGACGCGGCCGCCGGCGAGACGGTCGAAGTCGGCGAGGGCGACCTCGACGTCGCTGCGGCCGTCGACGCGGTCCGGCACGCCGACGTCGACTGGCTCGTCTACGAGGCCGAAGACCGCCCGGACTCGTACGCGACACTCGACGCCGCCGCCGGCGTCGTCGACGCCGACTGGTAGCTACTCGGCCCAGTAGGCGTCCCCGGGCCGCGTCCCGAAGACGGCGCGCTGGAGCACGTCGACGGCCTTCTCGAGGCCCTCGCGGCTGCTCGTCAGCGCGTCCTCGTGTTCGATGGAGAGCGCGCCGTCGTAGCCCGCCATCCGGAGCGTCGACACCACGTCCTTCCAGTGGTCCTCGCCGTGGCCGTAGCCGATCGTTCGGAACAGCCACGAGCGGTCCTCGACGTCGTCGTACGGCGTCGTGTCGAGGACGCCCTTCGTTCGCGCGTTCGCGTCGTACACCTTCGTGTCCTTGGCGTGGACGTGGTGAATCGCGTCGCGCTCGCCGAGGAAGCGGACCGCGTCGAGCACGTCGACGCCCTGCCAGTAGAGGTGCGAGGGGTCGAAGTTCGCGCCGACGGCGTCGCCGGTGCGCTCGCGGAGTTCGACCAGCCCGTGGGGCTCGTAGACGAGCATGTTCGGGTGCATCTCGATGGCGACGTCGACCCCGTGGTCGGCCGCGAACGCCGCGACCTCGCTCCAGTAGGGGACTGCGACCTCCTCCCACTGGTACTCGAGGGCGTCGGCGTGTTCGGTGGGCCACGGCGCCGTGATCCAGTTCGGGACCGAGCCGTCGGGACTGCCGGCCGGCAGCCCCGAGAACGTCGTCACCGTCTCCACGCCGAGCTGGGCCGCGAGTTCGATGGCTTCGCGGAGCTCCCGGTCGGCGGTCGCGGCGCGGTCGTCGTCGGGGTGGAGCGGGTTGTTGTGCGTCGCGAGCGCCGAGACCCGGAGGCCGTGGTCGTCGAGTGTCGCCTGCAACTCGGCCTGCGCGGCCTCGTC
>NZ_WPCF01000012.1 GCF_009741975.1 Halobacterium sp. CBA1126 | reverse complement strand
CCCCCGGAGTGCCGGGAGTGCGGGTTCGACGACTTCGACGACCCCGTGAACGTGCCGTCGCGGTGTCCCGAGTGCAAACACGAGGCGTCGAGGAGCCCGCGTTGTCGTCGAACCGAGCGCGAGCAGCCTCGTGAGCGCGGACGGCTACGTCGGCGTCGGCGGCAGCCTCGACCTCGACCCGCGGGTCCACTTCGTCGCCGAGACCGAGCGCGCGGCGTACTACCGGGCGGGCGTCTACGACCGCTACACGGGCGACGGGTGGGTGCGGACCACCGACGTCGGGGCGGCGACGGACCCGTCGCGACCGGCGAGCGCGTGCGCCAGCGAATCACCGCCGAGCGCACGCTGGACGTGCTGCCGTCGGTCGCCGTCCCGCAGTCCGTCGAGGGCGTCGACGCGGACGTCGAGGACGGCGGCCTGCTGATGAACGGTCCGACGCTGCGGCCGGGCGATTCCTACGTCGTCGAGAGCCGGCGGCCGGTCGGCGAGAACGCCAGCCTCGCGAACGCGACCGGGGAGGCCCCCGACCGGGTCGCGGCGACGTACGGGCAGCTGCCGGACAGCACGGACGACCGCGTGGTCGACCTCGCGGCGTCGCTGACCGACGGCGCGGAGTCGAACTACGAGCGGGCGGCCGCCATCGAGCGCTGGCTGGAGGCGAACAAGGCGTACTCGCTGGACGCGCCGCGGCCGGACGGCGACCTCGTCACCGAGTTCGTGCTCGGGGACGCGCCCGGCTACTGCACGTACTTCGCGAGCGCGATGGCGGTCATGCTGCGCTCGCAGGGCGTGCCCGCGCGGTTCGTCACCGGGTTCACGCCCGGCCAGCAGGTCGCCGACGACGAGTGGGTGGTCCGGGGGCTGGACTCCCCACGCGTGGGTGGAGGTGTACGTGCCCGAGAACGGGTGGGTGCGCTTCGACCCGACGCCGAGCGGCGAGCGCACGAGCGCGGAGCGCCAGCGGGTAGCGGCGGCCCGCGAGAACGGGACCGACGGCGTCGACGCGGCGGGCAGCGAGGACGACGCGCTGGCGACCGCGAGCGAGCCGACCGCGACGACGGCGGCCGACGACGAGACGACGAGCGCGGACGGCGAGTCGACCACGCAGCCGGACCGACGTGGGTACGTCGGCGACCTCGAGGGCGTGAACGCGGGCACGGCGAACGTGACCGCGCCCGCTGCGCCGGAGAGCGGCGGGCCGTCGCTCCCGCCGGCGTCGACGTTCGTGGTCTGGGGCGTGCTCGCGCTCGGCGCGGCGGCGGGCGCGCGGTACTCGGGGCTCGCGGCGCGCGCGTACCGGGCGGTGTGGCTGCGGTGGCTGCCCCGCGGCGACCCCCGGAGGGAGGTCGAGGGGGCCTACGAGCGCGTGGAGTACCTCCTCGAACGCCGGCACCGCGAGCGCGACCGCGGAGAGACGGTCCGCGCGTTCCTCGCGGACGTGCGGGCCGACGACCGCGCGCGCCGCGTCGCGGACCTCCGGGAACGCGCGCGGTACGCGGGCCGCGTCGACGCCGCGGACGCCGCCGAAGCGAAGCGACTCGCGCGGTCGCTGGCCGCCGAAAACAGCCGCCTCCCCGGCCCTCGGCGATAGTGTTTAATAGGCGGATTTCGTACGCACACGTGTAATGTCTGAGGTGTGCTCGACGTGCGGGTTGCCCGAGGAACTCTGCGTCTGCGAAGACGTCGCCAAAGAGTCCCAGCAAATCGAAATCCGCATCGACGAGCGACGCTACGGAAAGGAAGTTACCGTCATCGAAGGATTCGACCCCAACGACGTCGACCTCGACAGCCTGTCGTCGGACCTCAAGTCGAAGTTCGCGTGCGGCGGCACCGTCGAGGACGGCGAAATCGAACTCCAAGGCAACCACTCGGGGCGCGTGGAGGACTTCCTCCGCGACAAGGGCTTCAACGTCGCCTGACCCGCGCGTCGACGGCCACCACTTCTCGCAGCGCTCGCGTCGCAGCCTGTTGAACGTCCAGTGAACAGCGCCGCTAGAACGGAGATTCGGTCGTCTCGGTGTCCGGCCCCTCGTCGTCGCTGGTCTCGACGTCGCCCTCCCAGCCGGTGATGCCCTCGGCGAGGCTCTCGACGCGGGCGTCCTCGTCGAGGCCCTCGTAGGACTGGATGAGCCGCGCGGCCTGCACGCTGGCCTGCCCGTGCGGGCAGACGGTGACGACGCGGTCGGCGCCCTCGAGGCGGTCGACGGACTGCGGGAGCTCGGCGAACGGGATGTTCTCGCTGTCCGGGATGTGGCCGCGCTCGAAGGCCGCCCGAGGGCGGATGTCGACGACGCGGACGTCCTCCCCGTCGTCGAGGAGCGCTTCGAGTTCGTCGGCGGAGATCTCGCCGTCCATGTCCGTCCGGTGGGTCCGTGCGGAGTTACGGCTTGCGGTCGGGGTACTCGGACGCGGCCGCCACAACACCGGAGGCGTCTCGCGTGCTAACGTGGCACGTGAAGCGAACGACCCTCCGCACGCCGATGCGCGCGGCGGGCCGCGAAACGGGCGAGCGGGACGGCGAGCACGACCACCCGGTGCTCGCCGCCGCGGTTCAGAGGTAGCCGTCCGCCCGCGCCAGCAGCAACCCCTCGATGGTGGCGTCGTTCGCGGGCGGCTCGCGCGCCACCGACAGCGCGTCCTCGACCGGGACGCGCTCGACGGAGAGGAACTCGTTGTCGTCGAGGTCCCGCCCGACCTCCGTGAGCCCCTCCGCGAAGACGATGCCGCGCTGGTGGCGCAACACCCCGGTCGCCGTCCAGAACGACTCCACGAAGCGGACGTCGTCGGCCTCGTAGCCCGTCTCCTCGCGGAGCTCGCGGCGGCCCGCCGCGACGTACGACTCGCGGTCCGGGGAGGGAGCGACGTCCTCGGTCGCTTCACTCGATTCTTCTACTATCCCCGCGACGAGCTCCATGCACTGCTCGCGTATCGTCGGCCGATACTGGTCGACGAACAACACGTCCCCGTCGTGGACGGCGACGACGACGACCGCGGGCGGGAGTGCCGCCCAGTAGTAGTCCTTCAGCGAGCCGTCGGGCTGTTCGACGCGGTCGTAGCCGCCGTCGTACCAGCTCGTCTCGTACTCGGTGACGGAGTCGACGACCGGCCAGTCGTGGTCCTGCACGGGCGGCCGTACGCGCCCGGCCACAAAGCCTCTCGGGGAGTCGGCCCGGGGACAGCCTTATCCCGCCGAAGAGCCGACCACCACGCGAGATGAGTGGGGGAGAGCTCTCGAGGACGGCCGGGCGCTACCTCAGCGCCATCCTGCTGGTATCCGCCCGCGAGGGGCGCCCAGCGAAGACCGGGGAGGTCGCCGACCGGCTCGACGTCGACCCCGCGACCGTCACCGAACGCATGGCCGACTTCGCGGAGCGCGGGCTCGTCGACTACGAGCGCTACGAGGGCGCGACGCTCACCGGCGACGGCGAGACGGTCACGCGCGAGCTCATGTGGAAGCGGTGTCTCGTCGAGAACTTCACGACCGACGACCTCGGGCTCGACGGCGCCGACTCGGATTCCATCGGCGGGGCGCTCTCCGAAGAGGCCGCTCGCGCGCTGAAACGCCACATCGACCACCCCTGTACGGGGCGGTGTTCGGCGCCGGACGCGGACTTCGCGGAGTGCTGTCCGGACTACCAGGTCTCCCGGTAGTCAGAGCGCGGGCTCGTAGAACTCGCTGAACGCGATGCGGCGCAGCGTCGCGACGGCGGCGTCGGGCTCGTTCTGGAACGTCGTCGCGACCAGCGCGTCCGCGAACGGGACGTAGTGCCACGCGGCGTTCTCGACCTCGCTGCTCCCGTTCTCGCGGACGTCGACGTCCGGGCGGTCGGCCTTCGCGGCCTCGAACTCCTCGTAGTCGCCGACCTCGACCTGCAGGAGCGACGCGAACATCGCTTCGCGGGCGGCGCCGACGACCTCGCCGGTGACGCGCTCCTCGTACTCCTCCTTGGAGAGCTCCATGGCGCGTGCGACCTCGCGGGTGACTGTCTGTGCGGCCGGCCCGACGCCCTCGAAGCGCTCGCGGACCTCGCTCTCGGTCTCCGGCGCGAGCACGCCACGCGTCTCTGTCATACCCGAGGAGTCGGGTTACACGCCCTACTGGGTTTCGGAGTCGTCGTCGGGGTCCGCGACCGAGGACTCCCGCAGCTGCTCGGTGAGCTCCCGGGCGTCGTCCAGAATCGCGGCGGCCTCCCCGGAGAGGTCGGCCTCGCCCGTGCGCTCGACTGCCGGCATCTCGTGGCCGTGGGGTTCGGTCACCGCCTCCGTCTCGGTCTCCTCGGCGTGTTCGGTGACCTCGGGCGCCAGCGACTCGGGGTCGCGGTCGGCCCAGTCCGGGACGGTGTCGTCCAGCCACGCCTCGTGGTCGCCGCCGCGGACCAGCGCCGTGAACGCGAGGTGGTTCGCGAGGTGTTCGCCGTCGGCCTCCTCGGCGCCACAGACCGGACACTCGTAGCCCATACCGGCGAGTGGGGCTACCGCCTAAAACGAGTCACGGTCCTCGAGGTTCGCGACGAGCACGTAGGCGTCCTCGCCGTCCGAGTAGTACTGGGGGAGCGTGCGCAGGTACTCGAAGCCGTGGCGCTCGTAGAGCCGCATCGCGGCGTCGTTGCTCTGCCGGACCTCGAGTTTCGCGCTGCGGACGCCCTGCCCGGCGAGCGCGGCCAGCGACCGCCGGAGCAGCGCCGCGCCGATGCCCTGCCCGCGGGCCGCCGGGCGGACCGCGATGTCCTTCACGTGGCCGAGGGGCTGCCGGTGGTTCGGGATGGTGTCCGCGACGACGAACCCCGTGATTTCGCCGTCCGCGGCGACGGGGCCGCCGGTCTCGCTGACGAGGAACGCCGGCGTCCCCACCTGCCGCTCGAACGCCGAGTACGGCCACGGCTGGTCGAACACCTCCTTCTCGATGTCGAAGACGTCCAGCAGGTCCGCGCGGGCCGCCCGTCGGATGGCCGTCTCGGCGGCCGGCGGTGCAGCGGTCGTCACGGAGTCACGTACGGCGACCGCGGGTAAAGGCGCTACGGCCTCGGCGCCGCCGCTGGTCGAACGGAGAAGAAAAACGGGGAGCGTAGAGCGTCAGTCGTCGGCGGGGCTCGCGGCGCCGCTGTCGCCGTGGCGCTGCTTCGTCAGCGAGAGCTTCCCGCCGGCCGCGAGCGTGCGGCGCTCGCGCTCGGAGGCGTCGAGGTAGGCGGTCGCCTCCCAGTCGTCGTTCACGCGGATCGTGAACTCCTCCTGGCCGGACTCGACGCCGCGCGGGCGTCGTCGACGATTTCGACGTCGTCGCCCTGCTCGATGCGCTCGTAGGTGTCCTCGTCGATGGTGAGCGGAATCAGGCCGAAGTTGAAGAGGTTGGCCTTGTGGATGCGCGCGAAGCTCTGTGCGAGCACCGCTTCCACGCCGAGGAACATCGGGCACATCGCCGCGTGCTCGCGGGAGGAGCCCTGTCCGTAGTTCTCGCCCGCGACGAGCACGCCGCTGTCGGCGGCCTTCGCGCGCTCGGCGAACGTGTCGTCGATGCGCGAGAGGGTGAACTCCGAGAGCCGCTCGATGTTCGAGCGGTACTTGAGGATGTCGGAGGTCGCCGGGATGATGTGGTCCGTCGTGATGTTGTCGCCCATCTTCAGGAGCGTCTCGCCGGAGACGTCCGCGTCGATGGGGTCCTTGACGGGCACGCTGGAGATGTTCGGGCCCTTGATGAGCTCGTCGTCGATGGCCTCGTCGGGCGTGATGATGTCCGGGTCGTCGGCGCCGTAGCCCGCGGAGTACTTGTCAGCGAGCTCGAAGCCGGGCGCCTCGAGGTCGCCGAGTTCGTCGGCGAGGTCGCGGGGGTCGACGATCTCGCCCTTGAGGGCGGCCGCGGCCGCGACTTCCGGCGAGCAGAGGAACACGGAGTCGTCCTCGATGCCGGAGCGGCCCTCGAAGTTCCGGTTGAACGTCCGCAGCGAGACGGAGTCGGAGGCTGGAACGTGGCCGATGCCGATACAGGCACCACAGGTCGCCTCGCTGAAGTTGACGCCGGCCGCCATCATCTCGGCGGTCCAGCCCTCGCGGGCGAGCATCTCGGAGGCCTGCTTGGAGCCGGGCGCGACGATCATCTCGGTGCCGGCGTTGATCTGGCGGCCCTCGAGCATCTTCGCGGCGGGGAGGATGTCCTCGTAGCCGCCGTTCGTACAGGAGCCGACGATGACCTGTTCGACCTGCTCGCCCGCGACCTCGCGGACGGGCACGACCTCGTCGGGCATCGACGGCTTCGCGATGAGCGGTTCGAGGTCGGAGAGGTCGACGACGATCTCGTCGGCGTACTCGGCGTCCTCGTCGGGGCCGAGGTCGACGAACTCGTCCTCGCGGTCGAACTGCGCGAGCCACTCCTCGGTCTTCTCGTCGGTCGGGAAGATGGAGGAGGTGGCGCCCAGTTCGGTGCCCATGTTCGTGATGGTGGTGCGCTCGGGCACCGAGAGCGTCTCCACGCCCGGACCCGTGTACTCGAGGACCTTGCCGACGCCGCCCTTCACGGAGAGGCGACGGAGGAGCTCGAGGATGACGTCCTTGGCGGTGGCCCACTCGGGGAGCTCGCCTTCGAGGCGGACGTTGACGACTTCCGGCATCTCGACGTGGTAGGCGCCGCCGCCCATCGCCACGGCGATGTCGATGCCGCCGGCGCCGATGGCGAGCTGGCCGAGCCCGCCGGGGGTCGGCGTGTGGCTGTCCGAACCGAGGAGCGTCTTGCCGGGCGCGGCGAAGTTCTCCTTGTGGACGTTGTGGCAGATGCCGTTCCCGGGGCGGGAGAAGTACGCGCCGTAGGTCCCGGCTGCCGAGCGCAGGAAGCGGTGGTCGTCGGTGTTCTTGAAGTCGAACTGATAGGTCTGGTGGTCGCAGTACTGAGCCGCGAGCTCGGTCTGGACTTCGTCCATCTCGAGGGCTTCGAACTGCAGCCAGACCATCGTCCCAGTGGTGTCCTGGGAGAGCGTCTGGTCGATCTCGATCCCGATTTCCTCACCGGGCTCGAGTTCTCCCTCGACGAGGTGGTCGTCGAGGATTTTCTCCGTAAGCGTCTGTCCCATAGCGTCCAAAGATGGCCCTTCGATGATTATAAATCCCGCGTGTTTCAGGACCTCTGCGTCCGCCTAATACGCGCCCTAAGTCCTTAATTGTGCCACGTGAACGACCACCACGGGTAGCGGCGACCGACAGAGCATAGGGCCGCGAGCGCGACGGTCGCCGCATGTACGAGAGCGGCGCGTTCGTCGCCGAGCACGTCGACCCGGTCGCCGACGACCAAGTCCAGCCGAACGGCGTCGACCTCACCGTCGAGGCCGTCCTCGAGCAGCGCGAGCCCGGCCGCATCGGGCGCGACGGGAAGACCATCGGGGACCGGGAGCCGGTCGACGACGGCGCGGAGACGTTCGTCCTCCGGCCGGGCGGCTACGTCCTGCAGTACGCCGAGACCATCTCCATCCCCGAGGACCACGTCGGCTTCCTCTACCCGCGCTCGTCGCTGATGCGGAACTCCTGCATGCTGAACACCGCCGTCTGGGACGCCGGCTACACCGGGAAGGGCGAAGGGCTGCTGGAGGTCCACCACGAGGTCGAACTCGAGCGCGGCGCCCGCGTCGCCCAGCTCGTGCTCGCCGACGCCGAGCACGCCGACACCTACGACGGCAGCTATCAGGGCGAACGCACCTGACGGAGCCCGTACTTTTTGGTCCCCGGCCGCGAGCACCAGCGTATGCACTCGCTGCGAGCCGCCGGCGTCGCCGTGACGGCCGTCGGCGTCGCGGGCTACGTCGCCGGCACCGCCGTCGCGTACCCCGGTCGGGCGTTCAGCATCACCGCGCTCATCGTCGGCCTCACGCTGCTGAGCATCACGAGCGGCCGGGAGGTGGCGGCGTGACCGTCGACTGCGTCGTCTACGCCGCGGACGGCCTCGCGGAGTGGACCGACCTCGCGGCCGCGCGGGACGCCGCCGGGACGACGTGGGTCCGGGTCACCGCCCCGACGGACGCGGAACTGGACCGGGTGACGGAGGCCTACGACCTCCACTCGCTGGAGGTCGAGGACGTGCTCGGGCACGTGCGCCCGAAGACCGAGGAGTACGACGAGCACACGTTCGTGCTCGTGAAGGCCGCGACCCTGCAGGGCGGCGACGTCGCGTTCGCGGACGAACTCCGCGTCGAGCAGGCCGGGCTGTTCGTCGGCGACGACTGGCTTGTCACCCTCGAACCCGAGCGCGTCGCCGCCCTCGACGAGGTCTGGGAGCGCGTCCACCGCGAGGAGCCGCGGCTGGCGTCCCGCGGCCCGGACTTCACCGCGTACCGGTGTCTGGACGGCGTCGTCGACGGCTACTTCTCGATTCTCGACGACATCGAGGACGACATCGAGGCCGTCGAGGACGAGGTCGTGGACGCCGCCGGCGACGACGTCCTCGAACGCATCAACGACCTCCGGCGGGACCTGCTGTCGGTGCGCCGGCTGCTGTGGCCGACCCGGGAGGCCGCCGGCGCGCTCGCGCGCGGCGATCCCGAGCAGATCGGCGAGGACGCCGAGAAGTACTACCGGGACGTCTACGACCACCTCGTCCAGCTCGTCGACCTCGTGGAGACGTACCGCGACCTCACCAGCGGCGCCCGCGACGTCTACCTGAACGCGCTGTCGATGTCGACCAACGACGCGATGAAGAAGCTCACCGTCGTCGCCACCGTCATCCTCCCGCTGACGTTCGTCGCGGGCGTCTACGGCATGAACTTCGAGCACATGCCCGAGCTCGGGTGGCGGTACAGCTACCCGGCGGTGATGGTCGGGATGGCGGCGATGGCGGCGATACTGGTGGCGTACTTCCGGCGGGAGGACTGGGTCTAGGGCCGGCGGACGTCGTCGAACAGCTCCGCGAACGTCGCGCCGACGTGTCGGGGCTGGTCGGCGGTGTCGAGGCCGGCGACGACGCGACCGTCGTTGGCCGCGGCGCAGGACGTCAGGGCGTGCGCGAACCGGAACGCGGTCTCGGCGTCGGTCTCGTCGACCAACACGGAGAGGTCGTCGACGTAGACGGTCGTCTCGTCGTCCCACGCCGAGAGGTAGTCGTTGACGAGCACGCCGACGGTGCCGACGTCGTCGACGTCCGGGACGGTCTCGACGGCGGCCGCGCCGGTGGCCGGGAGGTCGGTGGCGGCGCCGTCCGACGCGGCGGCCGACCGGGAGTGTTCGCCGACGCTCACGACGGCGGCCCGGTCGGCGTCGACCGACAGCCCGTCCAGCCAGCGCTCCGCGGCGGTGGCGTAGGCGACGCCGAGGACGTTCGACGACTCGGCGTCGACGTCGGTGGGCGACGCGTCCGCGCCCGCGACGAGAACGTGCGGCGAGCCGGTCCCGGCCCCCTCCCCTCCTATTCGCATTCAGTTGATAATCTCGTTGCTCCGACATAAGCGTTGACATGTGTTCCCGCGCGACGGGGGGTCAGTGGTCCCCACCGCCACACTTTTCTCGGCAGCGCACTCGTTCGCAGTATGCGGCTCAAGGAGTCACTGAAGAGCAGTTTTCTGGCGGGCGTGGTGCTGGTGGCGCCGCTGGTGGCGACGCTGGTCATCCTCCGGTTCGCCACGAACCTGCTGGCCGGCCAGCTCCAGCCCATCGTCGAGGGGACGCGGCTCGCGCAGTACACCGCCGACAACTACCTGCTCGCGCAGCTGGTCGCGCTCGCGGTGTTACTCGTCGCGGTCACCGTCGTCGGCGCGTTCGCCAAGCGCCCGTTCGGCCAGCGCGTGTTCGGGCGGACCGGCCGGCTGGTGAACTTCGTCCCGGTCTTCCGCACCATCTACGGCAGCGTCAAGCAGATGGCGAACTCCGTCTCCACGCGCAGCTCGGACTTCGAGTCCGCCGTGTACGTCGAGTACGAGCGCGACGGCCTCTACCGGCTCGGCCTGCAGACCGGGGAGAGCCCGCGCGACCTCGCGGACGTCGCCGGCGAACCCGCGCGCAACGTCTTCGTCCCGGGCAGCCCGAACCCCACGCAGGGCGCGCTGTTGCTCGTCCCCGAGAGCCGCGTCTACGACGCCGACCTCAGCGTCCGCGCGGCCATCCGCATCCTCATGACGACGGGGATGGCGGACGGCTCGGGCGGCGACGCCATCGAGCTCGACGAGGACGAACTCGCCGCCATGGGCGCCGTCGCCAGCGACAACGACCGCTGACCCGCGGCTGCGCGGCGAAACCTTCACAAGCCAGGTCCCGCCTACCCGTAAACTGACGCACATGCCGGCCCGGAACGACTCGGGACTCACGTCCCTGGACGTCGGAGCGATGCGGGACGCCGTCGAAGCCACCGTCGACGGGACGCTGCGGTCGCTCGTCGAGTTCACCGCCGACGACTTCGCGCTGGTGTACGCCGACGACGTCACGCGGTCGTTCTACGACGACGAGGCGCACATGCTCGACCACTTCGAGGAGATTCACTCCTACGTCCACATCGACTTCACCGAGACCGACTTCTTCACCGACCGCCTGTTCCCGGTCGCGGACGACGTCCGCTACCACGCCACCAGCCTCGACGCGTTCACGCTCGTCCGCGTCTACTTCGACGACGAGGGGCTGTTCGTCGCGCTCGACAACGACGAACCCGTCGAACCCGTCGTCGCCGCCGTCGAGGACGTCCACGCGAGCTGAGGGCGGCGAGCGCCCGGTCAGTACACCAGTTCGCCGGAGATGAACTTCCGGGTGCGCTCGTCGGTCGGGTCCTCGAAGATCGTCTCGGTCGGCCCGATCTCGGTGAACCCGTCGCCGAGCAGCACGCCGACGCGGTCGGCGATGCGCTCGGCCTGGTGCATGTCGTGGGTCGCGACCACGACGCCGATGCCGCGGTCGCGGGCCTCGGCGACCGCCTCCTCGATCAGCCCCGTGTTCCGCGGGTCGAGGTCGGAGGTCGGCTCGTCGAGCAGGAGGTACTCCGGCTCGTACGCGAGCGCTCGCGCGAACGAGACCCGCTGGGCCTCCCCGCCGGACAGCGAGTTCGCTGCCTGGTCTAACTTCTCGCTCAGGCCGACGATGTCGAGGGCGTCCTCGACGGACGCCGGTGTCTCCGTCGAGCCGACGAGCGTCCGGAGCTGGTCGCGCAGCCGGTCCTTCCACCCCTGTCGGACGCGCAGCCCGTACTCGACGTTCCGTTCGACGGTCGCGTCGAACAGGCTGGCCTCCTGGAACACCATCCCGACCTGGCGCCGGAGCGCGAGCCGCTGCTCCTCGCCGACGTCCCACACCGCGTCGCCGTCGAGTTCGACCCGCCCGTCGTTCGGCTGGAGGAACAGCGCGAGCACGCGCAGCAGCGTCGTCTTCCCGACGCCGGAGGGGCCGATGATGCCGACCACCTCGCCCCGGTCGACCGACAGCGACACGTCGTCGACGACTCGCTCGTCGCCGTAGCTGTGGGTGACGTTCTCGAGCCGGATCATCGGTTCATCGCTCCCTCGTCACCGAGCCGGACGACGATCGCGTTCACCGTCAGCACGAGCGCGACCAGCACCGCGCCCAGGATCATCGCGGTGTCGTACTGGCCCTGCCGGGCCTCGAGCTGGATGGCGGTCGTCAGCGTCCGCGTCTGGGAGATCCCGTCGGCGCTGGTGATGTTCCCGCCGACGATGAGCACCGACCCGACCTCGCTGATCGCGCGGCCGAACCCCGCGAGCACGGCCGTGGCGATGCCGTAGCGGGCCTCCTTGATGACCACGAGCGCCACGTCGAGGCGGGTGCCGCCGAGCACGCGGGCGGCGTCGCGGACGTTCTCGTCGACGCTCTTCAGCGCCGCGAGGCTGATCGCGGTGATCGGCGGCGTCGCCAGCACGAACTGGGACATGATCATCGCCTCCTTCGTGAAGATGAGGTCCGCGGCGCCCAGCGGCCCCTGGTTGGAGACCATGAACAGCACGACCAGCCCGACGACGACGCTGGGGAACCCCATCCCGGTGTTGATGACCGACTTCACGAACTGCTGGCCCGGGAAGTCGGTGAACCCCATCACCAGCGCCACGGGGATGCTGAACAGCGTGCTCAGCGCGACCGCGGTGCAGCTGACGTACAGCGAGACGACGATGATGCTCCGGACGTACCCCTCCTGGAACGGGGTCTCGACGAACAGCGGGAGCAGTGCGACCGGGTCGAGCGGCACGGTTACTCGCTCGAGGAGTCGCTACTCCAGCCTTCCGGAACGTACTGCTGGAAGTCGGGGTCCTCCGACAGCGCACGCGGGAAGAACAGCTGCTCCCCGTTCATCGTGTAGTCCGCGATGGCGTCCTGGGCGCCGGGGCTGGTGATCCAGCCGATGTACGCCATCGCGAGGTCGTAGTTGGCGTTGCCGTGGACGGCGGGGTTGACCGCCATGATCCCGTAGGGGTTCTCGAGCAGCTCCGGCCCGCCCTCGATGGGGCCCTGGACGAGAATCGTGAGGTCGATCTCCGAGCGCTGGGAGATGAACGTCCCGCGGTCCGAGAGCGTGTAGGCGCCCTGCTGGTTCGCGTTGTTGAGCGCCTCGCCCATCCCGGCGCCGATCTCCTGGTACCAGTCGCCGCCGGGCTCGACGCCCGCCTCCTCCCAGATGTTGAGCTCCTTCGTGTGCGTGCCGGAGTTGTCCCCGCGGGAGACGAACGCCGCCTGCTCCTCGGCGATGGTGGCGAACGCCTCCGCCGCGGAGTCCATCCCCTCGATGCCCGCCGGGTCGCTCTCCGGCCCGACGATGACGAAGTCGTTGAACATCAGGTCCCGGCGGTTGATTCCGTAGCCGTTGCGCATGAACTCGTCCTCGAGGCCGCGCGCGTGGACCATCACGATGTCCGAGTCGCCGTTGCGGGCCGTCTCCAGCGCCGCACCGGTCCCCTGCGCGACCGCGTCGACGGTGACGCCGTACATCTCCTCGAACTGGGGGTGGATTGCGTCCAGCAGCCCCGTGTCGTAGGTGCTCGTCGTCGTCGTGAGCGTCAGCGTCTGCCCGGCGACGTCCGGCTGGTCGCCGCTGCCGCTGCCGCCCGTAATCTGGCTGCAGCCGGCGACGCTCGCGACCGCGCCCGTGCCCAGTGCTGCGAGGAACTTCCGTCGTTGTATCGGCATGGGTACAGCGATGGACTCGCCGCACATATAGATTGTCCAACCTGAGTGAACGGAATCGGTCACGTCGACCGGGGAAGTCGGGGCGCGTCGAAATGCAGAGGGGTAACGAATCGCCGGAAAGTACCGGTCCGCCGTTTGCCCGAATCCGAGCAGTCACCCTGAGGGGTTACGTCCCGGCGGACAGCACAACAGTTACAGTTCGACTCGCGTACCGTGCTCGCATGAGCGATGGGTCAGTCCCGAAGCTCGTCGTCGACGAGCGCGTGGTCGTGGCGGTGACCGTAGCGGGGATTCTGGCCGTCTGCGCGGCCGCCTACCACGCGGGCGAGACCGGGAGCTGGATGCCGCTGTCGGCGGCCTCCATCGCGCTCGGCCTCGTCGTCCTGTTCGTCACCGCCGAGGAGTGAACCGCCCAGACTAGTCGTTCCGCGCATGGGCGCGTCGCCGGCCGGTGCGAGTTCTGTGAGGAGCGGGCGCGGAGAGGGCCAGTGCGCTGTGAGAACCGAGATGCCGACTATCGGAGGAAGCGCGGCATCGCTCCGTCCGCAGTCATGGGAGTCCCCGAAGGTATATCTAACCGCCCGCGCGGTACACACGTATGTCAAACCGGGAGGACGGGAAACCGGACCTGACTCGTTCCTGTTCGCTCTCTCGCCGTCGCGCGCTCGCGCTCGGTGCAGCGGCGATGGGCGGGCTCGCGGGGTGTAACAGCGTATCGACGAGTGGAGAGCCCTCAGCGACGGAAGCAACCGACGACGACTACGAGCGCACCATCACGGTTCGAGACGTGTCGATAGATACCGTCGAATTTGATGCACTCCTCTTCGAGAGTATCACCGAACACGACGAGGTAGAGGTTACAGTCCGGGCCTACACGAGTCCGAACCTCGACCGCGAAAATCAAACACAGGTCGGCGAAGCGACCGTCACGCAATCGAAAGAACTGGAGACGCACTCGATAGACTGGGACCTCCCGCTCGGGTACGCGCAGAACCTGCGATTCACCGTCGAGATGTTGTCGCCCGAAGCAGAATCGGAGGAAGCCGTCACCACCGAATTCTCGTCCACTGAGCGAGAGCGAGAGCCGGAGACTGAGAGACCCAGAGAGACTATCGTCCCGTTCTACAACGCCGCCAGAGACACGGAGATGGTTCTGCTAGAGCCCCCAGCGACACCGGAAGGCGACTGGGCGTACTCCGACCCGTTCTACAAGACGGACTTCTGGTTCGACTCCCCCGACGAGAGCCCGTTCAACACGCCCGAGGTCCCCGAAGACGAGTACGACCGGGACTGGTACGACTACCGGAACATCACGATGACAGCGCTCATCCGGTTCCCCAATTACGAGAACATCACCGAATTCGAGGGGTCAGCGGAGGACGTGCCGACCCACTCGCCGGCCTTCGATTGGGCGGTCGTCAATCTTGACCTCGACGCGTGGGAACTCGTCGAGGCCGTCCGCTGGAACTCCCGTGCAACGGGACGGATCGAAGACGGCGAGATGGACGCAAGTGGTGTCGACGGGGTCGAGTACGCTGGAAGTAATAGCAATTCTTCGCTCGAGCTCCAACTCGACGCGTCGTCTCAGACCGACCCGTATACTGCCTATATAATCACTCGACACGCCGGAGGCCAAGGCCAAACAAATCCCCTTCGTATGAGTGGGTCCCGTCCGTTCACGATTCGAGCCGCCGAGGAACTGGAGGCCGCGTTCGACAATCCGAGCTTCGACACGCTCGAATACCGGGACTACCACAAGGCCCTCGCCCTCCAGGTCTTCGTCGGCGAGCATCCGTTCGGGTTTGCGACGGGCAGCTACACGAGCACTCCCGAGGAGACCGTGAACAAGTGGTACAAGATCAGTACGGGTCAAGGGGAGTCGTCCGGTAACTGCCAAGACGCGACGGCGATGTACGGTGGAATTGCGGTCCACCTGCTCGACTCGACGTACGGCATCGTCGGCATGCAAGGAAACGTTGGCTACCACATCATGGGCGGCTTGCTCGACCTGGAGAAGGCGGAACGACCGTACGAAGTCTGGCCCGAACACCCCTCTCTGCTAGCGTCTGGTGTATTCACGTTCGAGACCGACTACGGAACCGTGAGCCCCGTCGAGTGTACCTATCCCGACCCGACAATCGGCTGGAAGAGCTCTGACGGGAGCGATTACGAACTGCTGTCGTATCTTGCAAATACGAGTGTCCAATCCCAACTCCTGCTCAACGAGTCTCACGAACCGGACGTTAACGGGGAGCTCAGAATGTCTGCTCAAGATCCAATCATTCAGTGGGAGCTCCAGACCACAGAGTACGCCGTCATCGACGACATCGAGGACTTCCGCGCGTCCTGACTTGCTCGGCCAGTAGCTACTGTCTCTCGAATTACCGACTAGTCGCGTTCGTCACACCACTGAGAAGCGGGCGCGAAGGGATTTGAACCGGAGGAAGACGTTCCTGCTCGCCTCGCTTCGCTCGGCTGCGCGGGCTGCGACTTCCAGGGTTCAAATCCCGCCCGTTCACTCCGTCGTCGCACGGCCAGCGACACGCGCGTCGCTGGCCGGTGCGAGTGTTCTGCGAAGCGGGCGCGAAGGGATTTGAACCCCTGACATCTTGGTCCGGAACCAAGTGCTCTGTCCGCTGAGCTACGCGCCCTCGGCGTGTGGTAGCGGGGGCGACGGTATAACGGTTGTGAGTCGCGGGCGGTCAGGCTGCGGTGTCGTCGGCGTCGACGAGCGTGCGCTTCCACGTGCCGCGGGCGAACCACGCGGCGGCGACGATGGCGCCGGTGATGTTCCCGAGGGCCATCCCGACCCAGATGCCGGTGGCGCCCCACTCGAGGGAGAACGCGAACAGGTAGACGGTGAGGACGCGGCCGAGCCACAGCGTCACCATCGAGATGACCATCGCGGTCTTGGTGTTGCCGGCGCCGCGGAACGCCCCGAGTAACACCTGCACGACGCCGACGAAGACGAACTCGACCGCGCGGATGCGGACGTACGTCGCCCCGTACTCGACGATTGCGGCGGCGTTCTCGGCGCCCGGGCTGAGGAACACGGCGACGATGGGGCGCGGGAAGACCGCGGCGAGGACGGCGATGCCGAACAGCACGCCGGCCGCGAACTTCGTGGCGAGCCAGACGGCGCGCTCGGCGCGCTCGGGCTGTTTCGCGCCGAGGTTCTGGCCGACCATCGTGTTGGTGGCGCGGCCGAGCCCCATCGCGGGGAGGAACACCAGGGAGATGAGGCGGTTGCCGAGGCCGAACGCGCCGACGACCGCGGGCGGGAACGACGCCACCATCGCGGTGAGCGTGATCATCGCGAGCGCGCTCGTGGACTGCTCGGCGGCGCTGGGCGTGCCGACGCGCACGATGCGGGATATCATCGAGAGGTCGGGCGCGAACTGCGAGAGCGATATCTCGGGGCCGGCGTTCGTGAAGAAGAGGACGTAGACGCCGACGACGGCGGCGACGAGGCGCGCGAAGATGGTGGCGACGGCGGCGCCCGCGATGCCCATCTCGGGGAACACCCACCAGCCGAAGATGAGGAACGGGTCGAGGACGACGTTGAGCGCGACGCTGAGGAACATCACGCGCATCGGCGTGCGGGTGTTGCCGTAGCCGCGCATCAGCGACGCGAACACGAAGAACCCGAACAGCGCGGGCATCCCGAGGAAGAACACCTCCATGTAGTCGCCGGCCATCGGCACGACGACCGCGGCGGTCTCGGCGTCCGCGGGCAGCAGCGCGAGCATGTCCCGCGTGACGAAGTGGCCGACGACGCCGAGGACGGTCGCAATGGAGATGACGAACCCCAGCGTCTGCGCGGCGACCTTCCCCGCCGAGCCCTCGCTGTCGGCGCCCATGAACTGCGCGACGAGGATGGAGCCGGCGGTGGTGAACCCGCCGCCGACCGAGATGAGGAAGAAGACGAGCGGGAAGGCGAGGCTGATGGCGGCGACGGCGTTCCCGGACAGCCGGCCGAGCCAGAACGTGTCCGCGAGGTTGTACGTCACCTGGAGGAGCTGGATGACGACCATCGGCCACGCCAGCCGGACCATCGGGCCGACGAGGTCGCCCTCGGTGATGCTACTCGTCGTGCGGGTTTCGGGCACTACGTGTCCTCACGGAGCGGTCGGATTTGAAAACTCCGGCTCGAGAATCGGATTCGGTCGACGACCGCGGCGCGAACCGCCGTTGACTACGGCGACTCGTCGGTCTCCAGCGTGAACGACGTGGTCGGGTGGGCGGTACACGTCAGCACGTACCCCTTCTCCATCTCGTCGTCGCTGAGCGTCTCGTTGTTCGAGTGGCGGACGAACTCGTGGGCGTCGTCGCCGCTGGCGACGCGGCCGCTACAGGAGAGACACTGGCCCTGCCGGCAGGCGTACGGGAGGTCCCAGCCCTCCTCCTCGCCGGCGTCGAGGAGGCTCTCGTTGTTCGCGACCTCGATGGTCTCGCCCTCCTTCGCGAACTCGATCTCGTAGTACTCGACCTCGTCCTCGGGGATGGACTCGGGGTCGAATCCCTCGTCCTCCTCCTCCTCTTCGAGTTCGCCTTCCGCAGCGCCGCCCGCGACCGCGCCGGCGCCGCCGCCACCGCCGATGGAGCGGTTGTACGGCTCCGGGAAGTCGGTCTCCGGAACCGTCGAGGCGCGCTGTTCGAGGACCTCGCTGGCGATGTCCTCGGGGACGGGCTTCGCGGTCCCCTTCAGGAAGTGGAGCCCGACGAGCGTGAGCGCCATCCCGAGACCGAGCAGCAGCCCCAGTGTGTTCACCATGCCCGGCGGTACGGAGAGGTAGCTTAACAGTATTGTGATTGCTCACCGCCCCGCTCCGGGCGAGTTTTGAGGGGACGGTGCGAACGCCGCGGCATGGACGTCGCGATACTGCTGTACGAGGGGTTCGACGAGCTGGACGGGGTCGCGCCCTACGAGGTGTTCCGGACGGCGGCAGCCCACGGCGCGGACGTCGACGCGACCCTGCGGACGCTCGTGCCGAGCGAGCGCGTCACGGCGAGCCACGGCCTCCGCGTCGAACCGGACGACGTGCTCCTCGGCACGCCCGACCTCGTGGTCGTTCCCGGCGGCGGCTGGAACAGCGTTGCGCCGGAGGGGCAACGAGGCGGAGATTGCGAGGCGCAACGCGCCTCGGACCGTTCGAGCGGGCAGAGCCCGCGAGAAGACGGCGAAGCGTCGGAGCGCGCGAGAACGGCGCGTGGGCGGAAGTCCAAGACGGCACGCTCCCCGAGCGCCTCGCTACGCTCTACGACGCCGGCGCTACCGTCGCCACGGTTTGCACTGGCGCGCTCATCGCGGCGGAGGGCGGCCTGCTAGAGGGGCGGCCCGCGACCACCCACGAGTCCGCGAAGGACGACCTCCGCGAGTACGGCGTGGACGTCCGCGACGACCGGTTCGTCGACGACGGCGACGTGCTCACCGCCGGCGGCGTCACCTCCGGCATCGACCTCGCGCTCCACCTCGTCGAACGCGAGTGGAGCGCCGACATCGCCCGGACGGTGGCCGAGGAGATAGAGTACGAGAACAGCTACTGACCGCGTTTATTCGTCTTTTCGAGCAACCTCGTGTCTGCCAAAGCCGTACCGCAGCCGGTTCGCCAGCCGCCGCGCGAACCGCCCCTCGCCGTCGCCGCTGGCGCGGGAGTCGAAGCGCTCGGCGAGCGCCTGGTAGATAATCGGGAGCGGGACTTCCTGTTCGAGGCTCTCCTGGACGGTCCACGTGCCCGTGGAGCCGCCGGCGACGTGGTCGGCGACGTCGCCGAGGTCGTTGCCCTCCTCGCGGAACGCCTCCTCGCAGAGCTCCAGCAGCCACGACCGGATGACGGCGCCGTTGTTCCACGTGTTCGCGACGGCTTCGAGGTCGAGGTCGTAGCGGCCCTCGTGGAGGAGTTCGAACCCCTCGCCGTACGCCTGCATGAGCGCGTACTCGACGCCGTTGTGGACCATCTTCACGTAGTGGCCCGAGCCCGCCGGCCCCATGCGGTCGTGGCCGTCCGGTCCCGTCGCCACCGCGTCGAAAACGGGGGCGAGTTCCTCGTACGCCCACTCGGGGCCGCCGACCATCAGCGAGAAGCCGAGTTCCGCGCCCGCGGGGCCGCCGGAGGTGCCGCAGTCGAGGTACGCGAACTCGTGCTCGTCGGCGCGCCGCGTGGAGTCCTCGAAGTGGCTGTTCCCGCCGTCGACCACCACGTCGTCGGCGTCGAGTTCGTCCGCGAGTTCGTCGAGCGCGGCGTCGACCGGGTCGCCGGCGGGCACCATCAGCCAGACGCGCTTCTCGTCGCCGAGCGCGGCGGCGAGGTCGGGAATCGAGTCGGCGGCGGTGGCGCCCGCGTCGGCCGCGTCCTCGCGGGCGTCCGCGTCGATGTCGAAGGCGACCACGTCGTGGCCCGCGTCCAGACACCGGTCGACGACGATGCGTCCCATGCGACCGAGACCGATAACGCCGAGTTCCATACCGTCCACTTCCCCGGCCGGAAGGTAGTGGTTGCGGTCCGGCGCTCGCCGGCGAAACGCTTCAGTCGGTGGCGCCGCGACCACCGGTATGCGCACGCTCCCGGTGGTCCTCGCGGTCGTGCTGGTGAACGACGCCGTCCTCCTGCTGGCGTTAGACGTCGCGGTGCCGGCGTGGCTGGTCGTGCTCGGCGGCGCGCTCGCGCTGACGGCGCTGCTGCTGGCGGTCGTCAGCGCCGGTATCGACGACGGGACGCCGTCGCGGGCGGAGTTACAGCGAGAAGTCGAGGCGTTACGCGAGCGAGTGGAGGATTAGTCGAGGGCGCGCCGCGGCACGATGCGGGGTTCGTCGTCCTCGCGGTCGAAGCTGACGGCGGCGTCGACGTCGAAGACGTCCGCGAGCAGCTGCTCGGTGACGACGTCCTCGGGCGGCCCCCAGTCGTAGACGGCGCCGTCGTCGAGCGCGACGAGGTAGTCCGCGAACCGCGCCGCCTGCTGGAGGTCGTGGAGGACGACGCAGACCGTCACGTCGCGTTCCTCGTTGAGCGTGCGGACGACCTCCATCACGCGCAGCTGGTGGTGGAGGTCCAGATACGTCGTCGGCTCGTCCAGCAGGAGCACGTCGGTGTCCTGTGCGAGCGTCATCGCGACGAACGCGAGCTGCTTCTGGCCGCCGGAGAGCTCCGAGAGCTGGGTGTCCCGGAGGTGGTCGACGCCCGCGAGGTCGATGGCGCGCTCGACCGCCTCGCGGTCGTCCTCGGTGAGCGGGTCGAGGAAGCCGCGGTGGGGGTAGCGGCCGTGCGTGGCGAGGTCTTCGACCGTGAGGCCGCCGGGCGCGGCGTTCTCCTGGTCGAGCAGGCCGAGCTCGCGCGCGAGGTCCTTCGCGGGGCGCTGCTGGACGTCCCGGCCGTTCAGCAGGACGCTCCCGGAGGCGGGCTCCAGTTCCGCCGAGAGCCCCTTCAGGAGCGTGGACTTCCCGGAGCCGTTCGGCCCGACGAGCGCGGTGACCTCCCCCTCGGGGATGACGAGGTCGTCGAAGTCGACGACGATCTCCTCGCCGTAGCCGAGCTCGATGCCCGACGCGAGCAGCGCGGCCTCCTCGACCGGGTCGTCGAAGTCGGTGGTGGTCGCGTCGGTCGATTCCGCGTCGGTGGAGACGAGTGGGATCTCTGGCATGGTCAGAACTCCGTGAAGGACTCGGTGCGGCGCAGCAACAGCAGGAAGTACGGGCCGCCGAGCAGGCCGGTGACGACGCCGACGGGGACCTGCGTCCCGCCGAGCGCGAGCCGCGCGACGACGTCGGCGACGACGACGAGCGCGGGGCCGGCGAACAGGCAGCCGGTCATCAGCCGGCGGTAGTCGCTGCCGACGAACGTGCGGACGGCGTGGGGGACGACGAGGCCGACGAAGCCGACGAGGCCGGCGACCGCGACCGCCGCGGACGCCGCGAGGATGGCGAGCGCGGACAGCAGGAAGCGGATGCGTTCGACGCTCATGCCGAGCGACCGCGCGGCGCGCTCGCCGAGCAGGAGGACGTCGAGCTGGCGGGCGCTCGCGAGCGCCGCGGGGACGACGACCAGCGTGGGGACGGCGACGATGCGGGCGTCCGTCCAGTCGACGCCCGTCAGGGAGCCGGCGAGCCACGCGACCGCGGTGCGCATCACGCCGTTGCTCTCGATGAAGTAGAACAGCCCGGTCTGGAGGCTGTTGAAGATGGTGCCGACGACGACGCCGGCGAGCACGAGCCGCACGGGCGTGGTACCGCCGCGCCACGCGACGGCGTACACGAGCAGGAACGCGGCGGTGCCGCCGGCGACGGCGGCCAGCGGGAGGAGGTACGCGCCCAGCGAGAACACGAGCGTGAACACGACGGCGACGCCCGCCCCGGAGGAGACGCCGAGGATGTACGGGCTGGCGAGCTCGTTGCGCGTGATTGCCTGGAAGATGGCGCCGGAGACGGCGAGGTTGAGGCCGACGAACGCGGCGACGAGCACGCGCGGCAGCCGGACCGTCCAGACGACGATGGTGGCGTTCGTGAGCACGGAGAGGTCGGCGTAGACGCCGAGCGTGCGGGCGGCGTTCTCGCCGAGGACGAGCGTCGCGAGCACGTCCGGGTTGGTCCAGACGACGCGGTCGAACAGCGCGCGGACGACCGTCTCGAAGGGCATCTCGTAGGCGCCGTACCGGATCTGGACGAGGCCGGCGACGACCACGAGGACGACGCTCGCGCCGATGATGGACGCGAGCTGGGCGTCGAGTTCGGGGAGGAGGACGTCGCGGACGCGGCGTTGACGTGACATTCGTGGATTGGGGTGTCGGCCGGCGTGGCGGCCGACGAGGCTGCGACTGGCTTACCGTTTAGGTCGCCCTAAGAGCTGAAAAGCGTTCCGTCTACGACGTGACGACGCCCGCCAGCTCGTCGCGGTCGAACAGCTCGCCCTCGAAGCGGTCGGGGTACAGCGCCGTGGCGAACCGCTCCGTGAGGAAGAGGTGCTGGACGGGGCCGAGGTAGATGGGGCCGCCGCGGTAGACGGCGCCGTCCTCGACGGCGGTGATGCGGCTCGCGGTCTCGTGGTTCTGCATGAACGAGACGACCGTGTTCCGGAACTCCTCGCGGGTCTTGTCCTCGTGGCCGCGCACGAACAGCGCCTCGGGGTCGAGGTCGAGCAGGGTCTCGTAGTCGATTTCGCCGCGGCTCCCGGTCGAGAGCGCTTCCACGTCGGAGTTCGCGATGGCGTCCCGGACGTTGAGGTCGTGGAAGGACTTCTTGTTCGCGCCCTCGCCGCTGAGGTGGTACGGGGAGAACGACGTGGGCTCGTCGCTGCCGCCGAACACGAGCGCGCCCCGCGGGCCCTCGTCGGGGGCGTCCTCGCCGACGTGGGCGACGAACTCGTCGTGGAACTCCGCGAACGCCTCGTAGCGTTCGGTCTCCCGGACGACCTCGGCGACCTTCTCGAAGGCGCCGTACATCGAGTAGTAGTCGTAGTCGTGCCACGAGTCGGTGCGGCGGAAGATGGTGTTGCCGAGGAACGGGCCGGAGCGCTCCTCGAGGAACTCGACGTCGTCGCCGTCCATCTCGAAGACGTTCGTCAGCCAGTTCGGGTCGACGAGGTGGAGGTCGGCGTCGAGGGAGAGCAGCGTCTCCCGGGAGACGCCCTGGTCGACGAGATCGACCATCTCGGACGTGTCGACGCTGACGCCGTCGAGTTCGTCGTAGGGGCCGGTGTGGTAGCGGGACTTCTGGCCGACGGACGCGACGGCGTCGCCGTGGCCGAGCGCCACGAGCATGTCCGCGTAGCCCGGCGTGTAGACGGCGATAGTCTCGGGGACGGCGTCGAACGTGACGTCGCCGACGGGCGTCATCGAGACGCTGTAGGACTGCGACTCGTCCTCGGTCGTCTCCTCGCCGCCCGAGGTCGTGGCGTCGCCCTCGGTAGCGGGGGCTTCGGTGGAATCGTCGGTGCTTCCCTGGTTCGGGCTCGCACAGCCCGCGAGCAGCCCGGCGAGCGTCGCTGCACTGCCCGACTTGATGAACGTGCGTCGTCGCATACTCGTTTAGGTTCGCCTAAACACTAAAAGGCCGTCGATTTTTCGGTGTGCCTAAAAGCTGGCGGCGGTCGCCGAGCGGAGCGGGCGTCGAGCCGCCGCCCCGCCGCGGACGGGAACCTTTATGGCCGCGCCACCGCTCCGCTGAGGTATGCGCGTCGAGCTCGCGGTAGTACGTGTGTAAGCCCTCTTCTCGTCCCGACTCGGACACACGGAGACGCGACCGCGGCCGACGACCCACCCAGCTATGACGAACATTCCGGACAGCTACGACCCCGACCGAATCGAGACCGAGTGGCAAGACGCGTGGCAGGACTCCGACGTCTACGAGTTCGACCCCAGCGAGGCCGACACCCAGTACGTCGTGGACACGCCGCCGCCGTACCCCACCGGCAACCTCCACCTCGGCCACGGCCTCCAGTGGTCGTACATCGACTTCGTCGCGCGGTTCCACCGCCTGCAGGGCGACGCCGTCCTCTTCCCGCAGGGGTGGGACTGCCACGGCCTCCCGACCGAGGTCAAAGTCGAGGAGAACCACGACATCCACCGCACGGACGTCTCCCGCGACGAGTTCCGGGAGATGTGCGTCGAGCACACCGAGGCCCGCATCGCGGAGATGAAGCAGACGATGACCGAGATGGGGTTCTCGCAGGACTGGAGCGCCGAGTACCGCACGATGGACCCCGAGTACTGGGGCCAGACCCAGGAGTCGTTCGTCGAGATGGCGGACGACGACATGGTCTACCGCGACGAACACCCCGTGAACTGGTGTCCGCGCTGCGAGACCGCCATCGCGGACGCCGAGGTCGAGAACGTCGACCGCGAGGGGACGCTGTACTACCTCACCTTCGAGGGCGTCGGCAACGACGACATCGAAATCGCGACCACGCGCCCGGAGCTGCTGGCGGCGTGCGTCGGGATGGCCGTCGACCCCGACGACGAGCGCTTCGAGGGCCGCGTCGGCGATACGTTCGAGGTGCCGCTGTTCGGCCAGGAGGTCGAACTGCTCGCCGACGACGACGTCGACCCCGAGTTCGGGACTGGCGCCGTCATGATCTGTACGTTCGGGGACAAGCAGGACGTCGACTGGTGGGCCGAGTACGACCTCGACCTCCGGTCGGTGTTCACGGAGGACGGCCACCTCGGCGAGGGCGCCGGCGAGTTCGCGGGCCTGTCCATCGACGAGGCCAAGGGCGAAATCGCCGAGGCGCTGGACGACGAGGGCTACCTGAACGACAGCGAGCCGACCGAGCAGAGCGTCGGCGCGTGCTGGCGGTGCGACACCCCCATCGAGATTCTCTCGAAGGAGCAGTGGTTCGTGGAGGTCGACCAGGACCTCGTCCTCGAGAAGGCCGAGGAGGTCGAGTGGATTCCCGAGCACATGCACGACCGCCTCGTCGACTGGGCGGAGGGCATGGAGTGGGACTGGGTCATCTCCCGGCAGCGCGTGTTCGCGACGCCGATTCCCGCGTGGGAGTGTACGGACTGCGGCCACTGGCACATCGCCGACGCCGCCGAGACCCCCGTCGACCCCGACGAGGAAGACCCCGCCGTCGGCGCGTGTCCCGAGTGCGGTAGCCACGACTGGCGCGGCGAGACCGACGTGATGGACACGTGGATGGACTCCTCCATTACGCCCCTGCACATCTCCGGGTGGCCCGAGGAGATCGACCTCGACGAGTTCGAACCCGTCGGGCTGCGGCCGCAGGGCCACGACATCATCCGCACGTGGGCGTTCTACACGCTGCTGCGGACGGGCGCGCTCACCGACGAGGCGCCGTGGGACGACATCCTCGTCAACGGCATGGTGTTCGGCCCGGACGGCAACAAGATGTCCAAGTCCCGCGGGAACGTGGTCGCGCCCGACGAGGCCATCGAGGAGTACTCCGCGGACGCCGTCCGGCAGGCGCTCGCGCTCGGCGGCCAGCCCGGCAGCGACGTCCAGTTCCAGTGGAAGGAGGTCAAGTCCGCCTCCCGGTTCCTCACGAAGCTCTGGAACATCGTGAAGTTCGCGAGCGGCCACTTCGACGAGGACACCCCGGACGTCAGCGACCCCGCCTACCGGGACGCCGACCGGTGGATCCTCTCCGAGCTCACGCGGGTCGCCGACGAGGTCGAGGCCGAGATGCAGAACTACCGGTTCGACGCCGCGCTGCGCACGCTCCGGGAGTTCGCGTGGGAGGACCTCGCCGACGACTACGTCGAACTCGTGAAGGGGCGGCTGTACAACGGCCGGCCGGGCGAGCGCGCCGCCGCCGAGAAGACCCTCTACACCGCGGTGACGGCGGTCGTCCGGATGCTGTCGCCGTTCAGCCCGCACGTCACCGAGGAGATCTGGAGCCACCTCCCCGGCACCGAGGGCAGCGTCCACAACGCGACGTGGCCCGCGGTCGACATGCTCGACGAGGACGCCGAAGTCGCCGGCGAGCACATCGCCGAGACCGCCAGCGAGGTCCGCCGGTGGAAGTCCGAGAACCACATCCCGCTGAACGAGCCCCTCGACCGCGTGGAGCTCTACTTCGAGCCGGGCGAGGAGGCGAGCCTCGACACGTACGACCTCAGCGAGACCGTCAACGCCCCCATCAAGCTCGTGGAGGGGCGGCCGGACATCGAACTCGTCCCGGTCGAGGTCGACGGCGACGACTCGAAGATCGGCCCCGAGTTCCGCAGCGACGCGGGCGCGGTGATGCAGGCCATCGACGACGCCGACCCCGCTGAGATCCAGGCCCAGATGCACTCCGGGGACACCGTCACCGTCGAAGCGGGCGGCGAGACGTACGAGCTCGACGCGGACTGGCTGAGCGTCGACGAGGAGTACCGCGCGGAGTCCGGCGAGGAGGTCGCGGTCGTCGAGACGTCGTTCGGCACCGTGCTCGTCTACGAGTAGCGCGGCCACCACCTTCTACTGGCGCGCGAGCGACCTCGCGGACATGGTCGACCCGACAGCGCCACGAGTCGAGGACGTCGTCAGGCTCCCCGAGGACGCCTCGCTGGACCAGGTCGCCGAGACGATGCACGCCGAGGGCGTCGGCAGCGTCGTCGTCACCGGCGAGACGACCGACCTCGCGGGCATCGTCACCGACCGCGACGTCGCGCTCGCGCTCCGCGACGGCATCGACCCCACGCAGACGACCGCCAGCGACGTGATGACCGCCGACCCCGTCACGGCCGAGCAGGGCGCGGAGGTCTTCGAAGTCGTGGAGATGATGCGCGAAGAGGGCGTCCGCCGGCTCCCGCTCGTCGACGAGGCCGGCGACGTCGTCCGGCTGGTGAGCCTCGACGACGTGCTCGCGCTGCTCGGCGAGGAGTTCGCGGACGTCGCGGCCCTCGTCGAAGCGCAGACGTGACCCACGGCGCCGGCCGGAACCCGACTGTTTTTTCGCTCGCGGGCCGCCACGGGAGGTATGGACCCCCGCATCGAGGAGCACGCGGAAGTGCTGGTCGACTGGAGCGCGCGCGTCGACGACGGCGACGACGTGGTGATGCGCGTCGGCCCGGACGCCCACGACCTCGCGGTCGCGGTCGCCGAGAAGGTCGGCGAGCGCGGCGCGAACCTCGTCTCGACGTACGCGTCGGGCGAACTCGGCCGGGCGTACGCGCTCGCCCACGGCGAGGGCTTCGAGGAAGACCCCGACCACGAGCTCGCGCTCTACGAGCACGCCGACGTGGTGCTGTCGGTCGGCGGCGGCCGCAACACCAGCGAGGGGTCGGACGTCCCCGCGGAGATCCGGCGCGCGCAGTCGAAGGCCCGGCAGGGCGTCCGCGAGGCCCGGATGGACGCGGACTGGGTGTCGACGGTCCACCCGACGCGGTCGCTCGCCCAGCAGGCGAACATGTCCTACGAGGAGTACCGGAACTTCGCGTACGACGCCATCCTCCGCGACTGGGAGCGCCTCGCCGACGAGATGGCGAACATGAAGGAGATTCTCGACGAAGGCAGCGAGGTCCGACTCGTCAAAGAGGACACCGACCTCACCATGAGCATCGAGAACCGGACCGCCGTGAACTCCGCGGCGTCGGTCGCGTACGACTCCCACAACCTCCCCTCCGGCGAGGTGTTCACCGCGCCGCACGCCACCGAGGGTGAGGTGTTCTTCGACGTCCCGATGACGATCCGCGGCGAGCGCGTGCAGGACGTCCACCTCACGTTCGAGGACGGCGAGGTCGTCGACTACAGCGCCGCCCAGAACGAGAGCGTCGTCGGCGAGATTCTGGACACCGACGAGGGGTCGCGGCGCCTCGGCGAACTCGGCATCGGGATGAACCGCGGCATCGACCAGTTCACCGACTCCATCCTCTTCGACGAGAAGATGGGCGACACCGTCCACCTCGCGCTCGGCCGCGCCTACGAGTCGAACTTCCCCGAGGGCCACGAGGACGAGGCCAACGACTCCGCGGTCCACGTGGACATGATTACGGACGTGAGCGAGGACTCGTTCATGGAAGTCGACGGCGAAGTAGTGCAACGGAACGGGACGTTCCGGTGGGAAGACGGGTTCGAAGAGTAGCGAAACCGCGATCTGTCGAGTTTCGGAACCTTCCGAGGGACGAGCCACGGTGCTTATCCCTCGCCGGAGTGTCAATATTTAGAGAATCATAATGTCCCTACTCAACTCCGTCGGCGAACTCGTCGGCAGCGTCGTCGCGGTCGCGCTGTTGCTCGTGCTCGCGGTAATCAGCTTCTTCGTCACCATCTTCATCGTCGACGCCGGCGCGAGCCTCGCGGGGCTCAATCCGGGCGACGACTTCGTGACACTCGCGGCAGCAGTGCTGACGGCCGGCGCCATCGTCGGCGGCGCGTCCCCGCTGACGGCGATTGCCGGCACCGAGAGCTCGTAATCTCACAGTCGTTTTCGTATTTTAGTGCCGTGAGCCGTTCGTAAGACGTGCTTACTGACAGGCAGCAGCTGCTTATGGCGGAGATTCCACAGCCGGTAGCGGTTGCTGTTGCGGTCTTTTTAGCGTCCTGCCGAACGCAGTGAGGCAGGGCTCGGGAGAGCTCGCTCTCCCGGTGTAGATTTTTGCGGGGTAGCTGCGCGACCCCGCAAAAAGGTACGAGCTGGAGGGGAGTAAGCCCCCTTCTGTTCGGCCCGGCATTCGGCTGAGCGTCCACGCGGCCCCTCTCGGGCGCGTCGGGCTACCTTGCGCGCGTGGACTTGCACCGGCGGGGATTAGCCGTTCCATCGCTCCCCTCTCTTCCGGCGAACGGCTGACGCCGTTCGCTTTAACGCGGCAGAGCCGCGCGGTTCGCGGCTGACGCCGCTCACCTGTAACGTGGCCTCCCGTTGGTCGGCCACGCCTCCCTCGGCGGGTTAGCTTCCTCCCCTCGCGGGTCGGGTCGCGCGCCTCATCGGTTCGAGAGGGACGTGTCGTCTCTGTTCCAGTGCCGACGGTCTCCCGTCCCGGATTTGCATCCGGCCGCCTGCCCGACGGGTGGGGGGACTTTCCTCATGCCTCGCGGCACGGGAGCCGGGCTCCCTCTGCCCACTACGTGTAGGTGCGCCGCGGCGTTAAGGGGTTCGGTCGGGCCGCCCGCCGCGGCCGCTGGCACCGAGCGCAGTATTCGGGCGTGCGGCCGTCGGAATTTGCCGGCGGCGTTGTCAACCGCGAAATCAGTTCGCGGGCGTGCGGCTCTCCTTCCGCGATTCTGGCGTGCCGTGCAGCCGACGAGAAATCCTTCACGGTTCTCGGCCGCGAGGGGAAGAGTTCAAGTTAATCCTTGCCATAAATAGACTCGTATGGCCGAGGCCCAGTCAGTAGTACTTTCCTTCGAGGACGGCGCGCGGACGGTCGAACTAGCACGCGAATCCGTCGAGGCGTTCGTCCGGAACGGCCAGCGCGAGCAGCCCGGGAGCATGCGCGACGCCTTCTACAACCGAACGAGCGCGTTCGTCCGACTGGAGTCCACCCACGGTCGCGGCCGCCTCCGCGGCTGCGCGGGCGCACAGGAGTCCGCCCGCGAGCTCGGGAACCGAGACCAGCAGCTCGGGCACGCCATCGTCGAGGCGTCCATCAAGGCCGCCTCCGACGCGTCCTGCGGCTCGGAGGTCGAGGCCGCCGAACTGCCGAACCTCCGCGTCTCCGTCTGCACGGTCTCGAACCTGGTCCTCACGGACGACCCCGTCGAGGACATCGAGCTCGGCGTCCACGGCGTCGCCATCGACGGCGACGGCAAGCACGGCTGGATGTATCCGACGCTGCCCGTGGAGAACGACTGGAGCGTCTTCGAGTACCTCGACCGCACCTGCCGGAAGGCCGGCCTCCCGAACGGCGCGTGGGAGGACGACGACGTGATGGTCACCCTCTTCGAGGGACAGGTGTTCCGGGAGACCGGCGAGGACGCCGAGGAACCCGTCGAAGAGCTCACCGCGTAAGCCGCGTCCTGACTGTTACTCCGCGCCGCCACCGAACCCGACACGCTCGGCGTCGTCGAGCGCGCGGTCGGCGGCGTCCTCGATGCTGAACGACCGGACGAGCTCGCCGTCCCGAATCAGGGGGTCGAGCAGCGACGTGCCGTCCGTCGGGCCGGGGCGGGCGGCGAGGCCGACGTGGTGGCCGCCGTCCCGCGTGCGGTAGACGTCCTTCTTCCCGGAGAGCTTCCCGCGCTTGGCAGCGGGCTCGCCCTCGACTTCCACGATGTCGAGCGCGAAGTCCACGGGGTCGGCGTTCGAGACGTGGCTGCCGACGCCGAAGCCGTCCGCGACGTCCCGGAGCGCCCGGAGCTCCGTCGGGCCGAGGCCGCCGGAGAGGAAGACGTCGACGTCGCCGCGGCCGCGGGCGTCGAGCTCCCAGCGGATCTCGCGGACGATGTGCCGGAAGTCCCCGCGCCGGGAGCCCGTGGTGTCGAGGCGGACGCTGTCGAGGTCCTCGCCGAGTTCGTCGACCGCGCGCAGGACCTCGTCCTTCTCGTCGCTGTACGTGTCACAGAGCGCGACCCGCGGGACGTCCTCGTCGACGGCGTCGTCGAACGCGCGCCACGCCGCCTCCTGGTTGCCGCGCCCGAAGCAGATGACGAGCGCGTGGGGCATCGTCCCGCCGGCCTCGCGGTCGATGACGTCGCCCGCGGCGACGTGGGAGAAGCCGTCGAGGCCGCCGACGAGCGCGGAGCGCTCGACCATCGCCGCAATCGAGGGGTGGACGTGGCGCGCGCCGAAGCTCAGCACCTGCGAGTCGGGCGCGGCGCGCCGGGCTTCGAGGGCGGCCGTGGCGACCCCGGAGGCGTGCGAGAGGAAGCCAAGCAGCGACGTCTCGTAGCGCGCGAACTCGCGGTAGTTCCCCTCGATGCGGAGGACGGGGCCGCCGTCGAACAGCGTCCCCTCGGGGAGCGCGTCGACGTCGACCGGGAGGCCTTCGAGGAGGTGGGCGGCGTCCTTGACCCCCGCGAGCAGCTCGAAGCCGCCGGTCGGGAACTGGTCGGCGGTCACCTCCGCGACGACGCGGGGGTTCTTCCCCGCGAACTCGAGGGTCGTCTCGGTGCGCTCGAAGTACGCGTCGGTCGCGCGGCCGCTCTCGATGGCCTCGGGCGGCACGACGTCGAAGGTCACGCGACCACCCGGCGGGTTGCCTGCATGCCTCGGCGTAGACCCGCCGCGTCGAAAAAGCCTCGCCTCCCTACCGCGAGTGGACGTCGCCGAGGTCCGACTGCGTGGGGGCGTTCACGATGGTGACCTCGTTCCCGGAGCGCGTGACGCGGAAGGCGTCCGCGAACTCGCTCTCGTCCTCGGGGATGCGCCAGACGCCGTTCGAGCGCTCCTCGGCCCCCCAGTACTGGAGGAGTTGGCGGTACGTGCGCGCGAACTCGCGGGCGTCGCCGTTCGAGTCGAACGCGATCCGCCACGTGTACGCGGTCTCGTCGCCGTTCTCGTACACCCAGAGCTTCTCGCCGTCCCAGCCCGCGACCGGCTCGGTGGCGTAGTCGAACGGCGAGCTCTGGTCGATGTCGCCGTCGGCGTCGTAGTTCAGCGGGTTGAGGACGGCGCTCTGCGGGTGGCGCTCCTGCTCGTAGGCCGGGTAGCCGAACATCGCGGTGAGCCCGCCAACGCCGACCTCGCCGTAGGGCGCGCGGCCGCCGGGGGTGACCCGCTCCCAGTCGTCGGTCGAGCGGTCCGGGAGCGAGACGTCGCGGGGCGGGTCGCTGCCGTACTTCTCGGGCTGGGCGACCTGCTCGGAGGAGGCCGGCGGGTCGTCGTAGACGCCCGCGACGCGTCCCAGCCGCCGTCGTCGTAGCGGTGCTCGACGAACCCAGCGCCAGCGCTGTACGGGAAGTACTTCAGCATGTAGACGCGAGGTGGATGCTCCCGCCGCCCCCGTCACCGCCGCCGGCCGCTTCGGGCGTCGCGCACTCCCACTCGTCGCCGCAGTGCTCGCCGTAGCGGCCGTCGAGGAAGCTAGCCTCGCCCTCGATGAGGCCGTTGTGGGCGTTGGCCTTGTCGCGGGTCGGCGAGGAGAAGTTCGCCTCGAAGTTCCGGAACTGGAGGGCGTGCATCAGCTCGTGGCCGAGCGTGTTCTCGTCGATGGTGGGCGTCTCGGACTCGGAGATGACGACGATGCGGTCCTCGCGCGGCGAGTAGAACCCGAGGACGTTCGACCCGCGGTTGTCGTCCTGGACGGCCAGCGAGTCGTTGCGCTCGCCGACGAGGAACAGCGCCTCGAATTTCACGTTGTCGAACGTCGCCATCGCGTCGCTCGCGTTCCCGCCGCCGGTGTACTCCTCGCGGTACGTCGTCCGCGAGATGACGTCGACGGGGACCCGCTCGTCGAACTCGATGCCGCGGAGGTGTTCGACCCGCGCCATCGAGCGGTCGACGACCATCCGCCGCTCGCTCTCGTTGAGGCCGTCCTCGACGGTCACGGGGATGGACTCGTTGTGCCAGTAGCCGCCCTCCCAGCCGAGCGCGTCGCCGGCGGGGTCGGCGTAGTCGAACTCGCCGGCCGCGGGCCCCTCGACGGGGTCGTTGCCGCCGGTCGCGCCGGGCGACTGACAGCCCGCGAGCACGACCAGCGCGACGAACGCCACGGCCAAAATGCGGCGTGTCATTACGCGTGGTTCGGCCTCGACGGGGTAAAGCGCTACGCACGGGCGCGCCGCCGGCCGGCCAAACGGCTTAGTGGCTCGCCGGCGACCACTCGCACATGGAGTTCGACGCCGAGCGCACCGCGGTCGTCGTCGTGGACGTGCAGAACGGCTTCTGCCATCCGGACGGGAGCCTGTACGCGCCAGCCAGCGAGGCCGCCCTCGACCCCGTGACCGACCTCGTCGCCCGGGCGCGAGAGGCGGGCGCGAGCGTCGTCTACACGCGTGACGTCCACCCGCCCGAGCAGTTCGACGGGAACCACTACTACGACGAGTTCGAGCGCTGGGGCGAGCACGTCGTCGAGGGGACGTGGGACGCCGAGCTCCACGACCGCCTCGACGTCCGCGACGAGGACTACGTCGTGGACAAGCACACCTACGACGCGTTCTACCAGACGGGCCTCGAGGGCCACCTCGACGCCCACGGCGTCGACGACCTGCTCGTCTGCGGGACGCTGGCGAACGTCTGCGTGCTCCACACCGCGGGGAGCGCGGGCCTCCGGGACTACCGGCCGGTGCTCGTCGAGGACGCCATCGGCTACATCGAGGAGGAGCACCGCGAGTACGCCCTCGACCACGCCGACTGGCTGTTCGGGGAGGTCATCGAGCGCGACGACGTGACGTTCCAGTAGGGAGTCAGTGGAGGTCGCTGGATTCGGCGCGGGTGCGCCGGACGACGTACAGCGAGCCGACGAGCACCGCGAGCAGCGCCGCGAACCCGAGCGAGGTCAGCAGGGCGTCCTGCGCGGCGTGGTCGCCGGGGTGGAAACTGATGACGCGGCGGGTGACCGCGATGATGCCGGTGATGATGACGATGCGGACGACGCTCTCCTCGCGGGTGTACGCGACGACCGTCTGGTAGATTTCCACGATGATGAACAGGAGGAGGACGGTGTCGATGAGCGCGACGACCTCGCTGGTCTGCGTGATGGCGCCGGTGCGGACCAGCTGGGCGATGTTCAGCCCGAGGTCGAAGACGCCGACGGCGAACAGGAACACGAGCACGTACGCGGCGACGATCTCCACCGACTGGATGAGCCGCTCCGTGACGCGGACGTGGTCGTCGGCGTCCATGCGCCGGCGTACAGCCGCGGGGACAATAAGCGCGCGGGCGGCGCTACGCGACGGCGACGGCGACCCGCTCGCCGACCGCGAGGTCGCGGTCGGGCGCGACGAGCTTGACGCCGAGGCGTTCGACCCCGAGCCACAGCGAGAGCCCGCGAATCGGTTCGCCGTTCGCGGTCACCGCGACGTCACGCCACGCGACGGTGCGACCGTCCGCGGCGTCCCCCACGGTCGTTCCGAGGAACGAGACCGGACCGGCGCCGCTCCGTCCGAGGACGCCGCCGCCCTCGTAGTGCGGGAAGCCGCCGTCGAGCACGCCGCCGTCGTCGGTCGCGACGCCCGCGAGCGTCCCCGGTGCGGGGTGCTCGGGTGCGTCGAGGAGCGCGTACGTCTCCCCGGTCTCGACGACCTCGCCGGTGCCGTCCCACGGGACCGCCTCGACCGACGCGTCGAGGTCGATTGGCAGCGACCCGGACGCGCGCACGGCGTCGCCGTCGCGCTCGCGGAACCCGAGGTGGACGTGGTTGTCGACCCACGGCGCGAAGAAGCCCGAGCGCACCAAGCGCCCGAGGTCGTCGCCGACCGCCACGCTGTCGCCGGGTTCGACGGCGGGCTCGACGTGGAGGGCGCGCGCGAGGTGCTCGCCCGTGTCCACGACGATTAGGTGGTCGCGGTCGGCGGCGTACGGCTTCGACGGACAGCGCACGGTCCGCGTCTCCACGACCTCGCCCGCGACCGGGCTCGGGACGCGAGCAGTTTCTGGGTAGAGGTCGACCGCGCAGCCGGCGTCGTGGGCGGGGTACGGCGAGTTGTACAGCGACGTCCGCGGGTAGCGCGCGAGCAGGTCGCCGGCCAGCGTGACCATACCCGCCAGTCGGACCGTGAGGATTTACCGCCGTCGGTCGAAGGGGGTGGCATGCGCGTGCTCCGCGGGCGGGCCGCCGACCCGGACGCCGACCGCGCGGCGACCCGCGACCTCCTCGAGTGGGTCGCCGAAGCCGGCGAGCCGGCGGTCCGCGTGTGGGCGCCGGGCCGCCAGCTCGCGTTCGGCCGCCGGGACGCCAACAGCGACGGTTACGACGCCGCGCGCGAGGCCGCCCGCGAGCACGGCTTCCCGCCCGTCGAGCGAAGCGTCGGCGGCCGCGCAGTCGCGTACACGGACTCGACGCTCGCGTTCGCACGAATCACGCCCGTCGACGGCGCCCGCACCGGATTGCAGGAGCGCTACGACGCGATGGTCGCGGACGTACTCGACGCGCTCGCGGCGGTCGGCGTCGACGCCAGCGGGGGCGAACCCCCGGAGTCGTTCTGCCCGGGCGACCACTCCGTCTCGGCGGCCGGCAAGCTCGCGGGCATCGCCCAGCGCGTCACCAGGGACGCCGCGCTCACCTCGGGCGTGCTCGTCGTCGACGACCGCGAGGAGATTGCCGCCGTCCTCGCTGCTGTCTACCCGAAACTGGGGGTGCCGTTCGACCCGAAGTCGGTGGGGAGCGTCGCAGCCGCCGGCGGCGACGCCGACCGAATCCGGGACGAGCTCGAGCGCGCGCTCGTCGGCGACGCGGACGCCGCCGTGGAACAACTGTAGCGACCTGGCGACAGTACTGTAGACGATTGACCAACCGACTCCTGGCGGACCGAAAGGGCGAGGCGCGCTCGCGGCCGGAGGCCACGTGCGGTCCGCGACCCCTATTCGCGAGCGCAGCGAGCGGATATGTCGCGGAGCGTGCGCGAGCGCGCCGAGGGCTTTCTAAAGACGGCGACAACGAAGAGCGGACCTCAAACGGCGACAACGAAGAGCGAACCCCAGGCGGAGACGAGCAAAGCACGCACGGAGTACGCACCACAGAGACACGAGCGTCTCCGCAGTACTTAGGCGGGTGCCGGGCGACGACCACGTATGCGAGTGATTCGGAACGCGACGCTGGCGGACGGCCGGGTGCGGGACGTCCGAATCGGGGACGGCCGCATCGACGCGGTGGGCGAGGACCTCGAGGGGGAGACGCTCGCGGACGCGACCGGGAAGCGCCTGCTGCCGGGGATGATAGACGCGCACGTGCACTTCCGGCAGCCGGGGTACGAGCACAAGGAGACGTGGGCGTCGGGGTCGCGGAGCGCGGCGGCGGGCGGCGTCACGACGGTTGTCGACCAGCCGAACACGGACCCGCCGACGGTGACGGGCGCGGCGTTCGACGAGAAGGCCGAGTACGCCGCTGACTCGCTCGTGGACTGGGGCGTCAACGGCGGCGTGACGGCGGACTGGGACCCGGGGTCGCTGTTCGACCGGCCGCTGTTCGCGCTCGGGGAGGTGTTCCTCGCGGACTCGACGGGCGACATGGGCATCGACGCGGAGCTGTTCGCGGACGCCTGCGAGCGCGCGGCCGAGGAGGACGTGGTGGTCACCGTGCACGCGGAGGACGCCGACCTGTTCGCGGAGAGCGTGCCGCCAAGCGGCACGGACACAGCGAGCGGCGACGAGCCGCGAGCAGACGCGAAGTCCCGCGACGACGCGGACGCGTGGAGCGCGTACCGGACCGCGGAGGCGGAGGAGGCGGCCGTCGAGCGCGCGGTCGGGGTCGGCGGGAACGTCGGCGCGACGGTCCACGTCGCGCACACGTCGACGCCGGAGGGCGTGGACGCGGCGCGGGCGGGCGGCGCGACCTGCGAGGTGACCCCGCACCACCTGTTCCTCTCGCGGGAGGACCTCGACGAGCTGGGGACGTTCGGGCGGATGAACCCGCCGCTGCGCAGCGAGGAGCGCAGAGAAGCGCTGTTCGAGCGGCTCGCCGACGGGAAGGTGGACGTGGTTGCGACCGACCACGCGCCGCACACGCGCGAGGAGAAGGACGCGAGCATCTGGGACGCGCCCTCGGGCGTCCCCGGGGTGGAGACGGCGCTGCCGCTGCTCGTGCAGGCCGCCAGCGAGGGGGAACTGAGCTTCGAGCGCGTGCGGGACGTGACGGCCGCGAACCCCGCGGACGTCTTCGACCTGCCGCGGAAGGGCCGCATCGAGGAAGGACGGGACGCCGACCTCGTGCTCGTCGACCCGGACGCGTCCCGCGAGATTCGCGGCGGCGACCTCCACTCGAAGTGCGGGTGGACGCCGTTCGAGGGCATGGCGGGCGTCTTCCCCGAGCTGACGCTGGTCCGCGGGACGGTCGTCTGGGACGGCGAGGGGTTCGCCGACCACGACGGCGAGAACGTCCGCGCGTAGCCGCCAGCAGGGCTTAGTACCGCGGCGGCGACCGCCCGGGTATGCGAACGGTCGTCGCGCTCGGCGGGAACGCGCTCGCGCCCGGCGGCGAAGCCACGATTGCCGCCCAGCGCGAGCGAATCGAGGAGACGGCGGACGAACTCCGGACGCTGCACGAGGCCGGCCACGACCTCGTGGTGACCCACGGGAACGGCCCGCAGGTCGGCGCGCTGCTCCGCCAGCAGGACGAATCGGACGCGCCGGAGCGCCCGCTGGACGTGCTCGTCGCGGAGACGCAGGCCCAGATCGGCTACCTCCTCCAGCGGGCCCTCGGCGAGCGCGTCGACGCGAGCGTCGCGTCGGTCGTCACGCAGGTCGCGGTCGACCCCGAGGACCCAGCGCTGGACGACCCGTCGAAGCCGGTCGGCCCGTACCTGAGCGCCGAGCGGGCCCGCGAGCGCGAGTTCGAGACGAGGGAAGTGACGACGCCCGAGGGCGAAACCGCACACCGGCGGGTCGTCCCGTCGCCCGAACCCACGCGCGTGCTGGAGGGCGAGCGCATCGAGACGCTCGCCGCGGACGGCGCGCCGGTCGTCTGCGCGGGCGGGGGCGGCGTCCCGGTCGTCGAGGGCGACGGAATCGAGGGCGTGGCCGCGGTCGTGGACAAGGACCACACGACGCGGCTGGTCGCCGAGCGAGTGGGCGCGGACGCGCTCGTGATGGCGACGGACGTCCCCTGCGTCTACACGGCGTTCGGGACGCCCGAGGAGTCGCGGCTCGAAGACGTCACGGCGTCGGAGCTGCGCGAACACCTCGAGAGCGGCGAGTTCGAGGAGGGGAGCATGCGGCCGAAGGTCGAGGCGTGTCTGCGCTTCCTCGAGGCGGGCGGCGAGCGCGCGGTGGTCGCGGGCACCGACGACGTGGCCGCGGCGGTCGACGGCGACGCCGGCACCCAGATTCGCCCGGGTTAGACGCCGAGGACGACCGAGACGAGCGCGGCGGCGAACGCCCAGCCCGCGCCCGTCCACGAGAGCACGAAGAAGGCCTCGCGGGCGCCGGCCTCGGTCCACGCGGAGCCGAAGTCGACGTACGACTGGACGCCCGCGAGCGTCTCCGCGAGGCCGACGGCGGTCGCCCACGCGAACACGCCGAAGCCGAGCACGAGCGCGCCGAGCGCGAACGCCGTGTCGGTCGCGCCCTTCGGGGACGTGACCGCCAGCAGCGCCAGCGAGACCGCGACGCCGACGG
>NZ_WPCF01000022.1 GCF_009741975.1 Halobacterium sp. CBA1126 | reverse complement strand
ACCAGCGGGAACACGGGCATCGGGCTGGCGTCGGTGGCGGCGGCGCGGGGCTACGACTGCGTGCTGACGATGCCCGCGTCGATGTCCGAGGAGCGGCGCGCGCTCCTGCGGGCGCTGGGCGCGGACCTCGAGTTGACGCCCGCCGACGAGGGGATGGGCGGCGCGAACGAGCGCGCCGCGGAGCTCGCCGACGAGCGCGAGGACGCGATACTCGCGCAGCAGTTCGAGAACCCCGCGAACGCCCGCGCGCACCGCCGGACGACCGGCCCGGAAATCTACGAGGGCACCGGCGGCGCGGTCGACGCCGTCGTCGCGGGCGTCGGCACCGGCGGCACCGTCACCGGCGTCGGCCGCTACCTCGCCGAGGACGAGGGCGCGGACGTGACGATGGTGGCGGTCGAGCCGGCGGCGTCGCCGACGCTCTCCGAGCGCAGCGACGCGAGCCACGACATCCAGGGCATCGGCCCGGGGTTCGTCCCGGACGTGCTGGACACAGCGGTCGTCGACGAGGTGCGCGGCGTCGGCGACGAGGAAGCCAAGGAGGCGGCGAGGCGGGTCGGCCGCGAGGAGGGGCTGCTCGTCGGCGTCTCCGCGGGCGCGGCGGTCGCGGCGGGCGCAGAGTACGCCCGCGAGCACCCCGACGAGACGGTCGTGGCGGTGCTGCCGGACGGCGGCGAGCGGTACCTCTCGACGGACCTCTTCGAGGCCTGACTACCCCTCGGTGGTGTCCCCGACGCCGGCGAGGCCGAGCACGCGCTCGGCGGCGGCCGCGACTTCGGGGACGTGCTCGTCGGGCGCGTAGACGCCGAATCGCCACTGCACGCGCTGGGACTCCTGCAGGCCCTGCACGAGCGGGGACTGCTGGTCGAGCGGGCGGACCTCGTCGCCGACGACGACGCGCGCGGAGGACTCGGGCATCGACGGGTGGCCGGGGTTGTCCACGACGACCGCGCGCTCGGGGACGCCGGCGGCGTCGGCGATGTCGCGCTCGAACGCGCGGACGGCCTCGTAGTCGGCGTCCACGACGTCGCCGGGGACGTCGTCGCGTTCGGCCCAGACGGCGCGCTTGTAGAGGTCGCGTTCGGTGATGCGGCGGGCGGCGTCGGCGGTGGGGTCGTGCTCGCGGAGCGCGCCGAGCAGTTCGGCGTCGGTCATGCGCGCGAACGACTCGGGGTCGATTGCGGCGGCGTCGAGGAGGCGTTCGCCCGCGCGGTCGAGCATCGACCCCGCGATGCGGGAGACGTGGTGGCGGTAGACGGTCGCGTTCATGAGCGCGCGCCCCACCAGCAGGGACTCGGCGGTGGCGACGTTGCCCTCCGCGAGCACGAGGTCGTCGCCGCGGAAGGTGAGCGCGCGCAGCAGGCGGCCGTAGTCGATGGTGCCGTAGGGGACGCCGGTGTGGTGGGCGTCCCGCACGAGGTAGTCCATGCGGTCGACGTCCAGCTCCCCGGCGACGAGCTGGCCGAGCTTGCCGTCGCCGCGGACGGCGGCGGCGACCCGGTCGGGGTCGAGGCCGTGGTCGCGGAGGACGTCGCCGACGTCGCCGTCGACGAGGAGGTGGGCGACGTCGTCGTGGTGGCGGCCGAGGCGGCGCTGGATGATGCCCTCGGTCTGGTGGCCGTAGGGGCCGTGGCCGACGTCGTGGAGGAGCGCGGCGGCGCGCACGCGGTCGGCGCGCGCGCCGGTGACGTCGAGGTGGGCGAGCGCGCGGTCGGCGAGGTGGTAGACGCCCAGCGAGTGCTCGAAGCGCGTGTGGTTCGCGGAGGGGTAGACGAGCCGGATCGTCGAGAGCTGCTTGATGTGCCGCAGGCGCTGGACGGCGGGGGTGTCCAGCAGGGCTTCGGCGACGCCGTCGACCTCCACCCAGTCGTGTACGCTGTCCTTGATGGCGCGCATCCTACTCCCGAGGAGGGGACGAGCGCACCAAAGGTGGTTCGGAGACGCGGCAACGGTTTGCCTCGTCCCGTGGAGTTATGTCCGTGTGCGACAGACGATACCACGCAGCGAATCGCACAGTCCAACCATCGGCGGGAGAGGCGGAGACGGCCTGTCATCCCCGTCTCCGACACTGCGACAGCACGTGTGGGTGCCGAAACGCCTTTTGACCGCGGACGACTTCGAACGTCTATGAGCCGGCCACGCGTCGCGTTGCTGAACGCGGCCCACGACCCCACTGACACCGCGCGGAACTTCCGCCGGGAGCTCGACGCGGAGCTGGTGGAGTTCCACGTCACGGACGGCGACCTCCCCGCCGACCACGACTTCGACGGCGTGGTCGTCACGGGGTCGCGGTCGTCGGTGTACTGGGACGAGGACTGGATCGACCCGCTCGTGGCGTACGTCGCGGACTGCCACGACGCGGGCGTCCCCGTCCTCGGCGTGTGTTTCGGGCACCAGGTCGTCGCGGCGGCGCTCGGCGGGCGCGTCGACGACATGGGCGAGTACGAGATCGGCTACCGGGACGTCCAGCGGGTCGCCGACGACCCCCTCTTCGACGGCATCGACGAGACGTTCCGGGTGTTCACGACGCACTCGGACGCGGTCGTGGAGCTGCCGCCGGGCGCCCGGCTGCTCGCGGAGAACGACTACGGCGTCCACGCGTTCCGGCTCGGCGAGTCCGTGGGCGTCCAGTTCCACCCCGAGTACGACACGGAGACCGCGGCGGACGTCACCACGCGGAAGGACGAGCTCGCCGACGAGCGCAAGCGGGAGGTACTGGACGGCATCACGCCGGAGAACTACGCGGCGGCCTGCGAGGCCAAGCGGCTGTTCGAGAACTTCACGCAGTCGCTGACCCGGCCGAAGGCCGCGGACTAGCTGCGGGCGGGCGGCTCGTCGCGGACGATTTTTCCGAGGAGGTCGCGGTTGTCTGCGCCCCAGCGGTAGAGCCGCTCGCGCAGGTCCGCGTAGCCCGGCGCCTCGCGCAGCACGTCGAAGACGGGCGCGAGCGCGGGGAAGTCGTGGGCGAGCGTGCGCTCGATGGCGGCGCCCGCGGAGTAGACGGCGTCGTCGGTGAGGAGGTGTGCGGACTGCTCGTAGTCGTCGGGGAGCCGCGCGAGCTGGTCGGGGGAGAGCTCGGTGAACCCGACGATTTCGACGTCGCCGTGGCGCTCGGCGAAGTGCGCACACCACGTGCAGAACCCGCAGTCGTCGTCGAAGACGAGCCGCGGCGCGTGCTCGGTCATACCCGAGGGTAGGGGCGGGGGGACAAGAAAGCCGTCGGCCCGTCAGTCGAAGCGGCCGGTGACCGCGCCGCAGGCCTCGCAGACCGCGCGAATCTCGGAGTGGTCGTCCGCGAGCTCGATTTTTTGGGTGGTGGTCTCCCCGCAGGCCTCGCACTCGCGGAGAATCTCGGTGTCGCCGGCGTCCTGCGGCGCGCCGACGGCGAGCGCGCGGACGCGCTCGCTGCCGCGGTTGACGCCGCGCTGGAACTCGCCGGGGCCGAAGCGCACGAGCTCGCCCGCCGCCACCTCGGTCTCGTCGGCCTCGACGGCGGCGTCGTCCGGGGACTGCTGGACGTCGAGGGTCTCGAACGTGACCGTGCCCTCGAGCACGTAGAAGAACTCCTCCTGGCTGGCGTGGCTGTGGAGGCCGTACGCGAAACTGTCGCCCTCGTCGAGTTCGTAGTAGTTGAGCGCGGCGTCGGCGGCGCCGAGGGCGTCCGTCAGCGGGACGTTCCGGTCGGCTGGCCCCATCCGGGAGTCGAGGTCGTCGAGGCGGACCTTTCGCATGTGCGTGGAGACGCCGCGAGTTCGGATAAGCCTGACCCGACGGCCTCCCGCTGGGTTGATACCGCCGGCCGCCCGACTCGTTGGTATGGCAATCGACCCGCAGTTCACGGAGAACCGCGAGCAGGTGGACACGCACAAGGGCCACGACGTCTGGGGGCCGGTCGAGGAGCCCGAGAAGCTCGGGATTCACGGCACGCACGTCGCCGTCGACTTCGACATCTGTCTGGCGGACGGCGCCTGCCTCGAGGACTGCCCCGTCGACGTCTTCGAGTGGGTGGAGACGCCCGGTCACCCGGAGTCCGAGAAGAAGGCCGACCCGGCGAACGAGACCCAGTGCATCGACTGCATGCTCTGCGTGGACGTCTGTCCGGTCGACGCGATCGACGTCGACGCGAGCCGATAAGGAGGGGCGGTCGTCGCGGGGGCGCTGCGGGGACCGCTACGACCGTTCGATCTCGAGCTGCTCTCGGAGCTGCTGGAGGGCGTCGCTGTCGGAGAGCTCGTCGAGCCGCTCCTGGAAGTGCTCCTCGCAGACGCCGACCTTCAGGCCGCCCTTCTCGACGGTGAGGTCCGCGTCCCGGTCGCAGTAGTGACACTGCATACGCCACCGTTCGGCCCACAGCTACCTGAACCTCACGGCACCGGCACGCACCCGTCCGCGGCTCAGAGCCGCGCGCGGAGGTCGGCGTACGCGGCCTCGTCGAGGCCGTCCTTGCCGAGTTCGCGGCCGTGGGCGTCGCTCCCGCCGGCGGGGAGGAGGTCGTACTCCTCGATGGCCGCTTCGACGAGCGCGCGGCCGCCGTCGTCGGCGTCGCGGCCGACGGGCCGGTCGTAGGGGTAGTGGAGTTCGACGGCGTCGAGGGACTCGCAGCGAGCGAGCGCGGCCTCCGGGTCGGGGTAGCGCAGGGGGTGGGCGAGGCCGACGACGCCGCAGGCATCCGCGAGCAGGTCGGCGCCGAACGCGAAGTCGGGGACGTCGCGCGCGACGAAACAGGGGCCGTCGTTGCCGATGAGGTCCGCGAAGACGGCGTCTGGGGCGTCGTAGTCGGTGTCCGGGTGGGCGACGACGGCGCGGGCGACGTGCGGGCGGCCGAGGCCCTCACGGGGCTCGAGGGCGAGGGAGACGCCGAGTTCGGCTTCGACGTTCTCGATGATGGCGCGGCCGCGGGCGACGCGGTCGCGCTGGATGCGCTCGGTCTCCGCGCGGAGCTCCTCCGTGGGGGTGACGCCGTAGCCGAGGAGGTCGAGGCGCTGGTCGCCGGCGTCCACGCGGAGTTCGATGCCGGCGACGACTTCGACGCCGTCGCGCTCGGTCACCGGGGCGTCGAGGGCCGGGTGGAGGCGGTCGTGGTCGGTGACGGCGACGGCGCTCACGCCGGCCTCGCGGGCGGCCGCGGGCACCTCGTCGAGCGTGAGCGTGCCGTCCGAGCGCTGCGTGTGGACGTGGAGGTCCGCGTACACCATACTTGGTGGGGAGGGCGCCGCCACCTAAACCACGCGGTGTGGGCCGGCGTGGCGTACAGTCGACCTTAAACAAATTAAATTCTTCATTATCGTTCATGGGCAACGTACTTGTGTATCGTGAAAGTTCGTGATGTTGATGACACTCCGAGAGACCGCCGACGTCCTCGCGTCGCAGAGCTACCCGCTGACCGCCGACGAGCTGGCCGACGCCATCGGGGACCACGAGCTGGCCCACCCCGACGGCAGCGAGACCCTCGAGTCGGTCATCGAGCGCACCGGCGAGACGCGCTTCGAGGACGCTCAGGACGCCACGTTCGCGGTGTACAGCGCGCTCGACGCCGACGCGGTCGGCCGGGTCGGCTACAGCGACCGCGACCCGACGCCGATGGGGACCGACGGCCCCACGCAGGTCTCGTTCTAGACCGCGGGGGTCGTGAACGTCCGTTACATTCATAGTGCCAAATCGCCAAGGGTGAGTGTAGTTACCATGTCTATGGGTGCCTATGACGAGCACGAACACGAGCGCCGCGAAGCGAAGACCAACAACGTCGAGGTCGCCGACGACGACACCCGCACGACCTACGAGGGGTCCGTGGAGTTCGAGGACGGCGACTCCGCGGAGGACCTCCTCGACCAGTTCCAGCAGTTGCAGTCGAAGTAGCCGTCCTATTTTGTTGCGAGCAGCGCGCCGGTAGCGACGAGCACGACCGCGGCGACGTGGCCGGCGACCGCGACCACCAGCGGCGGGTGCGTCCAGACGAACGGCAGCAGGACCGACTGGACGGCGCCGAACGCCAGCGTCCGCCGGTCGACCGCGCGCAGGACGGCGGCGGTGTCGGCGTCGAACTCGTAGGTCAGCGACCGCCAGAGCGCGACCACGGCCGCCCACCAGCCCGTGCCGATGCGGTAGCAGACGTCCCAGAGCACGAGCAGCGCGAACGCCGCGGGGACCGCGGGCGGGCGCTCGCCGAGCAGCGCCGCGAACAGCGTCGCGCCGTCCCGCGGGTCGTAGACGAACAGGTACGTGAGCAGGGCGACGTACGCGACGACGCCGAGCACCACCTCGATGCTGGACGCGAACAGCAGCCGCCGGTAACGGACCGGCACGCCGGGGTTACGGGCGCGCCGCCCGATGTCGAGCATGAACGCGCTGCCCGCGGCGGCGACGGCGACGGCGGCGGTCCCCGGCAGAATCGCCCCCGGGAGGTCGTAGGCGAACGCGAGCGCGAGCAGGACCGCCTCGAAGCCCGCGAACTGGACGACGACGACGGTCCGGTCCGAGACGTCGACGCCGGGAATCGCGCCGACGATGCTCTCGTACACCCACGCCTCGCCGTAGACCGCGCGGTCGTCACCCATCGACGGCCTCCCCGTACTCGCGGAGCGCGCGCCGCGCGGCGTCCTCGAACGGCGTCAGTTCGACGGGAATCACGTCCCGGATGGCGTGGTCGGTGACGATTACGGGGTTCTTCAGCCCGTGAATCAGGGGGTGGGCGACCGAGCGCGGCACGTCGGTCACGAGGTCCACCCAGTACGTCGAGAGGCGGGGCGAGAGCACGGGCACGGGGACGACGACGAGGTGCTTGCCCGCGAGCTCGGCGGTGCGTTCGAGCATCGTCTCGTAGGACAGCACCTGCGGGCCGCCGACCTCGTAGGTCTCGCCGGCGGTCTCGGGGTGGTCGAGGACGCCCGCGAGGTAGGCGACGACGTCGCTGACGGCGATGGGCTGGCAGGGCGTGCGCACCCACTTCGGCGTCACCATCACGGGGAGCTTGTTCACGAGCTGGTAGACGACGTCGAAGCCGGCGCTGCCCGCGCCGACGATGACGGCCGCGCGCAGCGTCGTGAGGTCGAAGGCGGCGTCCGCGAGCACGGCCTCGACCTCCCTGCGGGAGGCGAGGTGCGGGGAGAGGTCGTCGCCGGTCTCCCCGAGGCCGCCGAGGTAGACGACTCGGTCGACGCCGGCGGCGTCCGCGGCCGCCGCGAAGTTCCGGGCGGCGCGGCGGTCCCGCTCCGCGAAGTCGCCGCCGGAGCCCATCGAGTGGACGAGGTAGTAGGCGGCGTCGACGCCGTCGAAGGCGCCGGAGAGCGAGTCCGCGTCGAGCAGGTCGCCCGCGACCACGTCGACGCCGTCGGGGGCGTCGTAGCGCTCTGGGTCGCGGACGAGCGCGCGGACGTCGTGACCGGCGGCGACGAGTTCGGGGACGAGGTGGCCGCCGACGAAGCCGGTGGCACCAGTGACGAGCACGCGCATACCGGACCGTCGGCCCGCGGCCGCTTAACTGTCGAGGGCGTCCCAGCCGGGCGTCCCGGGCGCACCCCGGGATTCCTCGACGACCGCTCCCAGTTCGGGGTCGGGGTCGTCGGCGGCGCGCTCGCGCCACTCGCGGGCGGCCGCGCCGACCCACGAGTCGGCGTTCACGGCGGTCTCGTAGGCCCGTTCGCGCTTGTTCGGCTCGACGGCGGTGGTGCCGGGCGCGCTCGCGGCGGCGACGGCGACGAAGCGCGCGCGGTCCTCGTCGGTGAGGTCGCCCGCCGTGAGGCGGTCGAAGAAACCGTCGGTGAGGTCGTCGGGGTCGGGGTACGCGAACACCTTCTCGCCGACCGCCTCCGGACCGAACAGCAGCGACGACTGCTCCGCGGGCGGGTCGTCGCCGAGCAGGCGGTCGCCGCCGACGTGGCGCTCGACGCGCTCGCACTCCGTGTCCACGTCGAGCGCGAGGTTGTGGCCGGGGTACTCCGCGCACTCCGCGGGGTAGACGTCGCTGTCGTGGATGCGACACTGCAGGGTCTCGGGGTCGAGGAACGCACACGACGGCAGCCACGACGCGTCGGCGTCGAACGGCGCGACGGGCTTCGGGACCTTCCGGATACCGACGAAGAACGCGGGCTTTCCGGCGATTGCGGCGACCTCGCGGCCGTCGACTTCGACGCTCGGGCCGTCGCGGGCCTCCCAGAGCCGGGGCGTGAGCGCGTCCGCGAGGCCGGCGTCCAGGAACGCGCGCACGTCCTCGCGGGTGAGCGGCACGAGGTTGTACGTGTCGTCGAGCGGGCGCTGGGGGCCGCGGCGCTCGTGGTCGGGGACGTCCGCGAGCGGGCGCCAGTCGACGCAGCAGCCGGCGCAGTTCTCGCAGTCGACCTCCATACGGGAACGTCGGCGTCGCGGGCCGAAAGGGTTTGGCCGCGCGCCCCCAAGCGTGGGTATGAGCGAGCGCTGCGAGGGCTGCGGGGACGGCGTCCGGGTCGCCGGCGGCATCGGCGACATCTGGACGATGGACCCGACGGGGACCGGCGGGATGACCCTCGAGTTCACTGACGACTCGGAGTTCTTCCTCTGTTTCGACTGCATCGACGCGCTCCCCGACGAGCCGACCGCGGGGGACGTGGCGGCGCTGGACTAGTCGAGGTCCGAGACCGTGGCGTCGAGGTCGACGGCCGGGGTGAACAGCTCCTCGACGGACACCTCGAAGAACGCCGCGAGCTTGAACACGAGTTCGACGGAGGGGTCGTAGCGGTCGCCCTCGACGGCGTTGACGGTCTGGCGCGTGACGTCGAGGCGTTCTGCGAGCTCGCGCTGGCTGAGGCCGTGGCGTTCGCGGTGCTCGCGCAGGGCGTTCTCCACCGCGGTCACCTCCGCCGCCGGAGCGCGAACAGGAGGCCGGCGTACGTGAGGTACAGCGCCGCGACCGAGAGCGCGACGGCGCTGGACGCGGGCCCCCACTCGAAGTAGCCGAGCCCCCACGCGGCCGTGAGCGCGGGGAAGACGCCCGCGGACGCCCACCCGAAGGCGGTGAGCGTGAGCTGGGCGGCCTCTTGCGCGAGCGCCTCGTCGCGCTCGTCGAAAACCGTGCGCTCGGTCCGCGAGTGGACCGCGACCACCGCGACCATGGCGACGGCGTAGACGCCGACGCCGACTAGCGGCCGGTTCAGTACGGTGAACGCGCCGAGCGCGAGGCCCGCGACGCCGGCGAGCGCGCCGACGACCTTGCGGACTTGGGCGGACGCTCGAGGACGCTCACGGGCGAGACACCTCCGCGGCCGCGTCGGCTGTTCGACTCCGTTCGTGCGTGGCGTGGGTTGCGGACATCTGGGTCACCTCGAACGCCCCGTAAAGAGCGTTTTACAGTAAAACGTGTTTTACACAGTAAAATAAGTTTTACGCCGGTCCGGGGTCAGTCCTCGCGGACCGCCGCGCCCGGAGCGTTCCGCATCACGCTGCGCAGCCCCTTCCACGCGTTGTGCCTGCGCGTGTACCCCTCGCCGCTGGTCGCGATGACGTTGCCGTTCCGGTGGCGGAGCCGCCAGCGGTACTCCTCGGCGCGGTCCCGGAACACCTCGAAGCGCGCCAGCGACTCCACGGGCGCCGCGGCGCCCACCGGCGACTCCGGCACGGGCTCGGCGTCGGCCGCTTCGCCTTCGTCCTCGGCTTCGGCGTGTTCGTCCTCCGCGGCCGCGTCGTAGGCTTCGACCGGCTCGCCGCCGTCGGTCGGCCACTCGAGTTCCAGTTCGAGGCTCACCTCGTCGTCGTCGGCCTCCAGTTCCACTTCGAGGGACAGCTCCTCGGGCGGGTCGACGGCGAGGGCGTCGTCGCCCTCGCCCACGCGGATGGAACCGGCGAGCAGGCCGTCGGCGACCCCGCTCAGGACGGCGGCCAGTTCCTCGCGGCTCCCGGTCAGTTCGGTCTCGTAGTCGTGTCGGGTCACGGACGTACTGACGGCGGCCGTCGTGTTAAAGGAGGCCGCCGGGTGGCGCGGAGCGGTGGGGTTAACCCGACGGCGCGCCTGCCATCGGGCAGTGAACCCGGAGCGAATCGTCGCGGAGTTCCCCGCCCCCGAGTTCCGGGGCGCCCAGGAGCGGGCGCTGCGGGACGTCCGCGAGGCGTTCGAGGCGGGCAACGACGTGGTGCTGGTGCGCGCGCCCACCGGCAGCGGGAAGAGCCTCATCGCGCGGGCCATCATGGGCTGCGCGCGCCGCGTCGAGGACGCCGACCCCGTGGACGCGACCGGCGCGTACTACACGACGCCGCAGGTCTCCCAGCTCGACGACGTCGCCGAGGACGACCTGCTCGAGGACCTCAAGCTCATCCGCGGGAAGTCCAACTACACGTGCATCCTCCCGGGCGAGGAGGACACGCCCGTCGACCGCGCGCCCTGCGCCCGCGAGCGCGGCTACGACTGCGCCGTCAAACACCGCTGCCCGTACTTCTCGGACCGCGCCATCGCGTCCTCGCGGGAGTTCGCCGCGATGACGCTGGCGTACTTCATGCGCACCGCGGGCTCGGAGGTGTTCCGCAAGCGCGACGTCTGCGTCGTCGACGAAGCCCACGGGCTCGCGGAGTGGGCGGAGATGTACGCCACCATCGACCTGAACGAGCACACCGTCCCCGTCTGGGAGGACGTCCGCGTGCCGGACGTCGACGGCGACCCCGACGGCGCGGTGAACTTCGCCGAACACCTCGTGCGGACCTGCGAGGGCGCGAAGGACGAACTGCTCGGACAGGACGAACTCACGCCCGAGGAGGCCGCGAAACGCGACCGCCTCCAGGAGCTCATCTCGGAGCTGAACTGGTTCGTCGAGGACTACGAGGACCCCGAGTCCGCGACCACGTGGGTCGTCGACGCCGACGACCAGTCGGTGACGGTGAAGCCGATGGACCCCGAGCGCTACCTCAAGCACACGGTCTGGGACCGCGCGAACAAGCACGCGCTGCTCTCGGCGACCATCCTCAACAAGGAGGCGTTCTGCCGGAGCGTCGGCCTCGACCCGTCGAACGTCGCGCTCGTCGACGTCGAACACACGTTCCCCCTCGAGCACCGCCCGCTGTACGACGTCACGCAGGGGAAGATGACCTACGAGGAGCGCGAGACGACGCTCCCGAAACTGGCCGAGACCGTCGTCCGCGTGATGGCCCGCCATCCCGACGAGAAGGGCATCGTGCACGCCCACTCCTACGACATCGCGGAGAAGCTCGCGGGCCGCCTCGAGGAGTTCGGGGTCGGCGAGCGCGTGCGCACCCACGACTCGGACACCCGGGACGCCGAGCTGGAGCGCTGGAAGGCCAGCGACGACCCGGAGGTGTTCGTCGCGGTGAAGATGGAGGAGGCGCTGGACCTCGCGTACGACCTCGGGCGCTGGCAGGTGCTCTGCAAGGCGCCGTTCCTCAACACGAACGACTCCCGGGTCGCCGCCCGGCTCGCGGACGGCCAGTGGGCGTGGTACTACCGGACGGCGCTGCGCACGGTGATTCAGGCCTGCGGGCGCGTCGTCCGCGCGCCCGATGACCACGGCGCGACCTACGTCGCGGACTCGAGCATCCTCGACCTCTTCGACCGCGCGCGCACCGACATGCCGCCGTGGTTCGAGGACCAGGTCGACGCGATGACGACCCCCGACCTCCCCGAGCCCGACCCCGCGGCCGCGCTCGCCGAGAGCTCGGGCGGCGTCGACCAGGTGGAGCCGACGTACGCCGGCGAGTCGCGTTCGAACACGTCCACGAGCGGGCAGCACACCGCGAGCGACGACCGCGACGACGGCAAGCGCGGGTCCGGCTCCGGGAGCCCGGTCGCGGACGTCTGGGACGCCGAGTAGCTAGAAGAACGAGAGGCCGTAGACGAGCGACGACCCCAGCATCAGCACGGTGAGGAAGATGGCGAGTACTTGGTCCCGCGTCATACCACCGCAGAGGGCGCCGTCCGTCAAAGCCGTACTGGTTACGCGACGCGGGCGTCCAGCACGACGTGGTCGACGCCCGCGCTGTGAGACTTCACGACGCGCCGCGCCTCGATTTCGAGGGCGCGGCCGGCGCGCTCGCAGCCCGCGCGCAGCCGCCGCTCGGGGCGCTCCCAGCGTTCGGCCTCGGGGACGGCGCTGTGGACGTGCAGCACGCCCCCGGAGACGAGGTTCTCGAGCGCGGCGTCCAGATAGCCCGGCCCGCCATCCTCCGTCTCCACGTCGTCGACGGGGCCGCCGCCGAGCGCGTCGTAGTACCCCATCACGACGCGGTCGGCCTCGCTGTCGACCTCGCGGCAGTCCCCGAGCACGCAGTCCAGATTCTCCCCGACGCCGTTGAGCTGGGCGTTCTCCGCGAGGTAGCGGAACGACTCGGGGTTCTTCTCGACGGCCGTCACCTCGGCGCCCGCCCGGGCCATCGGGAGCGCGAAGTAGCCGACGCCCGCGAACATGTCGAGGACGCGCTCGCCGTCGCTCGCGACCTCGCCCATGCGGGCGCGCTCGGCCTTGTTCCCCGGCGCGAACATCACCCGGGAGAGGTCCAGCGCGTACTGCGTGCCGTGCTCGGTGTGGACGGTCTCGGTGTCGCCCTCGCCCGCGACCACGGAGACGTCCGGCTCGCGGTGCTCGCCGTCGATACCGCCGCGGGCGAGCACGGTGTCGGCCTCGCTGTGGAGGTCCAGCAGCGCCTCGCCGACCGCTTCGGGGTTCGGGCAGTCGGTGAAGTCCGCGAGAATCACGGTGCCGACGACCGCCCACGAGGACGGCGCGCGGTCGCGGTCGCGCTCGCTCCACCCGCGCTCGCGGAGCAGGTCGTCGAGGCCGGGCGCGCGCAGTTCGGGGTCGGCCTGCTCGACGGTGCACTCGAAGTCGGTCTCGATCGGGCGCCCCGTGACCGGGAGTTCGACGCGCTCGGCGTCGTGCTCGACGACTTTCCGGCCGTCGTCGTAGACGCCCTCTGCTTCGAGGGCGGCGATGCGGGCCTCGGAGTCGGGTTTCGGGACGACGACGGCGAGGCGCGTCACGCTTCCGGGAGGACGTGGAGGCCGGCGCGGGACTTCAGCGCGGGGACGGTGCTGGCGTCGGCGTCCACGTAGTCCGGGCACGGGACGGTCTTGGACTCGTAGGTCTCGGGGTCGAGAATCTGGACGGCGTTGTCGTCCTCGACGGTGACGACGGTGGCGTCCGTGGCGTCCCCGAGCTCGCCGAGCTTCCGGGCGTCGGGCGCGTCGCCGTCCTCGTAGCTCGCCTCGTAGGGCTCGCCCGTCGTGACGCGGACGCCCTTCAGGTTGCCGTGGACCGAGCGCACGAGCACGGGGCCGCCGTCGTCGTCCGCGAGGTCGATGACGTCGCCGGGCGTGAACTCGGGGAGGCGGACGGCGTAGGTCACGCGGTAGACCTCGTTGCCGTCCTCGTCCTCGGTGACGAGCTTCTCGTGGTCCTCGAAGCCGCCGCCGAACTCCTCGACGAGCTTGTTCGCGAGCTTCAGCCCGATCTTGTTCGTCGAGAGCTTGAGGTCGATGCCGGACTCGGCCTCGGAGACGTCCGTGACGAACGCGTTCCGGTCGCCGGTCTCCTCCATGTCCGCGACGATGCGGTGGGCGAGCTCGGCCGCGCGCTCGGTCTCCTCGCTGGTCGGGTCCCGGCCGACCGCCCGCACCTGCACGATGGACGCGAACGAGTCGCCCGCGATGCGGCCGCAGCGCTTGCACGTCTGGCGGCTCACCTTCACCGGGACGACGACCTCCTCGGTGCGGACCTCGCCGCGGACGACCCCCGAGAACAGGCAGTGCATCCGGATGGTGTTCTGGTCGACCTGCTCGGGGCGGACCTCCCAGTCGACGTCCTCGGCCTCGACGTGGACCGCCAGCGCCTCCGTGGTCTCCTCGATGGCGACGTCGGTGTAGTCCTCCGCGCCGACGTCCACCCAGCGGTTCCCGCGGTGGACGGCGCCGCAGCGCGCGCACACCATCACTTCGATGCGCTCGGGCGCGTCCACGAACTCGAAGTCCTCGAAGTAGCAGGCGTCGCAGAGCGCGCGCTCGCGGCGAGTCACGCCCGCGGACGCCCCCGAGGACTGCTGGCTCGTACGAGCGCCCTCGCGCTCGTCGGCGCCGTCCCCCTCGATGGGGTCGCCACATCGGGGGCAGAAGGTCCCTGCGTCAGTCATACGCCGGTGTAGGCCGCGCTGCCTGTTAAGTTGCCCGTCGTGGGACGGCCGGCCGCCCCGTCCCGCATTTTCACTTTCAGTACGGTGTATACGAGGCTTTATGAGGCGGTGGGGACAATCCACGGGTACATGCCCGAAGCAGACCTCGAGGAACTCCCCGGCGTCGGCCCCGCGACCGCGGAGAAACTCCGAGAGAACGGATTCGAGTCGTTCCAGAGCATCGCCGTCGCGTCCGCCGGCGAGCTCTCCAACACCGCCGACATCGGCGACAGCACCGCCGCGGACGTCATCCAGGGCGCCCGCGAGGCCGCCGACGTCGGCGGGTTCGAGACCGGCGCGGCCGTCCTCGAACGCCGCGAACAGATCGGGAAGCTCACGTGGAACGTCCCCGAGATCGACGAGATGCTCGGCGGCGGCGTCGAGACCCAGTCCATCACCGAAGTGTACGGCGAGTTCGGCGCCGGCAAGTCACAGGTCACCCACCAGCTCTCCGTGAACGTCCAGCTCCCCCAGGAGCAGGGCGGGCTTCGCGGCCGCGCCATCTTCATCGACTCCGAGGACACGTTCCGCCCCGAGCGCATCGACGACATGGTGCGCGGGCTCAGCGACGAACAGCTCCAGGCCGCGATGGACGACCGCGACATCGAGGGCAGTCCCGACGACGAGGAAGCGATGGAGGAGCTCGTCCAGGACTTCCTCGACAAGATCCACGTCGCGAAGGGGTTCAACTCCAACCACCAGATGCTGCTCGCGGAGAAGGCCCAGGACATCGCCAGCGAGTACGAGGACGACGAGTACCCCGTCCGCCTGCTCTGCGTCGACTCGCTGACCGCGCACTTCCGCGCGGAGTACGTCGCCGCGGCGAGCTCGCCGACCGCCAGCAGAAGCTCAACAAACACCTCCACGACCTCGACAAGGTCGGCAACCTCTACAACGCCGCCGTCGTCGTCACCAACCAGGTGCAGTCCAACCCGGACTCGTTCTTCGGCGACCCCACCAAGCCCATCGGCGGCAACATCCTCGGCCACAAGTCCACGTTCCGGATGTACCTCCGGAAGTCCAAGAACGACAAGCGCATCGTCAAGCTCGTCGACGCGCCCAACCTCGCCGACGGCGAGGCCGTCATGCGCGTCCAGGACGGCGGCCTGAAGCCCGAATAGCAGCACCTTTTGCTCTACGGCGCGGCTTCGCCGCGCTCTCTGCTCACGGGCGCGTAGCGCCCGTTCGCACGGCCAGCGAGACCTTCGGTCTCGCTCGGCTGGCAAAAGCTACGCTAAAAGCACTCCTCACCCCCTCTGGGGTTCGTCGGCCTCCGCTCCCTCACTTCGTTCGGTCGCGGAGTGAATCGCGGCGCTCGGGCTTTTCAAGCCGCTCGCACCGCGAATGCTTGCAGCGATAATTGGATGATGGAACGAGAGCCGTCGCTATTTCGCGGAAAGACGAGAAGTGAGCGTATCGGCGAGCGCTAGTCGTCGTCTTCGGTGGTCGTCTCTTCGACGTCGGCTTCGCCTCGTAGATTTTCGCGCCGTCCTGGACGACCTTCTCGGAGAGCACCGCGCACTTCACGCGCATCGGCGTCACTTCCACGCCGAGCATGTCGAGGACGTCGTCCGTGTCGAGGGCCTTGACCTCCTCGAGGGTCATCCCCGGGAGCTTCTCCGTGAGCATGCTCGCGGAGGCCTGGCTGATGGCGCAGCCGTCGCCGCGGAACGCCACGCGCTCGATCGTCTCCCCGTCGTCTTCGAGTTTCACGTCGAACTCGAGTTCGTCCCCGCACGAGGGGTTGTAGCCGTCGTGGGAGAACGTCGCGTCCCCGAGCTCGCCGTGGTTCCGGGGGTTGCGGTAGTGGTCGAGAATCTGCTGCCGGTACATGTCCGAGCCCATGCTCATGTTGAGCGTTCGTACGGTAGAACGGCGTAAAAACGTTCCGCGGGCCCGTCGTTTTAAGCGACCGACGGCCGTCGTCGCCGGCATGGCCCCCCGGGACCGCCTGCGCGCGAACCTGCTCGCGGAGGGGCGGGCGTACGGCTACACGCTCACCGTCTGGGGAGCGGGCGCGATGCTCATTCACGCGTACGGCGTCCCGTCGCCGGCCGGCGTGTTCGCGTTCGTCGGCGGCGCGCTCGCCGCGATGACCGCCCTCGCGCTCGTCGCGTTCGACGGCCTCTTCGACACCCAGACCGCGCGGGACGCCTACGAGCGGCAGGCCGCGAGCATCGTCCACGTCGCGGCCGCGCTCGGGAACCTCGCCGCGAGCTACGCCGTCATCTGGGCGGCGACGCCCGCGTTGCCGGCGCACTGGGCGTTCTCTCTCGTGGGATTCCAGGCGACCGTCGGCTACAACGTGCTCCTGCTGTTCGAGGACGGCGTGGCCCGCGTGGTCGGCTGAGGGCGGCGCGGGCGGTCAGTTGAAGATGTCGCGGGCGGCGTCGAGGGCGTCGACGAGCGCGTCGACTTCCTCTTTGGTGTTGTAGAGGTAGAAGGATGCGCGGACGGAGGCGGCGACGTCGAGTTTCTGGTGGAGCGGCTGCGTGCAGTGGTCGCCGGCGCGGATGGCGATGCCGTGGTCGTTCAGGATGGAGGCGAGGTCGTGGGCGTGGATGCCGTCGACGTTGAACGCGACGACGGCGCCGCGGTCGTCGGCGGGCGGGCCGTAGATCTCCACGTCGTCGAACTCGTCGAGGCGCTCGTAGGCGTACTCCGTGACCGCCTCCTCGTGGGCCTGGATGGCCTCCATGCCGACGTCGTCAAGGTAGTCGGCGGCCTCCGCGAGCGCGATGCCCTGCGCGATGAGCGGCGTGCCCGCCTCGAACTTCCACGGGAGGTCGTTCCACGTCGTCTCCTCGAAGGTGACGCGGCGAATCATGTCGCCGCCGTAGAGGAACGGCTCCATCTCCTCGAGAAGCTCCCGTTTGCCGTAGAGGCCGCCGATGCCCGTGGGGCCGGCCATCTTGTGCCCGGAGAAGACGTAGAAGTCGACGTCGAGGTCCTTGACGTCGACCGGGCGGTTCGGGACGGACTGCGCGCCGTCGCCGAGAATCAGGGCGTCCTGCTCGTGGGCGAGGTCCGCGAGCTCGCGCATCGGGTTGACCGTGCCGAGGACGTTCGAGGCGTGGACGACCGAGACCATCTCGACGTCCTCGTCGATGAGCTCCGCGGCGTGGTCCATGTCGAGGTAGCCGTCCTCGTCGACGCGGATGTACCGGACTTCGGCGCCGACCTTCTTCGCGATCTCGCGCCACGTCACGAACGACGAGTGGTGCTCCATCTCCGAGAGCACGACCGCGTCGCCCTCCGAGAGCTCGTTGAGGCCCCACGCGTACGCCACGAGGTTGATGGACTCCGTGGTGTTCTTCGTGAAGATCATCTCTTCGCGGCCGTCCGCGCCGACGAACTCGGCGAGGCGGTCGTGGGCCTCCTCGTACGCGATGGAGGCTTCCTGGCTGAGCTGGTGGATGCCGCGGTGGACGTTCGCGTTGTAGCCGCGGTAGTAGTCCGAGAAGACGTCGACGACCTGCTCGGGGGTCTGCGTGGTCGCCGCGTTGTCGAGGTAGACGAGCCGCTGGCCGTCGCTGACCTCCCGGTCGAGGATGGGGAAGTCCGCCCGGATAGCGTCGACGTCGAGGGGGTCCTGCTCGGTGGCTTCCATTACGGCGGGCTAGGGCCCGTGGACACTACTGTTCTTCGGTGCCGGGAGCGCTGCCGGTATCGCTGACGCCCGAGAACGCCCTACAGGCGCATGAACTGCGCGTGGACGGTGCCGTCGAGGTCGAGGACGTTCGCCTCCTCGACGTGGCCCTCCTCGACGGCGAGGGCGACGACGTCGACGCCGACGAGGTTCGCGACGTTCGCGCGGGCCAGCGACTCGCGGACGGCGTCCGCGGAGACCTCCTCGCCGCCGTAGAACTCCTCGGTGACGGTGAACTCGGTGTCGCCGTTCGCGTACGTCTCCCCGAGGACGTCGGGGTCGCAGGCGGTGACGAGGAGGCCGCGGTCGGTCTCTCGCTCGCTGAGAATCATCACTCGCGCTCGACGAGGTCCCGCTCCTGGGCCTCGCGGATGTCCTCGGCCTGCTCGGCGACCTGCTGGGCCTCCTCGTCGCGGCCGAGCGCCTCGAGCGCGCGGCGCTTCTCCTCGTAGACGTCGGCCTGCTGGAAGCCCAGCCGGATGGCGTTGTCGAGGGCGTCGAGGGCCTGCTCGTGGCGCTCGCGCTCGTTCTCGATGAACCCGAGGTTGTACCACGCCTGCGGCAGGCGGTCGTTCGCCCGGACCGCCTTCTCGGCGTGGTGGTAGGCCTCCTCGTCCTCGCCGAACTCCCAGAGGGCGTACGCGAGGTTCGTGTGCGCTTCCGCCTCGAAGTCGCCGTCCTCGGCGACGAAGACGGCCTCGCGGTGGGCGCCGACGGCCTCGTCCCACTCCTCCATCTGGCCGTGCGCGATGCCCTTGTTCACCCACGCCTCCTGTTCGAGGTCCTCGTCGTCGGTGAAGCGGGCCGCGCGCTCGAAGGCGTCGGCGGCCTGCTCGTGGCGGTTGATGCCAAGGTAGCTCAGCCCCACGTCGAGCAGTTCGTCGGCGTCGACGTCGTCGTTCTGGACGACGCGCTCGTCGAGCGTGTCGCCGACGACGCGGCTGTCGACGGGGTCGACGCTCGACGGGTCGTCGACGGAGAGCTCCGGCGGGTCGAGGTCGAACCCCTCGTAGGGCTCGTCGAAGCCCTGCCCCTCGGAGAACTCGTGGTCCGCGACCGGGTCCTCGGGCGGCTCGGGCTCCTCTCGGTCAGTCATACTCCCGTCTAGCGCGGCCGGGAGGTTAAGGGCAACGCACCGAGAACGGCCGGTATGCGGCTGTTCGTCAGCGTCGACCTCCCCGACCGACTCGCCGACCCGGTAGCGGACCTGCAGGCCGAGTTCGCGGACGCCGACGGGCTGGACTTCGTGGACCCGACGCAGGCCCACGTGACTCTGAAGTTCCTCGGCGACGTCGACGACGCCCGCGAGGGCGAACTCAGCGACGCGCTCGAGACGGCCGTCGAGGAGAGCGGCGTCGAACCGTTCGACGCGGAGCTCGGCGGCCTCGGCGTGTTCCCGAGTCTGGACTACATCTCCGTGGTGTGGCTCGGCGTCGGCGACGGCAGCGCCGAACTCGCCCGGCTGCACGAGGCCGTCGAGCGGGAGTTCGTCGAAGAGCAGGGCTTCGACCCCGAGGACCACGAGTTCACCCCGCACGTCACGCTCGCGCGGATGAAACACGCCGGTGGCAAGGAGCTCGTGCAGGACCTCGTTCGGGACCGCCACCCCGAAATCGGGGCGATGCGGGTCTCCGAGGTGCGGCTCACGGAGAGCACGCTCACCCCCGATGGCCCCGAGTACGAGACCGCCCGGGCCGTGGACCTGTAGCGGCGGCGCTACGGCGGCTTCAGAAGAACAACGTTTTAACGACGGCGGTGGTAGCGACGACCACTATGGGCAAGAAATCGAAGGCGCAGAAGAAGCGACTGGCGAAGCTCGAACGCCAGAACAGCCGCGTGCCCGCGTGGGTCATGATGAAGACGAACCGGGACGTCCAGCGCAACCCGAAGCGCCGCAACTGGCGGCGTAACGACACCGACGAATAATGTCCGCCAGCGACTTCGAGGAGCGCATCGTCACCGTCCCCCTCCGCGACGTGACGAAAGTTCCCAACCACGAGCGCGCCGGACAGGCGATGACCATCATCCGCGAACACCTCGCGAAGCACTTCGCGGTCGACGAGGAGGAGGTCCGGCTGGATCCCTCCATCAACGAGGCCATCTGGTCGGAAGGCCAGAAGAACCCGCCGCGGAAGGTCCGCGTGCACGCCGCCCGCTTCGTCGAGGACGGCGAGACGGTCGTCGAAGCCGAGTACGAAGAGTAAGAACTTGTTACGCGCTGCCTTCCTCGGGTCCTCGTACGTCGGCGTCTTCGCCCGCGCCACCGACGACTGCGTCGTCGTCCGCCCGGACGTCTCCGAGGAGCTGACCGACGACCTCGCCGACGAACTCGGCGTCCCCGCGGTGCCGACGAACGTCGGCGGCTCGTCGACGGTCGGCGCGCTCGTCGCGGGCAACTCCAACGGCCTGCTCGCGAGCAGTCGCATCCGGCAGCGCGAACGCGACCGCATCGAGGACGCCGGCGTCGCCGTCGGCGAACTCCCCGGGCGCGTGAACGCCGCCGGGAACGTCGTCGTCGCCAACGACAACGGCGCGTACGTCCACTCGGAGCTCTCCCGAGAGGCCGTACAGGCCGTCGAGGACGCCCTTGACGTGCCCGTGACCCGCGGCCGGCTCGCGGGCGTGAACACGGTCGGCACCGCCGCCGTCGCGACGAACGACGGCGTGCTCTGCCACCCGAAGTCCACGGACGCGGAGCTCGACGCCGTCGAGGACGCCCTCGGCGTCCCGGCGGACGTCGGCACCGTGAACTACGGCGCGCCGCTGGTCGGCTCCGGGCTCGTCGCCAACGACGAGGGGTACGTCGTCGGCGAGGACACCACCGGTCCCGAGCTCGGGCGCATCGACGACGCGCTCGGGTTCATCGACTGACGACGCGGTTTTTCGCGGTAGCTGTATTCTTCGCCACGAGCGCTGACGCCAACGTGTGCGGGCGTCTCGCCGAGTTCCCGAGTAGGAAGATACTTCCCGCTCGCGTCCCGAATTTCGGGTATGAGTCTTGGAGGCGGCGGCGGCCAACAGCAGCTTCAGCAGCTCTCACAGGAAATTCAGGCCCTCGAAGAGGAGAAAGAGGAGCTCGAGCAGGAAGTCGAGGAGCTCGAGCAGGAGAAAGTCGAGGTCGACGAGGCCCAGGAGGCCCTCGACGTCCTCGAGACGGGCTCGACCGTGCAGGTCCCGCTCGGCGGCGACGCGTACGTCCGCGCCGAGGTCGAGGACATCGACGAGGTCGTCGTCAGCCTCGGCGGCGGCTACGCGGCCGAGCAGGACGCCGACGACGCGGCCGACGTGCTCGACGAGAAGCGCGGCACCCTCGACGAGCGCATCGAGGACCTCCGCTCGGAAATCGCCGAGGTCGAGGAGGAGAAGGAGGCCCTCGAACAGCAGGCACAGCAGGCCCAGCAGCAGATGATGCAACAGCAGATGCAGGCCCAGCAGCAGCAGGACGGCGAGTAAGGGCATGTTCGACGGGCTGAAGGACAAACTCTCGAACTTCCGCGAGGACGCCGAGGAAGTCGCGGAGGAGAACGCAGAAGCACTCGACAGCGACGAGGCCGACGACGGCGAGACCGCCGACGGCGCCGAGGCGGACGCCGTCGAAGCCGAAGCCGCGGCGGCCGAAGCCACCGCGGAAGCGGAGGCCGAAAGCGAGCCCGAGAACGCCGAAGCCGAACCCGAGGGCGACTCGGAGTCCGGCGGCGGGTTCGTGAGCAAGGCGTCGTCGCTCGCTCGCGGTCGAGTCGTCATCGACGAGGAGGACCTCGAGGAGCCGCTGCGCGAGCTCGAGTTCGCGCTGCTGGAGAGCGACGTGGAGATGAGCGTCGCCGAGGAGATTCTCGACCGGATTCGCGACGACCTCGCCGGCGAGGAGAAGAAGTTCACGGCGAGCACCGGCGCGCTCGTCGAGGACGCGCTCCGCGACGCGCTCCTCTCGGTCATCGACGTCGACGGCTTCGACTTCGAGGACGCCATCGCCGACTCCGAGAAGCCCGTCACGGTCGTGTTCACGGGCGTCAACGGCGTCGGGAAGACGACGACCATCGCAAAGCTCGCGAAGCGACTCGAGGACCAGGGGTACTCGGTCGTGCTGGCGAACGGCGACACGTACCGCGCCGGCGCGAACGAGCAGCTCCAGGAACACGCCGACGAACTCGGCGTGAAGCTCATCAGCCACGAGCAGGGCGGCGACCCGACCGCGGTCGTCTACGACGCCGTCGAGTACGCCGAGGCGAACGACGTCGACGTCGTGCTCGGCGACACCGCCGGCCGGCTGCACACGTCTAGCGACCTGATGACGCAACTGGAGAAGCTCGACCGCGTCGTCGACCCCGACTACACAGTTTTCGTCGACGAGGCGGTCGCCGGACAGGACGCGGTCAACCGCGCCCGCGAGTTCGACGACGCCGCGAGCATCGACGGCGCGATTCTGACGATGGCCGACGCCGACAGTCAGGGCGGCGCGGCCATCTCCGTCTCGCACGTCACCGGGAAGCCGATTCTGTTCCTCGGCACCGGGCAGGGGTACGACGACCTCCGGAAGTTCGACCCGGAGGCGCTCGTCGACGACCTCCTCGAAGACGAGGACTGATTCTACACCGGCCGCTCGGGGTCCGGCGTCTCCGCGTCCACGAGCACGAGGTCGAGGCGCTCGTCGTCGCGGTCGTACGCTCGCACGTCCTCGACGTCCCACGGCGGCACGGCCACGAGCACGGTCGCGTGGAGGTCGTCCGTGACCGACACCGTCGGGTCGCCGTCCGGATGGGAGACGAACCGCCCCGCCGTCTGGCCGGTCGGCGCCGCGAGGTCCATCCCGAAGACGCCCGACAGCGAGTTCCCGGCGTCCGGGAAGTAGAACTCCGAGAGCACGGGCGTCGCCGGGTCCAGCCCGAGGTCGCCGTCCGTCGGCCGTAGTTCGCCCGCGGGCGTCGCGGCGAGCCGCACCGAGATGTCGTCCGGGTCGGCGTCCGCCGCGAGCTCGCAGAGCACGGAGACGAGCGCCCTCGTAGCGTACGTAGGCACGACCCGACGTAGGGCGGGCGCGCGGTTGAACGTACCGACTGCGGGGACGCCAGCCGGACCGCTCCCTCGGCGACGACGGGTGCGTTCGTTAGGGTTGGAGCGCTGCTCTCCGGTAGTAAACGTAGCCAGCGACGAGCACCGCCCCGAGGAATGCGAACACCCGCCCCTCGACGAGAGCCGAGTGCCCTGCACCGACGACCCACACGACGACGAGGACCGCCGCGCCACGTCTGGTTTGTCGCCACAGACCGTACGAACCAGCCACGTAGAGGATGCCGACGGGAAGATACGTCAGCGACCGCGGAACGGACAGAACGAGGCTCGCGAGCCCGAGTAGTCCGGTCCAGGCCGCGATTATCTCGAATCCCAGCGGTCGCTCACTGAGGACGCCCATACAGAGCCGTCGTGACGACTCGTCAAAAAACACACCGAGAGCTCGAAAGTCGCGTGGGCTCCCTACGGTTGACCACGCTGCTCGCAGGTCACTCCGCTCCCCGCTCGCAGTAACGTGGTCTCGCGTTGCTCGGCCACGCTCCGCAGTTCGCGCATCGCTTCGCTCCGCGCTCACGTCAACGTGGTGCGCCGCTGGCGCGCTGCTCGCGGTTCGCCGTGCTCTCCGCTCGCGGTAACGTGGCTCGCTTCGCTCGCCACGCCCCGCAGAAAAAGGCTCTTACGCCCCCACCGCCTATCAGTAGCTAATAATGGTACTCGACGACCTCGGGAGTTCCCTGCGGGGGACGCTCGACAAGCTCCGTGGGAAGTCCCGCATCTCCGAGGAGGACGTCGACGAAATCGTCAAGGAGATTCAGCGCTCGCTGCTCCAGGCGGACGTCGACGTGAGCCTCGTGATGGACCTCTCAGAGTCCATCGAGGAGCGCGCCCTAGAGGAGGAGCCGCCGGGCGGGACGTCCGCCCGCGACCACGTGCTCCGCATCGTCTACGAGGAGCTCGTCGACCTCGTCGGCGACTCCACGGAGATCCCCCTCGAGAACCAGACCATCCTGCTGGCCGGCCTGCAGGGCTCCGGGAAGACGACGACGGCGGCGAAGATGGCGTGGTGGTTCTCGAAGAAGGGGCTGCGCCCCGCCGTGATTCAGACGGACACGTTCCGGCCGGGCGCGTACGACCAGGCCAAGCAGATGACCGAGCGCGCGGAGGTCGCGTTCTACGGCGACCCCGACGAGGACGACCCCGTGAAGATCGCGCGGGACGGCCTCGAAGCCACCGAGGACGCGGACGTCCACATCGTGGACACGGCGGGTCGCCACGCGCTCGAGGACGAGCTCATCGGCGAAATCGAGGAGATCGAGTCGGCGGTCGAACCCGACCGCAGCCTGCTGGTGCTGGACGCCGCAATCGGCCAGGGCGCGAAAGACCAGGCCCGCGAGTTCGACGACTCCATCGGCATCGACGGCGTCGCCATCACGAAGCTCGACGGGACGGCGAAGGGTGGCGGCGCGCTGACCGCCGTCGACGAGACCGGCTCGACCATCGCGTTCCTCGGGACCGGGGAGACCGTCCAGGACATCGAGCGCTTCGAGCCCGACTCGTTCATCTCGCGGCTGCTCGGGATGGGCGACCTCAAGCAGCTCACCGAGCGCGTCGAGCGCGCGATGGAGGAGACGGGCCTCGAGGAGGACGACGACTGGGACCCCGAGGACCTCATGAAGGGGGAGTTCACCCTGAAGGACATGCGCAAGCAGATGGAGGCCATGGACAACATGGGCCCCCTCGACCAGGTGATGGACATGATTCCGGGGATGGGCGGCGGCATGATGGACCAGCTCCCGGACGACGCGATGGACGTCACCCAGGAGCGCATGCGGAACTTCGAGGTCATCATGGACTCGATGACCGAAGAAGAGCTGGAGAACCCCCGTTCGGTCGGCGCCTCGCAGGTCCGCCGCATCGCGAAGGGCTCCGGCCAGAGCGAGGAGACCATCCGCGAGCTGCTCGACCAGCACAAGATGATGGCCCAGACGATGAAGCAGTTCCAGGGGATGGGCGACGGCGACATGCAGCGGATGATGAAGCAGATGCAGCAGGGCGGTGGCGGTGGCGGAGGCGGCGGCGGCTTCGGCGGGATGTTCTGAGGGACCGGCCAGTACTGTTTTGCCGTGGAGCGCGTACCTCGGCGTGAATGGCGTCACGAGAGTCGTCCACGAACCGCGCGCTCGTCCGCCGAGTGACCCGCGTCCCCGCGGAGGACGTCCCCGACGGCTACCCGTTCGACGTGGACGCCGACCACGCGCTCGAACTCGTCGTCGAACGCCGACGGGCGGACGGCAGCGAGACGGTGCGGGCGTTCGAGGCGTGGCCGAGCGGCGGCCACGCGAGCAGCCGGCTGGCGCGCGTGCTGGACGCGGTCGGCGAGCCCGCGGGGAGTCCGGGCGCGCTCGACGGCGAACGCGTCGTCCTCGAGTCGCGGGACGGCGCGTACCGCGTGGACGTCGACGGGACGTACGCGCTCCACGAGGAGGCGACGAGGGCGGGCGTGAACACGCACGCGCTCGCCGAGCTGGTCGTCGCCGCGGGCGCGCTCGTCGGCCTGTTCGCGTTCTTCCTCGCGTGGACGCCCCTCGAGCGGGCGGCAGTGCCGCTGGCGGCGCTCGCGGCCGTCGTGCTCGCGGCGTCGCTGGGCTACGACGCGTGGCAGACCCGCGACCGGGCGTGGACGCCGCACCCGCTCCCGTGGACGGCCGGCGGCGCCGTCCCCGTGCTGAACGTCGCTGTCGCGGTCGCGTACCTCGCGCGGAAGGCGGTCGCCGTCGACGATTCCGCTGACGCCGACCGCGTGTGGCGGGACGTGCTCGCGGGGACCGTCGTCGCGTTCGCAGTGGGGCTGGCGCTCGCGGCGTTCGACCTGACGTTCCCGCTCGGCGCGACCGTCTTCGCCCACGCGTGGGCGCTCGCTCCCGTCGCCGTCTTCCTCGACGGCCGGTCGGCCCGCCACGAGCACGCGCCGAAGCGGGCGCCGTGGCTCGCGGGCGCGGTCGTGTTCGGCGGCGCGGGCGCGCTCGTCTACCTCCTGCGGACGGACGGCCTACAGTAGGTCGAGAATCAGCTCGCGGTCCCGGAAGTCCTCGGGGAGGGCGCCGGCGTCGAACCACTGCACGTCCTCGATTTCGGGCTCGCCGGAGGAGACGCGGACGAGCGGCGCCGCGCGCCGGCCGCCGACCCGTCGGCCCGTGAACACGACCAGCGGGACGTGGACTGGCTCGGGACCGCCGTAGTCGACAGCGAAGTCCCGGGCGTACAGCACGCCCGTCACCTCCGCCTCGATGTTGGTCTCCTCGCGGGTCTCCCGGACCGCGGTCTCGGCGAGCGGCTCTCCGGGGTCCTGCGCGCCGCCCGGGTTCGTCCAGCCGTCGCGGTAGCCCTGCTGGACGCCGAGCACGCGGCCGTCGTCGACGACCACGAGGCCGGCGACGCCGGGGAAGCGATCGAGTTGCTCGTCGACGGACGCCGGGAAGCCGTCGGCTCTGGCGTGCGGCGGCGGGTCGACGGGCTGCGGGTCGAGCACCCGCGCGTCGCCGTCGGCGTGCTCGGCGAGCGCTCGCTCCCGGAGGCGGCGGGCGCGCTCGCGGAGCCGTTCGGCGACCGTCTCGGGGTCCTCGGGCACGGCCGACTGTACGTGAGCGGCCCGCAAAAAGCCACGCCCGCCGGCGGGTTTTTTCCCCGGTCGCCGCGTGGAGTCGGCCATGACCATTCGCGCGGTCGCCGAGGACGCCTACCGGGAGGCGTTCGGCATCCTCGTGCTGTCCGCGGCCGCGAGCGTCTTCTCCGGGGTCGTGCTCGGCGGGATGGAGCGCGAGCTCGCCGTCGTCCCCGGCCTGCTCACGCTCGTCCCCGCCCTGCTGGCGACCCGCGGGAGCGTCTACGGGTCGCTGGGCGCTCGCCTCGCGACCGGCCTCCACCAGGGCCTCGTCGAACCCGAACTCGGCGTCCCCGACGAGCGCGTGCAGTCCGCGGTCGCCGCCGCGATGCTCAACGGCGTCGTCGTCTCCGCTGTCGCCGCCGTCGTCGGCTTCGGCATCCGGCGCGCGCTCGACCTCCCGGTCGCGCCGCTGGCCGCGCTGCTCGTCGTCGCGCTCGTCGCGGGCGTGCTCTCGGGCGCGGGGCTCACGCTGGTCGTCATCGTCACGGTGTTCGTCGGGTTCCGGCGCGGCCTCAACCCGGACGCGCTCGCCGGGCCCGTCGTCACCACCACCGGGGACGTCGTCGGCATCGCGACGATGCTCGCGGGCGCCCGGCTCGCCATCGCCGCCGGGGTGGTGTGAGTGCCCGAGGAGTGGAGCGTCCGCGGCATCGTCGCGGCGACGTTCCCGCTGCTGGTCGCGCTCACCGTCGTCGAGCTCTGGGGCGGGCTCGTCCTCGACGGCAGCCGCGCGGTCCTCACGCGCTACCCGACCTTGTTGACGCTCGTCCCGGGCATCATCGCGGTCGCGGGGAACCTCGGGAGCGTGCTCGCCAGCCGGCTGTCGACGGCGTTCCACCTCGGCACGCTCGCGTTCGAGCCGACCGACGACGCGCTCGCCGGCAACGCCGCCGCGACGTTCGCGCTCGCGGTGACCCTGTTCCCCGCGGTCGGCGCGGCCGCGTGGCTCGCACGGTACGCGCTCGGCGACGTCGCCCTCGCGTTCGCGACGGTCGTCCTCATCGCGGCCGTTTCCGGATTGCTGCTCGCGGTCGTCGCCGTCGCCATCGCGACCACCGCGACCTACGCCGCGTTCCAGCTCCAGCTCGACCCCGACGACGTCGTCGTCCCCGTCGTCACGACGACCTGCGACGTGCTCGGCGTCGTCGTCTTCCTCGGCGTCGTCGGCGCCGCCGTGTGACGAGACCGACACCGGTAATTCGACCGCGCTCGAACCGACGGGCGTGCAACTCGCGGCGCTCCTCGCGGACGTTCTCCCCCGGGTGGCGGCGGTGTCGGTCGCCATCGCGGTGGGGCTGACGCTCGCGAACCTCGCGGTCGCGTTCGGCGCGGTGGCGTACGTCGGGCGGTTCGCGAAGCCGCTGACCGGTCCCGCGAACCTCCCGGACGAAGTCGGGACGGCCATCCTCGCGACCACCGCGTCCCCGACCGCCGGCTACGGGATGCTCAAGGAGTACCGGGACGCCGGCGTGCTCGACGACCGCGCCACCCTCGTCGCCGTCACCATCAACACGTTCTTCGGGTTCGTCCAGCACATCTTCACGTTCTACGCGCCCGTGCTGATTCCCATCCTCGGGCTGGAGGTCGGGCTCACGTACGTCGGCGCGCGAGCCGGCGTCAGCCTCGCCATCACGCTCGCCGGCGTGCTCGCCGGCGGCCTCCTGCTCTCGGAGCGCAACGTCGCGCCCGCCGCCGACGCCGACGTCGACCTCCCGGGCGACGACGACCAGACGCGGCACGAAGCAGTCCGGGGCGCGCTCGCGAAGACCGAGGAGAAACTGGTCAGTATCGTGCCGCGGCTCGCGGTCGTCTACACCGCCGTCGTCTACCTCACGACCGCCTACGACGTCACCGAGTACACGGCCGCCGCGGCGCCGCTGACCGACCTCGTCGGGCTGCCGTCGGCGAGCGTGCCCGCCATCGCGACGTTCGCCGTCGACACCACCACGGGCGCCATCTTCATCGCACCCCAAGTCCCGGGGACGTTCACCCCGCGGGAGGCCGTCGCGACGATGCTCGTCGGCGGCGTCGTCTCCTTCGCCGTCTCCACGTTCAAGCGCTCGATTCCCTTCCAGTACGGCATCTGGGGGGCGCGCTTCGGCTCGAAGGTCATCGCCGTCAACGTCGCCACGAAGGTCGTCTTCATCGCGGTCGCGATCGCCGTCCTGCTCGCGTAGCTACGGCGCGTCGACGGGCTCGCCGTCCTCGGTCTTCGGCGCGAGGTACGCGATGAACGACTCCACGTCCGGCTCGGTGACGGCTACTTCGACGTGGATGTCGCCGAGTTCGTCCGGACTCCCCACGGAGAAGTTCACCTTCCCGACGTACGCCGCCTGCTTCTTCAGGTCGAAACTGAACCCCGCGTCCGCGCTGTTCCGCAGGAACTCCTTGCGCGCGGTGTCGAGGATGCGCTGCTCGAACAGCTGCTCGCGGAACGCCTCCACGTCGTGCGTTTCGGCGGTCACGCGGTCCCCCGTGGTTTCGACGTCCGCACTCGGGAACAGCTGGGTGACGGCTTCGGCGACGCGGTCCGTGACCTCCGTGGGCTTCACGGGCGCCGAGATCTGGACGTCGACGCTGTAGAGGACGCCGCGGTCGTCGCTCACGACTCCTCCACCTCCGGGGCGTCGTCGACGGCCTCGGTGAGCAGTTCCTCCACGCGCTCGTGGAACTCCTCGAGCGTGCCCGTGTTCTCCACGCGGACGTCCGCGGCCTCGATGGCCTCGTCCATCCCGAACCCGCGCTCGCGCTCCTCGCGGTCCGCCAGCGACTCGCCGTCCACGTCGCCGGGGCGGCCGCGCCCCTCGATGCGCTCGCGGCGCAGGTCGTAGGGCGCGTACACCTCCACGAGCGTGAACGCGCCGTCGAACGCGTCCCGGAACTGTTCGACCTCCACGCCCGACCGGATGCCGTCCACGAGCACGACGTCGCTGTCCTCGAGGTGGTCGCGGATGACGGGCAGCGAGCGCTCCGCGATGGCGCCCGGCCCGCGCTCCTCGCGGAGCTGCTGTGCGATGCGGCCGTGGTGTTCCGCCGGGTCCAGCCCGCGGTCCCGGCACTCCTGCCGGATGACGTCACCCATGACGACGACCGGGACGCCGAGCGACTCCGCGACGGCGGCGACCTCGCTCTTGCCGCTGCCCGGCATCCCCACGGTACCGATGACTCTCATTACGCCGACGTAGCAGCCCACCGTACCTGTGTGCTTCGACTCTCCAGCGGACGCAACCCGTCGGTTTTTACTCGCGTCGCATCTATCCCCCGTCGGGGCACGTAGCTCAGTTCGGACAGAGCGTTCGGCTTCTAACCGAAATGCCGGGGGTTCGAATCCCCTCGTGCCCGTGCAGGGAGGAGCGACGCGACGACCGAACCGGCTCGACGGGGGTTCGAAACCCTGCGAGGCGAACGCGGTGAGTCTCGCATCGGTTCGAATCCCCTCGTGCCCGCTTCTGCGACGAATGGACGCGAGGAGCGAAGCGGTACAGGGTTCGAACCCCGGGAGTCGCAGCCGCGAGCGAAGCGAGCGGACCGTCTCCCGACGGTTCGAATCCCCTCGTGCCCGTGTACCGTTTTACTTCGGTGGGGTTCCTCGCTCGCGCCGTTGGCGCAGCGAAACGCGCGGCTCCGCCCCGCGTACATACAGAACTCAAATTCCGCACGTTCGAGCGACTAGCGACTACTGGGGTCGCGGTCGTGCCCGCGCGTCACGCCGAACTCCCGGGGTCACATCAGCTGTGCGACTTCCTCGAAGTCCGCGCGGCAGAACGGGCAGCGGTAGCTCGTCTCGAATCCCGTGGTCTGGGCGACAGTTCGCGTCTCGAGTTCGTGCATCGCGATGTCGCGACCACAGTCGGGGCAGTCGAGCTTTGGCACGTGACAGCCGTACACACGCCACTGACTTAAAACGAGGGTTGGTAGATGATAACATGCCAGCGCGGGAGAGCGCGGCTCCGCCCCGATAGCGGGCGTTCCGTCGAACGAGCGGGGACACGAAGCCGCCATACGCTTTGTGGCGTCCCGTTTTGCGGTGCTCGCTACGCTCCCGCGCAAAGATCTACGCCGGGAGAGCAAGCTCTCCCGAGCCCTGCCTCACTGCGTTCGGCAGGACGCGAAAAAGGCCGCTACGCGTCGAATCCGTCCTCACGGCTCGCTCCGCTCGCCGTTCGTCTTTCCCGCGGGCCCTCACTGCGTTCGGCCCCGCTCCTGCTCGCGGGTCGCTGTGGTCCCCGCTCGCTACACCGTGGGTCTCGCTCGCTGTGCTCACTCCGGCCCACGCTACTCTTCGAACCCGTCTTCGAACGTGAACGTCCCGTTCCGCTGGACGACTTCCCCGTCGACCTCGATGTACGAGTCCTCGCTCATGTCCACAATCATGTCGACGTGCTTCGCGGAGTCGTTCTGCTCGACGCCCTCGCCGACCGTCGCGGGGTACGCGCGGCCGAGCGCCATGTGGACGGTGTCGCCCATCTTCTCGTCGAACAGCATGTTGTACGTGAACCGGTCGATGTCCCGGTTCATCCCGATGCCCAGCTCGCCGAGCCGGCGCGCGCGTCGTCCGTGTTCAGGATGCCCTCGAGGACGTCCTCGTTCTGGTCGGCGGCGAAGTCCACGACCTCACCGCCCTCGAATTTCAGCCACGCGCCCTGAATCTCGCGGGCCTGGTGGTAGACCGGCTTGTCGAAGAGGACTTCGCCCTCCACGGAGTCTGGGACGGGCGCCGTGAACACCTCGCCCGCGGGGAGGTTGTTCGTCCCGCAGTCGTTCAGCGTCGTCATGTTCGCGACGCTCATCGTGACGTCCGTCGTGTCGCCGGAGACGATGTGGACCTCCTCGGCGGGGTCGAGGATTTCGACCATCTGCTCCTGGTGGGCCTCGACCGCGTCCCAGTCTTTGAGCATCGCGTCGTAGACGAAGTCCTCGTAGGCCGCCGTGGACATCTCCGCGAGCTGGGCGTCCGCGGGCGCGGGGTAGTGCGTGAGACACCACTTCGTGTCGAGGCGGGCGTTCAGCACGTCGCGGTAGGCTGCGGCGAACGCGGAGCCGACCTCGGTGCTGACGTCGCTCTGCTCGCTGACGTTCTCGTGGGGGCGGCCGACGACCGCGGCGTCGGCGTGCTCGAACAGCTGCAGGAGGTGTTCGGGCTCGTCGAGGTCGTCGGGGTCGAC